>NC_020126.1:955781-1274375 GCF_000331735.1 Myxococcus stipitatus DSM 14675 | reverse complement strand
GCGGCATGCTCTCCTTCAGCGTCACGGAAGCGGCCCTGGTGCCCCAGGTGCTCGCCGGCGTGCGCCTGTGTCTCTTCGCCGAGTCGCTGGGCGGCGTCGAGACCCTCATCACCTTCCCCGCCACGCAGACCCACGCGGACATCCCCGTCGCGCGCCGGGAACAGCTTGGCATCACTGACCGACTGCTTCGCCTCTCCGTGGGTATCGAGGACTCCGATGACATCATCTCCGATCTGGCCCAAGCGCTCGACGGGCGCTCCCGCCCTGTCGAACTTCGCGACCCGGCTGCTGCACACCGGCCATGAAGTCGACCCGGTGACGGGCGCCGCGGCGGTGCCCATCTACCAGGTGTCCATGTTCGACCAGCCGGGCCTCGACCAGCCCGGTGAGTTCGACTACGCGCGCTCGGGGAACCCCACGCGCAAGTCGCTCGAGGGCGTGCTCGCCAAGCTGGACGAAGGCGCGGGCGCGTTCGCGTTCGGCTCCGGCATGGCCGCGCTGTCCACCGTGCTGATGCTGTTCAGCGCGGGCGACCACCTGGTCGTCACCGACGACTGCTACGGCGGCACCTACCGCGTGCTCACGAAGGTGTTCAGCCGCTTCGGCCTGAAGGCCACCTTCGTCGACACCAGCGACCCGGACGCGGTGAAGGCCGCGTTCCGCCCCAACACCAAGGGGCTGCTCGTGGAGACGGTGAGCAACCCGTTCCTGCGGCGCACCGACGTCACCGCGATGTCCATCCTCGCGCGGACGTACGGCGCGCTGCTCATCGTCGACAACACGTTCCTGTCGCCCTACCTCTCGCGTCCGCTCACCGAAGGCGCCGACATCGTCATCCACTCCGCCACCAAGTACCTGGGGGGACACAGCGACGTCGTCGCCGGGGCGGTGGTGGTGCGCACGCCGGAGCTCGCCAAGGAGGTCTACTTCCTCCAGAACGCGGTGGGCGCGGTGCTGGGGCCACAGGACTGCTTCCTGCTCCAGCGGGGCATCAAGACGCTCCAGGTCCGCATGGAGCGGCAGGTGCGCACGGCGGGAGCCCTTGTCCGGTGGCTTGGGACCAGGCCGGAGATTCGAGAGGTCTTCTACCCGGGCACCGGGGCGGTGGTGTCCTTCCGCCTGGCCCATGACGCCATGGCGGCGACGTTCGTGGAGTCGCTGCGGCTGCCCTTGCTCGGCGTGTCGCTGGGCGCGGTGGAGAGCATCATCACGGTGCCGGCGAGGCACTCGCATGCCTCCGTGCCCGCCGCCGAGCGCGAGCGCCGGGGAATCACCGACAGCCTGATTCGCTTCTCCGTGGGGTTGGAGGATGTGGAGGACCTCCAGGCGGACCTGGCGAATGCCCTCGGGCGCTCCTTCCGCGAGGCCGCATGAAGGCGAGGTCGGGTTGACAAGTCTTGGGCGGATTGGTTACGTCTTGACGCCAATGTTCGTCTCCGTCGCTCCGTTCAGGACCTGTTGTCGCGGCACGTGTTGTCGTGCTGCGACGGGTCCGTCCGTACGAGCGTACTGAGCCACGCACTTTCGCGCTCAGGCGTGTCCGGCCCGTCCCCAGCACCTGGAGACGGGCCGTTCCTTTTTCCCCACACGCCGGGGCGCAGCATCGCGGTCCCGGCCTTTCCCACCGAGAAACGCGAATGCCCAACAACATCTATCCCGACGTGACGCAGCTCATCGGCCGCACCCCCATCATCCGGCTGTCGCGCATCGGCGGTGCCGAAGAGGCGACCCTGCTGGCGAAGGTCGAGTTCTTCAACCCGGGCGGCAGCGTGAAGGACCGCATCGGCCTGGCCATGATCGAGGACGCGGAGAACCACGGCCGCCTGCGTCCGGGCATGACCATCGTCGAGCCCACCAGCGGCAACACCGGCGTCGCGCTGGCCATGGTGGCCGCGGTGAAGGGCTACCGCATCGTCCTCACCATGCCGGAGAGCATGAGCGTGGAGCGCCGCCGCATCCTCGAGGCCTATGGCGCGGAGCTGCTGCTCACGCCCGCCTCGAAGGGCATGACGGGCGCCGTCGAGGCCGCCGAGGAGCTGGTCAAGTCGCTGGGCGACAAGGGCTACATGCCGCAGCAGTTTCGCAACCCGTCCAACCCGGAGATCCACCGCCGCACGACGGCGAAGGAGATTCTGGGAGACCTGGACGTGACGAAGCTGGATGCGTTCGTCGCGGGTATCGGCACCGGCGGCACCATCACCGGCGCGGGGGGCGTGCTCAAGAAGGCGAACCCGTCGCTCCAGGTCGTCGCGGTGGAGCCGCTGCGCTCGCCGCTGCTCACGCAGGGCAAGGCCGGCCCGCACCGCATCCAGGGCCTGGGCGCCAACTTCGTCCCGGAGGTGCTGGACCGCGGCGTGTACGACGAGGTCATCGACGTGGCGGATGTGGACGCGTACCTGGCGGCCCGGGACCTGGCGCGCAAGGAGGGGCTGCTCGTCGGTGTCTCCAGCGGCGCGGCGCTGCATGCGGCCCGGCAGGTGGCACGTCGCCTGGGTCCCGGCAAGACGGTGCTCACCGTGCTGCCGGATACGGGTGAGCGTTATTGGAGCTCCTTCGCGGCGTTCGCCGAGGAGCTCGCGAACACGCCGCAGGGAGTCGGTGGATGATTGAGCTGCGCGGTATCAGCAAGGTCTACAAGCAGGGCGGGCGTGAGGTGCCGGCGCTCCAGGACGTGTCGCTGCGGGTGGAGCCGGGCGAGGTGTTCGGCGTGCTGGGCCAGAGTGGCGCCGGCAAGTCCACGCTCATCCGCTGCGTCAACCTGCTGGAGCGCCCCACCGAGGGTCGGGTGCGAGTGAACGGGCAGGAGCTGCTGGGCTTGAGTCCCGAGGCGCTGCGCAAGGCGCGGCAGGGCATCGGGATGATCTTCCAGCACTTCAACCTCTTCTCCTCGCAGACGGTGGCGCAGAACGTCGCCTACCCGCTGGAGGTGGCGGGCCTTCCTCGCGAGCAGATTCGCACGCGTGTCGCGGAGCTGCTCGCGTTGGTGGGCTTGAGCGACAAGGCGGAGGTCTACCCGGCGCGGCTGTCGGGTGGGCAGAAGCAGCGCGTGGGCATCGCTCGCGCGCTGGCGCCTCGGCCTCGCATCCTGCTGTCGGACGAGGCGACGTCGTCGCTGGACCCGGAGACGACCCGCTCCGTGCTGGCGCTGCTCAAGGACCTCAACCGGCAGCTGGGGCTCACCGTCCTGCTCATCACCCACCAGATGGAGGTGGTGAAGGCCCTCTGCGACTCCGCCGCCGTGCTGGAGCAGGGCCGACTGGTGGAACAGGGCAAGGTGCTGGACCTCCTGTCCCGACCGGGAACCCGGCTGCATGAGCTGTGCTACCCGCCGTTCTCCACCGGCGAGGGGCCTGTCCTCCGCGGTGGATATCGCGTGGCGCTGACCTTGTCGGGTGAGCACTCCACGCGCCCCATCCTCTCGACGCTGGCGCGCCGCTTCGACGTGGATGCACATCTGCTGGAGGGCTCGCTGGAGCGCGTGGGTGAGGCGCGCGTGGGACGACTGCTGTTCGAGCTCACGGGGGCACCGGAGGCGGTGCGCCAGGCGCTGGTGTTCCTGCGCGAGCAGGGCTTGACGACCGAGGAGGCTGCTCGTGCCGCCTGAACTTGCTCGATGGTTGTGGACGGCCACGCTGGAGACGCTCTACATGACGTCCGTGGCCACACTGGTCGTGGTGCTCGTGGGGTTGCCCCTGGGCGTGCTGCTGGTGCTGACGGACCGGGGCGGCCTGTGGGAGCGACCGGCGCTGAATCGCGTGCTGGGCACGCTGGTCAACGTGGGGCGCTCGGTGCCCTTCATCATCCTGATGGTGGCCATTGTTCCGCTGACGCGGTGGCTGGTGGGGACGACCATCGGCACCACGGCGGCCATCGTTCCACTGGTGGTCGCGGCGATTCCGTTCATGGGCCGCGTGGTGGAGCAGGCGCTGCGGGAGGTGGATGCGGGACTCGTGGAGGCGGCCATCGCGATGGGCTCGACTCACTCACGCGTCATCTTCCGTGTGTTGCTGCCGGAGGCCCTGCCTTCTCTCGTGCGCGGGACGGCGCTCATGGTTATCAGCCTGCTCGGCTACAGCGCCATGGCGGGAGCCGTGGGTGGAGGTGGGCTGGGAGACCTCGCGGTGAAGTACGGCTACATGCGCTTCCGCACCGACGTCATGCTGGGCTGCCTCGCCGTGCTGTTGGCGCTGGTGCAGCTCGTGCAGTGGTTGGGGGATGGCCTGGCCTCCCGGTTCGACCACACGAGCTCCGCGCCTCATCGCGCGCACGACTGAAATATCCGCGCGGCGGTGATGTTCGCGCCGCGCCCCCCCTGTCTGGATTCCACACCCCATGAAGCCACCCTCATCGTTCCTGCTGATTCCCCTGGCTTTCGCCGCCATCTCCGCCGTGTTGTTGGTGGGGACGGGCTGCAAGAAGTCCGAAGCTCCCGCCACGGGCGAGGCCCCGGGCGTTCCCACCCTCAAGGTCGGCGTCAATCCCGTGCCCCATGGGGAGATTCTTCGCGCGGCGGTGCCCGTGGCACTGCGCGACGGCGTGCGCATCGAGGTGGTCGAGTTCACCGACTATGTGCAGCCCAACATCGCGCTGTCCGATGGGCAGCTCGATGCGAACTACTTCCAGCATGTGCCGTATCTGGAGCGCTTCGCCGCGGACCGGAAGCTGTCGCTGAGCAGCGCCGGAGCCGTGCATCTGGAGCCGCTGGCGCTGTACTCGACGAAGTATCGACAGCTCGCGGAATTGCCCGAGGGCTCGCAGGTCACCATTCCGTCGGACCCCAGCAATGCGTCGCGTGCGCTGCACCTGCTGGAGGACCATGGGCTGCTGCGCCTGCGTGAGAACGTGGGGGCCGCCGCCACCGTGCAGGACGTGGTGGGCAACCCGCGCAAGCTGGAGCTGCGGGAGATTGATGCCGAGCAACAGCCTCGCACGCTGGAGGACGTGGCCGCCGCAGTCATCAACGGAAACTACTTCCTGGAGGCGCAGAAGCACCTGAAGCTCGACGCCAAGGTGCTGGCCAGCGAGTCCTCCGCGCGCAACCCGTACGCCAACGTGATCGTGGTCCGGAAGGGCGACGATGCCCGCCCCGAGGTCCGCGTGCTGCTCAAGGCGCTCCAGTCCGCCGAGGTGCGCAAGTTCATCGAGGCGAACTACGGTGGTGCGGTGGTTCCCGCGTTCTGACGCGGGGGGCGCTTTCGCGCGCCATGTCCGAGTCCGGTGGGACGCTTCGCTCCGGGTCGCCCTCTCCGGAGGGGAGCAGGTGCTACGCTCCATTCCTTCGCGCGGGGTGGAGCCACCCGGCTGGCTTGGAACGCGGTGCGACTCGGAGCGTTTGAAGTCCTCCGAGCGAACACCGTAGGGATTGAGCCGAGGGTGAAGGCGCTCGTGTTTCATGCCCGCCCGTGACGTTGCTTCCGAAGCCTCGCATCAGCGAGCTCGCTCGGTTGGAGCGCGGTGCTACTCGGAGCGCTTGAAGTCCTCCGAGCGCACTCCGTAGCGCTTGAGCAGACGGTGGAGGCTCTCTCGCTCCATGCCCGCGCGCTCGGCCGCGTGGGTCACGTTGCCGCCGAACTCCTGCATCAGCGCGGAGAGGTACTCGCGGGACACCGCGTCCCTCGCTCCGTCCACCGCCTCTCGGTAGGGCAGCTTCGCCAGGGAGTCACTCGTAGCCCTGACTCCTGGCGCTGTGGCTCCCGTCGCGGCGGCGCGTGTGGTGTTGATCTCCGGCGGCAGGTCTTCGGGCGTGATGCGAGGACCCTTCGTCACGGCCACGGCTCGCGCCACCGCGTTCTCGAGCTGACGCACGTTCCCAGGCCAGTCGTGGGCGGCGAGGGCTCTCAGAGCCTCGGCGGTGAAGCCCTCCACTTCGGGACGCCCGGCGCGGGACAGGAAGTGCATCGCGAGGAGTGGGATGTCCTCTCTCCTCTCGCGCAGCGGGGGCAGTTGCACCGTCACGACGTTGAGCCGGTAGTAGAGGTCCTCGCGGAAGCGGCCCGCTGAGACTTCGGCGGACAGGTCTCGGTGTGTGGCGGCCACGACTCGGACGTCGACCTTCACCGCGGTGGTGGTGCCGACCCGACGGACCTCCTTCTCCTGCAGCGCGCGATTGAGCTTCACCTGCACCGGCAACGGGAGATCTCCAATCTCGTCGAGGAAGAGCGTGCCTCCGTGGGCCTCCTCGAAGAGGCCGGGCTTCGCGGCGGTGGCCCCGGTGAAGGCGCCCTTCGCGTGACCGAAGAGCTCGCTCTCCACGAGCTCCGCGGGGAGCGCGCCGCAGTTCACGGCGACGAAGGGCTTCGCGGCCCGTGGGCTCTCTCGGTGCACGGCTCTCGCGGCCAGCTCCTTGCCGGTGCCGGTCTCTCCTGTAAGCAACACGGTGAGGTCTCGGGTCGCGACTTGAGACAGCAGGCCGTGAAGCGCGTGCATCGCGGCACTTCCACCGAGGAGACCATGAAGCTCGGGGGCCACGGCGAGGCGCGCTTTCAGGTTCGTCGCTTCGTGTCCCTGGCGGCGCTTCTCGAGGGCCCTCGCCACCACCAGCGCCACTTCATCCGGATCGAACGGCTTGGAGAGGTAGTCGTAGGCGCCTTCCTTGATGGCCTCCACGGCCTTGGGAATGCTCGCGTAGGCAGTGACGAGGATGACCTGCGTCTCGGGGGCTCGGTGCTTCACTTCTCGCAGCACGGCGAAGCCGTCGGCCCCTGGCATCTGGATGTCCGTCACCACCACGTCGAACGCGCGCGACGAGAGCTGGGCGATGGCCTGCTCTCCGTCCGCGGCCTCCGTCACCGCGTAGGCGTCTCCGAGGATTCGGGAGAACAGCTTGCGCATGTTCTCCTTGTCGTCGACGACGAGGACACTGGGTTTCGAGGGAGTGCTCATGCCATGGCCTCTCTCTCGGCGGAGGCGGGCGGGAGTCGCAGGGTGAAGCGCGCGCCTCCGAGTGGACCTGTGTCCGCTTCGATACGTCCTCCGTGCGCCTCCGCGATGGCCTGGCTCACGGCGAGCCCCAGGCCGGTGCCCGTGGACTTGGTGGTGAAGAAGGGCTCGAAGAGGCGACGACGGTCCTCGGGCTTCACGCCGGGCCCGGAGTCGGAGATGGCCACGCTGGCGCCTCCGTCCTTGTCGGGTTCGATTCGCACCTCGACGGTGCCGCCCGTGCCCGCGGCCTCCGCGGCGTTCCTCACGAGGTTGAGCAGGACCTGACGCAGACGCAGGGGCTGGGCCCACGCGCTCGCGGTGCCCTCCACGCGCACCTCCACCTGACCGAGCCGCTCGGCTTCTCGCAGTCTCGCCACGACGTCCTCACAGGTCTCTCGCACGGAGACTTTCTCCATGGGCCCATGGCCCGGACGGGAGAGGTCGAGCAGCCCTTCGACAATCTGCTGGCAGCGCACGGCCTCGTCCTCGACCACCTTGAGGTCTTCGGCCAGGGGGCCCTCCGCCTTTCGCTGGAGGATGCGCACATAGCCGAGGATGACGCCCAGGGGGTTGTTGATTTCGTGCGCCACACCGGCGGCGAGGCGGCCGACGCTCGCGAGCTTCTCGTGTTGAACGAGCTGGGCTTGATGGGTGCGCAGGGCCTCGGTCATGCGGTTGAACTGCGCGGCGAGCTGGCCGAGCTCTCCGGGGTCGTTCTCCGGGATGCGCGTGTCGAGGTCTCCTTGGGCGAGTCGCGCGGCGCCCTCGGACAGACGGGCGACGGGGCGGGCGACGGAGTTGCCGATGTAGATGCCCACGCCGATGGCGAACAGCGTGGCGCCGCCGAGCAGGAGCAGCGCCCAGCGGAAGCTGTTGTGTTCGACGGCGCCGACGTGGGCCTCGAAGGAGCCGATGGAGTTGTCGAAGCGATGCGCCAGGGATTCGGCGCGGGCCTGGACGAGCGACACGCGTTCGAGCACCTGACTGTGGACGGCGGTGACGGTGGCGTGGTCCTTCGCGAGCACGGCGGGGAGGAGGGAGTCGCGGTACAGGCGCTCGAGGGCGTCGCCGTTCTCCTGGATGTCGGCCACCCAGGCGCGCTCCTCCTCGTCTTGCGCCTGCTCGCGGAGGCTGCGGGTGAGCGCTTCGACGCGTGCTCGGGACTCCTCGTGGAAGTGAACGTGGCTGGCGTTGCCGAGGATGATGGTGTGCGCCACGTGGGCGTACTGGTCTCTCACGGCGGTGGCGAGTTCGAGCGCATCACGGACGCGGTTGCCGGCTTCACGCAGCTGGTGGGAGCCGTCGTGAATGTCAGCCAGGCGGGCGAGCGCGAAGCCCGAAGCGGCGGTGAAGAGGGCCACGAGCGCGCCGAATGCGAGCAGGAGCTTGCGGGTCGTGGAGCCGGAGGTGGGCAGCATCTCGCTCTATATAAGTGAGAGCGGAGCCAGATGGGGGCTTCCCCGAAGCGCCGAGCCTGGCCGCAGCGTGAGCCACTGAACTGGGGGCCGAGAGGCACGGCGATGTCTCCGGAGAGCCAGGCGCCTCCATGGTAGAACTCGTGAGAGCTTCCTCTCCCGGGGGACACGCGATGCCATGGCCAGTCATCTGGGTCTGTGCGCTGTCCTTGGCCCTGCTGGGCTGCCCCGAGGTTCATCGGCGAGACGGCTGGGCGGACCGCGCCGCGCATCGAGATGCGCTGGAGACCCTCCCCACACGGTGCACCAGCCAGGAACGCGAACGCTATTGCGAGGGCAAACCCGCGAACGACCCTGAATGCATCGAACACTGTGGTGACCCGGAATGAACTGGCGGACGCCCACCACGGTCATCACCGCGCTGCTCCTCCCCCTCCCACTCGTTCTCATTCTCGGCGGAGCGCTCCAGCCCCAGACACCCGAGTACAGCCATGGCCGGACCATCAGCCCCGTCCTCTCCATGGAAGAACGAAGCCGGCTCCGCACCTACCGCCGAAACTGCTCCAACAGCGCCGCCTGCGAGGCTCCCTTGGGCTGCCTCATGGATGCCCGCGCCCATGCGCAATACTGCGCTGACAGCCAGTGCCTCACCGACGCGCAATGCTCCGACGGCCAGCACTGCCAGCTCCTCTCCACGGAGGGCTCGGGCCCCCTGGTTCGCTACTGCATCCCTCGCGGAGTCCGCACGGAAGGAGAACGATGCATCAAGGTTCCAGCCACTCACGACGAAGCCTGTGCTCCTGGCCTCGTCTGCGGCGGCCGAGGAGGATTCTGCGCCCGTCCCTGCGCCCTCTCCTCCCCCCCAACATGCGCATCTCACTTCTTCTGCGCGGACACCCGTCCCGAGCCTCTCTGCCTCCCGACCTGCGAACAACGTGACTGTCCCGAAGGCCAGCAGTGCATCCGTCATGACGAAGGCGCGTCCACCTGCGCTCGAGTCCTCGGCCCTTCCTGCCAGCAATCCCCCTGTCCCCCAGGACAGACCTGCGAGGTCATCCACTCCCCCCAGTTCCCCGACCGCATCTGGTCCGAGTGCGAGCAACGCTGCGGCCAGAACCTCCCGCCGTGCCCCTCCAACCTCGTCTGCGACGGCTGGTCCTGCAAGCAGCCCTGTCAGCCCGACGGCCCCGACACCTGCGCCGACGGCTTCCGCTGCTTCCAACGTCGCCCTTCCTCCCCCTGGGTCTGCCACCCCCACTGGTGACCCCCTCCGCATTCCCTTGCGAACCCACACACCTCGCGCGCATGACTGGCGCTCGGGCCCCACGCGCCCCTAGGACTCCGCCCTCATGCCCCTGCGCTTCAAGAACCTCGACGGCACCGGCCCCCAGCCCTTCAGCACCGTCTTCAAATGGGCCGTCGCCGACAAACTCTCGGGCCGCCGCCGCAAGTCCCCCGACCACGCCCCCGTCCCCCACGTCTCCCCAGACCTCGCCCTCCTCGCCACGCCCCCCGCCCCCGGTGAAGGCGCCCGCCTCACCTGGCTCGGCCATGCGAGCTGGCTCGTGCAACTCGATGGCATCTCCCTCGTCATCGACCCCGTCCTGCGCGACGCCATCAACGTCGTCATCCGCCGCAACGTCCCTCCCGGCCTCCCCACCCACCTGCTTCCCCCCATCACCGCCAGCCTCGTCTCCCACAACCACTACGACCACCTGGACCTCCCCACCCTCGTCGACGTCCGAGCCCCCATCGTCACCGGCCTCGGCCACGCCCCCGTGTTCCGCGGCAGCGGCCTCGCCGTCACCGAGCTCGACTGGTGGCACTCCACCCGCGTCGGCCCCGTCACCGTCCACTTCGTCCCCTCCCAACACTGGAGCCGGCGCGGCCTCAACGACGCCAATGACATGCTCTGGGGCGGCTTCGTCATCGAAGGCTCCAGCGCCCGCCTCTACCACTCCGGCGACACCGCCTGGTTCGAGGGCTTCCACGACATCGGCCAGCGCTTCCCCCACCTCGACGCCGCCATGCTCCCCATCGGCGCGTATGACCCGGAATGGTTCATGAGCCGCCAGCACATGAATCCCGAGGAAGCCGTGCGAGCCTTTGAAGCCCTCCGCGCCCGGGACTTCCTCGCCATGCACTGGGGCACCTTCAAGCTCACCGACGAGCCGCTCGACGAGCCGCCCCGGCGCCTGGACGCCGAGTGGACGCGCCGTGACTTGCCGCGACAACACCTGCACGTCCTACCCGTGGGAGGAACTCTCACCGTGCACAGCGGTTGAATCACACCAGAGCCTGTGCTGAGGGTTGAGGATGCTCCTCGCCACCGCCCTCTCCCTGGCGCTCACCCAGGCGCCGCTCCCCCTCACCACCGTCTCCGAGCAGAGCGGCTGGACACGCACCGGCCGCTACTCCGAGGTCGAGTCCCTCTGCCGCGCCTTCCCCAAGGCCTTCCCCGGCAAGGTGCGCTGCGACACGTTCGGCACCACCCCCGAGGGCCGCCCCATGCTCGCCCTCATCGCGAGCGCCGACGGCACCCTCACCCCCGCCGCCAATACGAAGAAGAAGCGCCCCGTCGTCTTCTTCCAGGGCGGCATCCACGCGGGTGAAATCGACGGCAAGGACGCGGGCTTCGCGCTCCTGAGAGACCTGCTCGCCGGCAAGACGCTCCCCGGCGTCCTCAAGGACGTCACCGCCGTCTTCGTCCCCGTCTTCAACGTCGACGGCCACGAGCGCTTCGCCCCCAACAACCGCCCCAACCAGGTCGGCCCCGAGGAGATGGGCTGGCGCACCACGGGCCAGAACTTCAACCTCAACCGCGACTACGTCAAAGCCGACGCCCCGGAGATGGTGGCCCTGCTGCGCTACCTCAACACCTGGGACGCGCTCATCTACGCGGACCTGCACGTCACCGACGGCGCCAAGTTCGAGCCCGATGTCGCCATCGCCATCGAGCCCCTGCAGTCCGGCCCCGCGCCCCTGCGCACCGTCGGCGTGAAGCTGATGAAGGAGCTCCTCCAGGAGCTGGAGACCCAGGGCCACCAGCCGCTCGACTTCTACCCGTCCTTCCGCGAGGACGATGACCCCATGTCCGGCTTCGCCTACGGCGTGCCGTCCCCGCGCTTCAGCCACGCCTACGCCGCCCGCCACCGCCGCTTCGGCGTCCTCGTGGAGACCCACTCCTGGAAGCCCTATGCCCAGCGCGTGAAGGCCACGCGCAACGTCGTCGCGAGCCTCTTGCGGATGGCCGCTCGCGACGGCGCCGGGATGCTCGCCGCCGTGAAGGCCGCCGACGCGGAGGCCCAGGCCGGCCAGGTGCGCGACGTGGTGCTCGCGTGGAAGAACACCGCCCACAGCCGCCCCATCGCCTTCCGAGGCTACGCCTACGAGCGCGGCACCTCCGAGGTCTCCGGCCAGACGTGGATTCGCTACGACGACTCCAAGCCCCAGGTCTGGACCGTGCCCTACTTCGACACGGTGGAGCCCGCCCTCACCGTCACGCTGCCCTCGGGCGGCTACCTGGTGCCTCCCGCGCACGCCGCCTGGGTCTCCCAGAAGCTCACCACCCACGGCCTGAGCTTCCAGCGCCTCTCCCGCCCCACGCCCGCGAGCGACGTGGAGGTCTTCCGCGCCACCGAGTCGAAGTGGAGCCCCTCCTCCAACGAGGGCCACCAGACGCTCTCCGTCAAGGGCGCGTGGGAGAAGCAGTCCCAGGCGCTCCCCGCGGGGACGCTGTACGTGCCCGTGGCCCAGCCCGGCGTGGAGCTGGTGGCGCACCTGTTCGAGCCCTCCGGCCCCGACTCGCTGCTCTCCTGGGGCTTCTTCAACGCCCACTTCGAGCAGAAGGAATACATCGAGGACTACGTGCTGGAGCCCTTCGCGCGGGAGCTGCTCGCCAAGGACGCCGCCGTGAAGGCCGCGTGGGACGCGAAGCTCAAGGACCCCGCCTTCGCCCAGGACGCGCGCGCGCGCCTGCGCTTCTTCTATGAGCGCCACCCCGCCCGCGACACCCAGCTGCGCGTCTACCCCGTCCTGCGCACGGCCGCCGCGCCGGCGGGACTCGGCACGGGCCGCTAGCCTCCGAACGTACGCGGACAGAGCCTGGAACACGAAGGCCCCGGCGGCGCGATGCCACCGGGGCCTTCTTTCATCTCTTCGTCGCGAGCCGCCGGCCCTCGCGTGCTTCAGCGAGGACCGGCGCGGACGTCAGGGCCTCAGCCGATGACGCCTTCACACGCGCAGGTGTTCACGTTGCACCGCGTGTTCGCCGGGCAACCACCGCAGTCGGTCTTGCACGCGCACGAGCACGAGGCCGCATCCGGCTGCGACGTGGAGCCGCAGCTCAGCACCGACGTGTCACACGCGCAGGCGCACACGCTCGGGTCGAACTTGTAGCCCGGCGCGCACGTCGCCGACTGGACGCACGTGCAGGCGCACGTCGCCGAGTTGCACGACTCGTAGGTGCCGCACTCGCCACCGCAGTCCGGCGCGCACTTGAAGGCGCACACGTTCACGTCCGTGTCACAGACCTGGCCGGGCGCTCCGCCACCACCGCAGTCCGCGGGGCACTCGCACTTGTCCGTCACGCGGTTGCAGACGAGCTGGCGCTTGCAGTAGTCCGCCTGCGTCGGGTCGTAGTTCGGGTCCGACTTGCACGGGGGCGGCACGCCGTTGGGGCTCGTCGTGCGGTCGCTCCAGTAGCGGTAGGACACCGCCGCCTGCGTGTTGTTCGCCTGCGGGCGGCAGCCGCCGAAGAACGACAGCGTGCGGTTGATGCCGTCCACGTCGAAGCCGTTGACGCGGCTGCGCGGCAGGTCCGACGGCGTGGGGCACGACGTCGGGTTCGCCACCGCCGCCACGGACACCTTCACCGAGGCGCCGATGGGCGGCTGCTGCGTCTTGTGGCCCACCGCGGCGATGGTGCTGTCCACGATGCCGTTGATGGTCGTGGTGATGGACGCGGAGTTCCGGATGCTGCCCACCACGCCGCCCGTCGCCTGGATGATGTCCAGGTGCTTCGGGTTGCGGGGGTCCTCCTGGTTGTGACACCAGGTCGACGTGTCACCCGTCGCACCTTCCGGCGGGCAGATGATGCCGTGGACCTGGATGACCTGGTTCAGCGGGTTCTTGGTCGTCGCCGTGGTGCCCGTGCCCTTGAAGTACTGCTCGAACGTCGCGATGCTGTCCGTCGAGTAGTCGTGCGTGTCCGTCAGGATGACGACCACCACCTTCGCGCCGGGACGGATGCGGTCAGCCACCGTCGTGCCATTCGGCACGAGCTTGTCATTGATGGCCGCGCGAGCCGCGTCCATCGACCACTCCGAACCCGAGCCGCCCGTCCCCACCCAGCAGGACGGGGTCGACGCCGAGCACGTGGTGGGGTCCGTCCCCGCGGGAATGGTGACGCCGGAGCACTGTCCATTGGCACCGCAGGCGCTGTCGGTGGTCAGCCACGCCTTGAACTGGTTGATGTTGCGGGTGAAGCCTCGCACCACGCCCCGGTTGACGTGGCTGGAGTTGCCGGAGGTGTAGCTGGACGTCACCATCGCCAGGCGCCAGTCCAACGTCGAGTTGGCCAGCTTGTTGGCCACCGCCGTGGCCGCGTTCGCCAGCGCCGCCTGCGAGTCCGCCATGGAGCCGCTGTCGTCCACCACGAAGAGGAAGTCCACCACCGCCGTCGGCGAGGTGAACAGCTCGCACTGCACCGCGTCCGCGTCGCCGAACTGCGCCAGCGAGGAGCCACCCGCCGCGTCGGACAGCGTGAAGAGGCTGCCCGCCTCCGTGTAGCTGACCGTCGGCGTGAGGGCCAGGACCACCAGCACGCTGTCGTTGGTGCGGTGGACGTACTGCGCCTGGAGCGTGAACGGACCCGCGACACCCGCCGTTCCCGTGAGCGCACCCGTGCTGTTGGGCACCAGCGAGCGGGCCAGCGTGTTCGTCACCGTCTTCAGGTCGCCCGAGCCCGGCATCGAGTAGCGCGCCGCGAGCGCCGCGTAGCCGTCCCACGTCGTGAACGTCTGGGAGACGTCGCGCGTCACGTTGCTGAACGACGCGGCGCGGATGCCCGCCTCGTCGCCCGTGGGCGTGGTGGAGTTGCCCACCACACCACGCTTGTACGCAATCATCGTCACCTGCTTGGTGTCATCCCAGCCGATGACGCCCACCGTGGAGCCACCCGCCGTCAGGTAGGTGATGTTGGCGTCCTTGAAGGTCGCCGGCAGCGCGAGCCGGATGTCCGCGCCGTTCTCCTCCTTGAAGGTGACCGGCCGCAGGTTGCTCACGCGGCACGCCTGGCCCGCGGGCGTCCCCGAGGCGCCGTCCGCCGGGTTCTTCGGGTCCAGCTCGTTCGGGTCCACGCGGCCGTTCTGGTTCGCGTCCTCCGCGCCGTCCGGAATGGTGTCGCCGTCCGAGTCCGGGTTCGTCGGGCTCGTCGTGGTGCCCGGGTCCGCATCGCCCGAGTAGCCACAGTCCTTGCGCGGCGCCAGCGCCGTCGTCACGCCGCGCTCCAGGCCGTCGCGCAGGCCGTCACCGTCGGTGTCCGGGTTGGTCGGGTCCGTCTCGGCGCCGTCCACCTTGCCGTTGCTGTTGGCGTCCTCACCCAGGAAGCCGTTGCGGCCCGGGCCGTCCTGCAGGCCGTCACAGTCGGTGTCCGTCAGGCGGGGGTCCGTCTCGCCGGGGTCCACGCGCCCGTTCTTGTTCTCGTCCTCGACACCGTCGGGCAGGCCGTCCCCGTCCGTGTCCGCCTTGTTCTTGTCGGTGCCCGTGGCGGCTTCCACCGAGTCGGGGATGCCGTCGAAGTCCGCGTCCGGAATGGAGGCCGCGCAGTCCGCGACCTTCGGGTCCGTCTCGCCGCTGTCGCGCACGCCGTTGCGGTTGCGGTCCTCGTCGCCGTCGCTGCAGCCGTCGTTGTCCGTGTCCGGCTTGAGCGGGTCCGTGCCCAGCTTGCGCTCCATGCTGTCCGACAGGCCGTCGCCGTCCGTGTCGCGCTTGCGCGGGTCCGTCTCACCGGGGCTCACCGTACCGCTCTTGTTGGTGTCCTCCTCGCCGTCCGAGATGCCGTCACCATCCGAGTCGATGGCGTTCGGGTCCGTCTCCGTAATCTCCCGCGCGCCGTTGCGGTTGGTGTCCTCCAGACCGTCTGAGATTCCATCCCCGTCCGTGTCTGCCTTCACCGGCGAGGTGCGCGAGTGCGGGTCCATGTCCGCGCGGAACGAGCACTTCGGGTCGACGCTGCTGGTGCGGCCCACTTCCACGCCGTCACGGATTCCATCGCCGTCCGTGTCGCGCAGGCCCGGGTCCGTCTTCAGCCCGTTGGGATAGACATTCGCGAACTCCTCCGCGTCCGTCAGGCCATCACAGTCGGAGTCCTTGTTGCGGTTGTCGGGGTCCTCGATGTCCGTGGGCACCTTGCCCGGGTCGGGGTCGGGATCCGGATCAATTCCCGCATCTTCCTCATCGTGGCCTGCATCCGACCCCGCGTCCGAACCACCATCTTCGGTCACCTGGGGTTTGGGATCATCGGGGTCCGACCCACCGCAGCCCACCAGCAATGACGCTGACATGAGCACGCAGGCGATGAGCCGTGAGAGGGGCGTACGCATCATTCGACTCCCTTCCCCTGACTCCGGGGGGAAATGGGGGGTGAGTCAGGGGGAACCCGAAGTCTATGAAGACCGGAGGGTGTTCGTCAGGCACTATTCCCGTGGGTACGGGCCGGAAGTCGCTCTTTGTATGGACTCTGTTCAGTCCCATGAAGCGATTGCGGCATGACTGTTAGCAAACAGTGTTCGCCCCCCCCATTCCCTCAGCTATCGTCTCTTTCGTGCCTGTCTTCGGTCTCGCGGCCTTGTGGAATGGAAGGGCAACACCCGAGCGCGCCGCGGCGGTCGTGGAGGGGCTCGAGGCCCTGCTGCCCTCGGCGCAGACGCTGCAACTCGTCGTGGCGATGCAGGCAGAGCAGGCGGGCATCGAGCTCAAGGTGGAAGCGCCCGGCTATCCGCGCGCGGCCGTGGAGCGGCTCGCGGACGAGGTGAAGCGCAGCGGGGGGACGTTCGTGGAGCTGTGGCGCCTGCCCAAGGCGGAGCGCGACGCGTTCCGCCACCTCACCTTCGCGGGAGGGCGGGCCTTCGGGGGCCATGAGCGCGCGGAGGCCTCTCGCCTGCTGGCGCAGCATGTGGGTGCGCTGACGTCCCGGCCGCCTCCTCCCTCGGCGCCTCCGCCGCCGCCCCCCGCGCCGACGCCGGAGTTGGATCCTCGCCGCGTGCCTCCCGCGCCGCCCGGGAGCCCCCAGCGCCGGGGCCGCCGCTTCGCGGTGAGGCTGGAGCTGGAGTTCCGCACCGAGCTGGACTTCGTGCGGGAGCACGCGCTGAACATCTCCAACGGCGGGCTCTTCATCCGCACCGCGCACCGACCGCCGCCGGATAGCATCGTCACCGTCGATGTGAAGCTGCCCAATGGCGAGCGGCTCCAGGGCGACGCGGTGGTGGTGCACGTGGTGGATGACCCTTACAGCGGCGGGGTGGGACTCGCGTTCCTCAGCGACGACGCGACCTTCTCCCAGACACTGGACCGCTACCTGGCGAGCCTGGTGGGCGGAGCGGGGTAGGTCATGGTCGAGGGGTTGGAGCACTGGCCTCGGGACTGTGGCCGCTTCGAGCTGCTCTCCCGGCTGGGCCGGGGCGGCATGGCGGAGGTGTTCCTCGCCCGGGTGAAGGACGGCCCGCGAGAGGGGGAGCACGTGGCCATCAAGCGGGTGCGCCCCGAGCGCACGCACGATGACGAGGCCCACGAGCAGCTCCTGCATGAAGCGGAGCTCGCTCGGTGCCTGAGCCACCCTCACATCGTCGGCTTCGTCGAGTATGGGGAGCTGCCCGACGGCGGGTACCTGGCGCTGGAGCTGGTGGAGGGGCCGGATCTGGGACGGGTGCTGGCCCAGTGCCGCCGGCGGCGCATCGAGCTGCCCATCGACATCTCCGTCCTCATCGTCCGGCAGGTGCTGGAGGCGCTCGCCCACGCGCACCAGGCGACCAGTCCCACGGGGCGGCCGCTGGGCGTCGTCCACTGCGACGTGTCCCCGCACAATGTGCTGCTGTCGCGCACCGGCGAGGTGAAGCTGGCGGACTTCGGCGTGGCGCGCTCCAGGGCGGGGCTGGCGCTGGATGCCCGGCGGCTGGGCAAGCAGCACTACCGCTCCCCGGAGCTGCTCGCGGGTGAGGTCTCCGTGGCGGTGGACCTGTGGGCCACCGCGGTGCTGCTGTACGAGCTGCTGTCGATGGAGTCCCCCTTCCCCTCGGGCCCCGGGGACGAGGTCGAGTCCGCCATCCGAGGAGGCCGCGTGCGTCCCGTGCGGCTGCATGTCCCGGAGGTGTCGGACGCACTCGCGCTGGTGCTGGACCGCGCGCTGGCTCCGAATCCGGCGCAGCGCTTCAGCTCCGCGGCGCAGTTCGCTCGGGCGCTCGCGTCACTCGCGGATGACCGGGTGGCCACGCCCCTGGCGGTGGCCGCCGTGGTGCGGGGGTTGATGGGCACCACGGCATAAGGTCCGGCACGCTCAAGCGAGCAGTCGGACCTCCGGGGCGGGCGCGGAGGGGATTCCCAGGTCCCCCTCCACCACCAGACGGCTGCGGCCCCCGCCCTGCTTCACCACGCGCACCTGCACGCCGATGCGCTCGGCCAGTCCGGAGACGTGGGAGATGATGCCCACCTGCCTGCCCGTGGCCTGGAGCGCGTCCAGCGTGGCCAGCGCCACCTCCAGCGTCTCCGGGTCCAGCGTGCCGAAGCCCTCGTCGATGAAGAGGGTCTCCACCTGCGTCGTCTCGGACGACAGCGACGCGAGCCCCAGCGCGAGCGCCAGCGAGACGAGGAAGCTCTCGCCACCGGACAGGCTGGCCACGCCGCGCACCTCGTCGCCCATGTCCCCGTCGACGACCTGGAGGTCCAGGTCATGGCCGGGCACGCGCATCAGGCGGTAGCGCCTGGCCAGCTCCTGCAGGTGCGCGTTGGCGTGGAGCAGCAGCGCGTCCAGCGTGAGGCTCTGGGCGAACACCTTGAAGCGCTTGCCGTCGTGCGAGCCGATCAGGTCGCTCAGCGCCTTCCAGACCTCGCCCGCCTGCCTGCGCTCCGCGAGGGCCTGGGCCTCGCTGCCGTGGCGGGCGCGGGCCGCGTCGTCCGCGTCCAGCTTCGCGCGCAGCAGGGCCTCGGCGCGGCGGCGGACCTCCACGTCGGCACGAAGCTGCTCACGGGCGGTGGCGGCCTCGGCCTCCGACAGGGCTGGGGCCCCGCTCGCCTCGTGGGCGGCACGGCGGGCTCGCCGCTCCTCGAGCACCGCGCGGGCATGGGCCAGGGCCTCCTTCAACGCGGCCAGCGCCCGAGCCTCCGCTTCACACCAGGCGGCATCGTGCGCGAGCAGGGCCTTCACGGCTTCCAGCGAGACACCTTGCGCGGACAGACGCCGCTCCAGGTCCATTCGAGCGGAGTCGCGTGACTCCAGCGCGGCCTTCAGTCCCCGCGTCGCGTCCTCCACGCGGGCCAGCGCCACGCCCTCGGCCTGCCTCGCGGACTCGGCGGACTGGCGGGACTTCTCGTAGGTGGCTTCCGCGGATTCGAGTGCGTGACGGAGTTCAGCGCGGACCTCGTCCGTGGGACGACCGTCGAGGAGCGTCGCGCGAGCTCGGGTGGCTGCGTCGCGTGACTGTTCCTTGAGGGCCGCCGTCCCCGAGTCCTCCTGGGCTCGACGAGCGCTCACGTCCAGCAAGCCCTGTGCATGGGCGCGGTGCCGCTGCTCTTCGTCGGCGCGCTCCTTGGCCTTCTGGACGATGTCCTCGCGCTCCTTCCACATGGACACGCGCTTGCCGCACTTCTGGCGGAAGTCCGCGGGGGCGGCCTCCAGCTTCGCCTCCCATCCGGCGTCCGAGGAGAAGATGGGGGCCATGTCCGTGAGGACCTGGCGCACCGTGGACTCGGCCGCGTCCAGCCGGGCGACTGCTTCCCGGAGGGCTCCCTCCGCGCGAGTGAAGGACTCCTCCGCGCGCCGGAGCGCATCGGCGGCGTGCTCACGGCGGGTGCGCTGAGTCTCCAGTGCCGCGCGGGCTTCACGTGCCGCCCGGGCCAGCCCCTCCGCGGCCTCTTCCTCCGACTTCAAGGCGGACAGCCGCGCCTTCAGCTCGGTGGCCCGCGCCTCCAGCCAGAGGCCCGCCTCGGACGAGGCACCGTCCTCGACAGGCGCGGTGGAGTCGCTCACCTGTCGCCACTTCTCGCGGCCACGTCCCCAGGCCACACGGTGCTCCGCGCACCGCACCGCCGCACTCTCGCGCCGGGCCTCGGCCTGTGTGACGCGCGCTCGTGCCGCCGCCTGTCGTGCGCTCGCGGACACCTCCGCTCTCGAGCACTCCGCCCGCTGCGCCTCCAGCGTCTCCACGCGCGCGGTTGACTCCGCCACCAGTCCCGCCAGCGCGGGCACCTCGTGCCGATAGGGATGCTCCGTCGCGCCACACAGCGGACACGCCTCGCCCTCGCGCAGCAAGGCCCGCTGCGCCGCGTGCCCCTGCGTCGCCTCCGCGACCGACAGCGCCCTGCGGGCCTCCTTCAGCGCCGCCTCCCCCTCCACCCTCCGGACCTCCGCGTCACGCACCGCCAACGACGCGGCCTCGACCTCCCCCTTCGCGGCCTGGGCCTCCCGCTCCGCCTCCGTCGCCTCGGCCTCACCCGCACACAACCCCTGCCGCGCCATCTCCAACGCTCGCAGCGTCTCCTGCCTCGCGAGCAGCGACTCGCGCAGCACGCGACGCTCCACCCCCGTCCCCTCCCCCAGCGCCGTCTCGGCATGTGTCGCCGTGGCTTGCACCCGCGACTCCGACTCCACCTCCGCGTCGCGCTCCTCGCGCCTCAGCCGAGAAGCCTCGCGCAGCCGGTCCACCTCGCCCCGCTGCTTCTCCACCACCGTCCGCGCCGTCTGCCCCTCGCCCAGCGCCACCTCGTACCGCTCCAGCTCGCGCTGCCAGCGAGGCCACTCCTTCGCCAACGCCTCCCAATGCGCCTTCTCCACCAGCCACGCCCGAGCCCCCTCCCCCTTCGCCCGCGCCTCCTCCTCGCGAGCCACCACCTCCTCGAGCACGCCCCGAGCCTTCACCGCCTCGGCCTCCGCCGCCCGAGCACGCCCCCGCGCCTCTTCCGCGTCACGCGCCGCCGCCGCACACCGGGCATCCAGCTCCGCCGCCTCCTCCAACCGAGGCGCCGCCTCCTCCTGCGCCGCCCGCGCCCTCCTCCGCGCCTCCTCCGCCCCCTGCAACGCCGACTGGAGCTGCGCCCACCGCGCCTTCGCCCCCTCCAGCTCCGCCGCCCGCGCGCGACACGCGGCCTCCGCTTCCTCCCACCGACGCTCCGCCTCCGCCGCCGACGTCACCGCCCCTCGGAAGGACTCCGCCGCCCGAACCTCCTCCAACCTCCGCGCCCGAGGCGCCGCCCCCTCCACCGCCTCCGCCGCACGCGCCTCCCGCCCCTCCGCCTCCCCCTGCGCACTCACCAACGACACCCGCTCCGAGTGCCACGCCGCCGCGCTCTCCGCCTCCGAGAGCCGCGCCTCCACGCCCTTGCACGCCTGCGCCTCCTCGACGAGCCGCCCCTCCGCCGCGCTCCGCTCCCCCGGCTCCATCAGCGCAATCGCCGCCAGCCCCCGCTCCCGCTGCGCCAGCTGCTCCTGCTCCGCCTTGTTCTTCTCGTGCGCGGCCATCGACAGGCGGCTGTACACCTCCGTGCCCGTCATCCGCTCCAGCAGCTCCGCGCGCTCATTCGCGTCCGCCTTGAGGAACGCGGCGAACTCCCCCTGCGCCAACAGCGCCGAGCGACGGAACTGGTCGAACGACAACCCCAGCCGCTCCTGGATGGCCGTCAGCACCTCGCCCTTGGTGCGGCCGAACTGCTGCCCCGACGCCACCTCCGTCAGGCTCATCTCCTGCGGCCGGAAGCGCCCCTCCGCGCGCCCTCGCGCCCGCCACACCGACCACCGAGCCCGGTAGCGCCGACCATCCTTCCCCTGGAAGTCCACCTCCGCGAAGCCCTCGCCCGCGCCCCGGCGCAACATGCCGCGCACGTCGTATGCGGACAGCCGCGCCTCGTCCTCCTCGTCCGCCCGACCCACCGGCACGCCGCCACGCCCGCCCAACCTCGGCGTCCGGTCGAACAACGCCAGACACAGCGCATCCAGGAGCGTGCTCTTCCCCGCCCCCGTCGCTCCCGTAATCGCGAACAGCCCCAGCCGGTCCAGCGGCGGCCGGTCCAGCTCCAGCGCGAAGTTCCCCGCGAAGCTCGTGAGGTTGCTCCCCCGGATGCCGAGGATTCTCATGACGCGTCCTCCTGCACCTGGGTCAGCAGCGTGTGGAACGACTCCAGCAACACCTCGGAGGGAGGCTCCTCGTAGTCCCGTGCGTAGCGCGCGCGGAAGACGTCCTCCGGCGTGCGCTCCCGCAGCGACAACATCGCGGGCCCCGTCTCCGCCAGCGCGCCCCCCGTGCCCGTGTACGCGGGCGTCAGCTTCACCAGCCGCGCCGCGCGTCCCTCCAGCGCCTTCTCCACCTTCTGCCGCAGCGAAGGCTCCGGCCGAGGCAGCGACACGCACACCTCCAGGTAGGGCCGCCGCCACTCCGGCGTCGCCTCATCCAGCGCCGGCAGCGCCTCCAGCAGCGCCAGCACGTCGTCCAGCACCGCCGCGTCCCGCGCGGGCACCCGCACCATCTCCGCCCGGCGAGGCACCGGCACGGACTCCACGCGCTCCAGCACCTCGCCCTTCAAGTCCACCAGCAACACCTGGTGCCGATAGCCCGCCTCCGACAGCGACAGCGGCAGCGGAGAGCCGCTGTAGCGGACCCCTTCACGCCCACCCACGCGCTGCGCCTTGTGCAGGTGCCCCAGCGCCGCGTACGCCACGTCCTCGGGGAACAGGTCCACGGGCAACGCATGCTGGTTGCCGCCCAGGATCTTGCGTTCGCTGAGCTCCGACAGCTCCGAGCCCGTCATGTAGCAATGGCCCATGGCCACCAGCGCCTGCCCCGGCTGACGGCGATGCCGGGCCGCCTCCAGCACCTCCGCGTACACCGCGCGAACACCTTCCACCAACCGGTCCCCCACGTCCTCGCGCATCGGAGGCAGGTCCGCCGGCCGCAGGTACGGCACCGCCGCCACCCACGCCGCCACATGCCCCTTCGCGTCGTGCACCGGCACCAGGAGCCGCGCCAGGTCCACCCCGCCCTCCCCCCGCGGCAGTCCCCCCACGACCTTCACGCCCAGCGCCGCGAACAGCGGGTCCGGCGCATCCAGCCGCGCCGCCGAGTCATGGTTGCCGCCAATCACCACCACATCCAACCGAGGCAGCCGCCGACGCGCCTTCGCGATGAACTGGTACCAGGCCGCCTGGGCCTCCGCGCTGGGATTGGACGTGTCGAAGATGTCGCCGGCCACCAGCAGCGCATCCACCGCCTGGGCCTCGAGCGTGTCCAGGAGCCACTCCAGGAACGCGCCGTGCTCCGCCTCGCGCGAGACGTCGTACAGCGTGTGTCCCAGATGCCAGTCCGACGTGTGCAGCAAGCGCATCCCGCGTTCACCCTCCCTCAACCCCACGGCACCCAGGCCAGCCAGCAGCCTCCTCCGGGGATGCCGTCCGCACCAAGCGCCGGGCGCCTGCTCCCTTACACGCTCCCTCTGACATAGGGGCAAGTGTCTGGAATCCGGCGGCTTTTCCGCGCGGTCGGCCTCGCACGTCGTGAGCCGCTGGAGGACCCACGAGGGCGACTGGCCGTGCAGGGCGGAGAGGGAGGATGATTCCCTTCATGACCGAAGAGGCGTACGTGAAAGGTGGCGTCATCCTGGCCTCGGTGCTCCTCATCGCCGCCTCCGCCTGGCAGAACTTCCACATCGCGCGGAAGACGAAGCATGCGTGGCGCACCTTCGCGACAGCCCGAGGATGGAGCTACGACGAAATCGCGCGGGAGATCGAGGTCCTGGGGGTCCACCACGGGGCGCAGGTCTCCCTGGCGACCGAGACCCGCAACCAGGGAAGAGCAAGCCGGCGCCTGGCCGTCCTTCGCGTGGACCTGAGCGACGTCCTTCCCTCCGGCCTCCACCTCGAGAGCAAGGTCCTGCTGGACAGGTTCCTCGAGCGCCTCGGCAAGAGGGACGGGGCGGTGGGCGACACGGAGCTGGACGCCGCGCTGGACCTGAAGGACCTCAATCCCCAGGGTCGCGCGCTCCTCGTCGCGCCCCACGTGCGAGAACCCCTGCTGCGAGCCAGCAAGGACTACAAGCACCTCGTCATCATCGAGGGACTGCTGGAGGCCGAGCACCCAGGAGTGCCCTTCACCGCCGTCGACCTGGAGAAGTTCGTCACCCCGACGCTCGACCTCGTGGAGGCACTCCGGACGGCGGCCCTCTCCACCGCCGTCCCCGAATCCCACTCCGTTCAGCGAAGCTGACGTCGCCGCCGCACCAGCGCCAGCACCGCCAAGGCGCCCCAAGCCAGCGCGCCCATGGGAGCCGCGCCGCACCCGCAGCCACCGCCCGAGGGGAGGGGCAACGGCGGCTCCTCTCCCGCATCCGGCACCCCTCCGCCCGCGTCGGGAGTCCCCGCGTCGGGAGTCCCCGCGTCGGGCGGCACCAGCGTGCAGTCTCCGGTGCCCACGCACACCTTCACCTCGGCCTCCGCGCGGTTGCCTCGCGTGTCCACCACGACGAAGCGCACCAGGTGACCTCCCGGCGCCAGGTCCGTCGTGTCCCAGCGGTTGTGCTCACCGCCGAAGTGGAAGTGGTTGTCCGTGCGCTCGTCGACGTAGCGCCGCTCCCCGTCCACGTAGAACTCCGCATGCGTGCAGCCCACGTCGTCCTCGCAGTCCCCATAGAACTCCGCGGACGCACCCGAGACGCGCTCCTCCTGCGTGGGATGCGTGAGCTTCGCGACCGGAGGCTCATCCTGCGTCACCGTGACGGAGAACGTCTGGGTGGCATCGGGAGCCACGCCGTTCGTCACGCGCACCGCGACGTCCACCGTCACCGCCGTGGTCGGCGTCCACGTGATGAGGCCCGTGGCCGCGTCGATGCTCATCCCCGGAGGTGAGGTCGTGAGCGAGTACTGGGCCGCGGGACGGGCTCGCGCGTCGACGTCATAGCGATAAGGGTTGCCCACCACCGCCCGGGTGAGCGCGGTGGAGGTGATGTCCGGAGCCAGGTCGTCCTTGTCCACCTCCGTCGCCGTCACCGTGCGCGAGTCCAATCCCGTGGCGGAGACAGCGATGGTGGCGACCCCATCCGCGTTGTCGGCATCGGCCGCGGCTGCCAGCGTCACCGTCTGCGGGGTGTTCCAGTCGGTCGGCGTCAACGTCAGCGTCGCGCCCGCCTGCACCGTCAGGTCCGCGTCCCCGGAGGCACGCGCCACGTTCACGGTGACGTTGCTCGCCGGAGCGCGGGAGAGCGCCACGGTGAACGTCGCGGTGCCGCCCTCGGGGACGTTGACGTTGCTCGACGAGAGCACGAGCTGCGCGGAGTTGTCCTCGATGGTCGTCGCCAGCACGGACTCCGACGTGAGGCCGCTCGATGACACGGTGAAGGTGGCCGTGTCCTGCACGGCGTCCGCATCCTCCAGCGCCTCGAGCGTCACGACGCGAGGGACACTCCAGTCGTCGGGCGTGAAGGTGAAGGTCGCGCGACCAGAGATGCGCAGGTCCGAGCTTCCGCCCGGAGCGCGGTAGACATCCACCACCATGGGGCTCGTGGGCGCCTGCGCCAGGCGCACGGTGAACGTGGCCTGGCCGCCTTCGACGACGCGGGGATACAGCCCCGACACGACCAGTCGCTGGCCTGGGTTGGCGGGGACGATGCGGCGCAGACGGCCCTGGAAGCCGATCGTGTACAGCGCGCCATCCGGGCCCACCGCCGCGTCGATGTACGACGTGAAGCTGGTGCCCCACGAGTCCACCGTCGCCATGGTGTTGTCCGCCGCCAGCGTGGCACGCATGAAGGTGGCGTCGACGTAGTCCCCGAAGAAGTAGTTGCCGCGGTACTCCGGCGGGAACAGCGTGGCGTCATAGAAGACGCCGCCGTTCATGCAGCCCCCCAACCGCTGCGTCTTCGCCGAACCCCCGCCGCTGCTCGCATCCGCCAGACCCACCTGCGCCACGGTGAAGGTCGTCCCGCTCGGGGTGCTGGCGACGTAGAAGTCTCCGTTGAAGGACGTGTCCGTGACACCGGCGAGGGTGAGCTTCTCGCCCTTGCGGAAGCCGTGGGTGCCCGTGGTCGTGAAGGTGGTGACGCCGCCCGAGCGAACCGCGCCGCTCGCGGTGAGGGTGCGCTCATCGATGCCGCCGGTGCGGTACTTGATGACGGGAGTGATGTAGTTGTTCGTCGCTGGCTGGTTGTTCTCGTAGTCGTTGTAGCCCCCGTGCGCGGCGCTCTTCACCACGAAGGTCTGCTCGTAGTTGGTGCCCACGACGTTGAGCCACAAGAGGCCGGTGCTCGGCTGGAACGTGAGCGTGAACGGGTTGCGGAAGCCTCGCGCCCAGATGCGCTCGTTGTTGGGACCCACGCCGTCGTTGAACGGGTTGTCATTCACCGGCGAGCCATCCCGGTTCACCCGGCTCACCTTGGCCGCCAGCGACGTGAGGTCCGCGTCCACGCCCGTGCCGTTGCCCAGGTCGCCGATGGCGAAGTACAGCTTGCCGTCCGGCCCGAAGCCCAGCGCGCCACCGTCGTGGTTCTGTCCCTTCGTGGGGAGTCCCGAGACAATCACCGTGCGCGCCGTGCCCACGCCGTCGAGGTCCGTGTAGCGGACAATCTGCTGCTCCGTCTCGGAGACCGTGACGAAGATGTAGACGTAGCGATTGACGGTGTAGTTCGGGTCGACCGCGATGCCGATGACACCACACTCGCTGTTGGTCTCGACCACGAGCTCCCGGGCGAACAGACTCGTCACCAAGGTGGTGCCGCCCGGCGTTGTCGTCCGAGGCAAGCCGTTGCTCATCGACACCACCCGCACATCCCCTGACTTGATGGTGACGAACAAGCGCCCGGAGCCATCCGGCGCCCACGCCATGCCCGTGGCCTGGATCAAGTCATTCGAGGTGTAGACCGTCTCCGCGAAGCCCGAGGGGACCGCGGCCCAGACTGGCGCGGCGAGCAAGAGCAGCAAGGTCAGCAATTGGCGCATGTGCCCAGGATACCGCACGCGCGAGACAGGCTCGGCGCGTCAATCGCACGCATCTCCACGGCGGGCTCGCACTCCCGCCGATTTCTTTCAACGCGGCTGTTTCATTCACGGCGGACTGGCGCCACGACACGGAGCTTTCCCCGAAGACACCTACCAGTCGTCGCGAGTGACCCGATACATGACAGCGCCGCTCGAAGGACAGTCGAAGAGCCGCTCGAAGACAGGGGCGCGGTCGAGCAACAGGCGCTCCGCGGGACTGTCCCGGCCCACGCTCACCCAGCGCGGCTTCAGCGCGCGGAGTCTGTCCAGGTACACGTCGTCGGCGCCGTCGTGGTTGACGAACTCCACGCGGTTGCGCAGGTCCAGCGTCCAGTACTCGCCCAGGAACGTGGTGGTGTTGTCGTAGGCCACCACGTCGCCAGGCTCGAGTTCCTCCTCACGCAGGCGCGCCGCGTGGGGAGGCCACAGCCAGCCCATCCGCTCGCGCACGCGGTCCGTGTCCCGCAGACCCGGCACGGCGCGGCGCCCCATCGTGGGCAGGACTTGATAGCCCACGGCGGCCTTGGCGAAGGACGCCACGGACAGGAAGGCCGCGAGGGCGGACAGCGGCACCTGGAGGTAGCGCGTGCGCAATTGGCGATGCAGCACGGCCAGCGCGACGAGCCCCGCGGCCGGGAGCCCCAACGTGAAGCGCCCCCACCACGCCGCGGGCACCAGCACGGACAGGCCCGCGAGCAAGGGCAGCGACAGGCGCAGGAAGCGCTCCCGACTGAAGACCGCGAACGCGCTCACCCACAGCAGCGCGGGAAGCAGCAGATACGGAAAGAGCCAGCCGTAGGCGCGCTCGCGCACGTCGGGCCAGTACATGCCCTCCGGCGCGGTCCATGCGTCCACCATGCGCCGGAAGGCCCCAGGCGAGCCGAAGAAGGCCGGCGGCCCGGTGATGTCCTCCGCGCGGATGGGGCCCTCGAGCTCATGCCCCAGCACGCGCATGCGCGCGGGCCAGAAGGGATTGCCCGTGCGCGCCACGTTCTCCACGTAGGTGGGCGCGCCCAGCCAGAGCAACAGCAGCAGCGCGAGCGCCGTCTGTCCCAGCACCCGGCCACGACGCCCCTTCGCGCGCGACAACACCTCCGCGCCCCGAGCGAGCAGCAGCGGCGACATCAGCGCGAGGTGGAACAGGCCCGACACCTTGGTGCCCGCGTAGAGCCCCATCGCCAGCAGCGTCAGCGTGCGCGCGGAGGGGCTCCAATCGCGCTCGGTGAGGAAGTAGAAGGCGGTGATGAACAGTGAGCCCGCGACCACGTCGGCGTGGGAGGTGTGGAGCTGGAGGGCCACCGCGGGCAGCGCGAGCCACATCGCGCCCAGGGACGCGGAGAGCGCGGGGCTCGCGCTCGCTCGACGGCACCACGCGGCCACCGCGAGCGCGCCCAGGACTCCAAAGGGAACCTGGGACAGGTCATCCAGACGCGTGTGCCGAGGCAGCAGCACGTTCCAGACGGACAGGAGCTCGGTGAGCTCGGGGTAGCCGTTGACGTACCAGACGGAGGTCTCCACCCAGGTGATGCTGCCCGTCTGCACCGCGTAGTTCGTCTTGGGGACGTGGTACCAGACGACGTCCCAGGCCCAGTTGGGGAAGTGCCAGATGATGGAGCACGAGACGATGACCGCGCAGGCCGCCGGCACCAGGGCCCACGCGGCCAGCTCCTGACGCTGATGGATGTCTCGCAGCAAGCGCGGCGGAGCGCCCACGTCCGCGCGCAGGCGCGAGAGCAGCTCCGCGCCGCCCACCCGACGCAGGGCGAAGGCGAGAAGTCCTCCGTGCAGCAGCAGTCCAGCCACCGCGAGCTGAGGCCGGCCCAACTGCCCGACGAGGCCCAGCCCTTGGACACAGGTGAGGATGCTCGCGGAGCCGATGAGGAGCGCGCCCATCCAGCGCTCCAGCGTCGGACGCTCACGCAGCAGGGCGGTGGACAGGGCCCACGCGGCGGCCACCGCCAGCAACGACTCCAGGGCCCAGAGTGTCCATCCCATGCGCGCGTCTCAACCGTGGGCGGACAAGGTCTGTTCGTACAGCGCGCGCACGCGCTCCGCGAGCACCACCGAGTCCTGCCCCAGCGACTCCGGAGGCAGCGGCGGCAACACCCGCACGCGCATGGAGGCCCTGGGATTCATCCAGGGGCCGTCTCCCAACAACAGGTCCGTCGTTCCCTCCACGACGATGGGCACCACCGGGACGTGCTCCTCCACCGCGAGCTGGAAGGCGCCGCGCTTGAAGGGAAGCCGCTGCCCGGGAAGGGCATAGGTGCCCTCGGGGAAGATGAGGATGGGCATGCCTCGGCGGAGCCATCGCCTGCAGGGGTCCAGCAGCTGGTGCAGGGCCGTGGTGGAGCCTCGGACGATGGGCACGTAGGCCAGGAGCGTCATCATCCAGCCCACGAGCGGCAGGGAGAACAGCGACGCCTTCGCGACGAACTTGTACGGGTGGTACAGCCCCATCACCGCGAGGATATCCATGGCGGACTGATGGTTGACCACGATGACGCAGGGCCCCTTCGGGAGCAGCTCCCGGCCCTCGAACCGCGTGCGCCAACCGGGCGACAGGTGCAGCCACAGCCCATGGCACCAGTGACACACCAGCCAGTGGAGCATCCGGCGGTCCCGGTCGACCGGGAAGGTGACGAGCAACAGCAGCGCCCCCAGCGCGAACAGCAGGGGCGCGGTGAGCAGGAAGACGAGCCAGAACCAGACGGTGACGAGGTACTTCATCGTGGCGGGGACGGCGGAGGCGCGTGGCGGGGGCTCATCATCGGTCCTGGACATAGCGTGCCCGGAGGGGGCAAGGACAGCCTCCGGGCACGCTTCCGGCGCCTGTCAGGGAGGCGGGCGGCTAGGGCAGGCGATAGCCCGTGTGACACCAGCTGGTCGAGTAGGACGTCGCGGGCAGCGCGCTCTTGAGCCAGCACCGCGCATTCACGCCCTGGTGGCCCGGCGCCACGTAGGTATAGGCGACGCAGCCGCTCTCGTTCGCGCAGGCGTCCTCACAGAGCACGGGGTCCGCCACGAGGAGGTCGAGGCTTCGGATGTCCTGGCCCGGCCGGTCGACGCCCGGCTCGCTGATGAAGCGCGGCTCCTCGACGATGGCGATGTTGTCCACCAGGTAGGAGCCCGCTCCCGAGGTGACGCCGAACTGGACGTTGTTGTCGTCGGTCTTCGCCCGGAAGCTGGGCGTACACGTCCGACTCCACGCGCTGCCCGCGGCGATGTCCTGCCGCACGCGCTCCTCACCCGTGGACACCACGCGCATGACCCCACTCGAGGCCGACGTCTCCTGCTTGTGGTCGAAGCAGAGGCGATAGCGGCCAGCGCCCACCAGCGCGAACTGCCGATTCCGGATGGGCCAGCCCGTCGGGTTCGTCGCATCGAACTTCACCCGCAGCGCCCAGTCCGTCCGCGTCGCGGAGTTGACGCCGCGCGGGACGACACGTCCCCGTCCCCCGGTGACATCGTTGCGCCAATGGAAGCGCAGGTCCGCGGTGTCCAGGTTCATCGCCGCGCCGGACTTCACGACGTTGATGGCGGCCAGCCGGACGTTGAACCGGCTGCTCGCGCCCATCACCATCACCTGCGCGCCCTGAGTCGTCGGCAGCGTCACCTCCACCGCGTGCATCCCCCACCCCGAGCCCGGAGGGCTCGAGAGCCACCGGCCCTGAATCTCGCCCAGCCCCGTGACGGGGTTGACCCACGCCATCCCCAACCACACGGGCAGCGAGGAGTCGGAGGTCACCGTGTCCAACTGGAGTGAGAGCCTGTACTTGCCAGGCGTGAGGTTCAGGCGCGAGTGGGACAGCATCGGCTGCTCGGCGACGGAGGCCTGGGTCCTGATGAGCTGGGCGGTGCGGTCCGTGGTGTTGAAGGACACCGAGACGAAGGCCGCCGTGTTCAGCGTCCACAGCGCGTTGCGCCGCTCACTGTCGAAGTCGAGCACATACCAATCGCGGGCACTCTCTCCCCGCAGGCGCTCCACGTCCTCCTGGAGGTCGATGAGCTTGTCCCCGTCCTTGTCCATGAGGCCGGTGTAGCTCGACGGCGTCACGCCCAGCGAGGCGACGTACGAGGTGTTGAGCCGTATCGGGTCGCGGCCATCCACGGTGCCATCCAGCAGGTACTGTGCGATGGACAGCGCGTTGCGACCATGACCATCGGGCGTGGCGGTGGACAGCGGGCCCACCGCGATTCTGTGCGAGGTCGCGCTGAGCTGCGCGGAGCCGCTGGCGCCGTAGTTGCTCCACAGGTTCGTGCTGATGCCGATGGAGCGCTCGTGGCTGGTGGTGTAGTCCGGCAGCCCCGTCGAGGGATTGACCTGGACGAACGCCGGGTCCGTCGTGAAGGTCCCCGAGCTCGTCGTCGAGGTGATGGTGCCCTTCGACAGGAAGCGGACGTCATAGAGCGAGGGGGCCGGCGTCTGCAGCGGGTTTCCCCAGATGCTGTAGACCTGCTGCCCCACGCTCAGCGCGCCGGTCTCGAAGTCGAGGTAGCCGTACTTGTCACCTGGACTGACGCCCGAGGCATTCGGGGGACAGAAGTACAGCGCCAGGTCGGAGCTGTGCCAGGTGTTGTAGAGCATCTTGCAGTTGAAGTCCTCGAAGCGCTTGGCCGTGTTGCTGTCCTCCGCGTACGTCAGGAAGCTCAGCGTCAGCTGGGTCGGCGCGCCGCAGTGGGCCGCGGTCAGCATGAAGTTGGGGCCGATCATCGCCGCGGAGCAGCGGATGGAGCCTCCCCCCAAGTCGAACCAGACGGGGCTCGCGTAGCTGGACTTCGCGATGTCCGGGTCGTCGTACCAGCGCCAGACCGCCTCGGCGATGCCGCCGGGCTGCTCAGCGATGATCGGCAGCGCCTGCGCTCCCAGCGCACCGTCGGGCTCCTGCGACGTACCACCGCTTCCACACGCGGCCAACCACAGCGCGCCCCCACAGGACAGCAGAATCCCACGCAGTCTTCTCATCCGCGGGACCCTACCAGGACGGCCCGTCCCCGAGGCCCGCCGAGCTGCTCGGAGAAGGACACATTCCAGCGACCTTTGGCGTGGCGCACCGCCGACTGGGCATGGCGAGCGTGGCTTCGTGCTGTTAGAGCAGGGCCCTCGTCACGTCGGGGGCGCGCTATCCAACGCTCCAGACGTCACGCGCACGTCACTGCGCGCACTCTGTCTTGCCGTCCGGAGACGAGGGGGGCGTAAGGTGGCCGACCACGAAGTCACTCGGAGGAGGCAGCGGAATGGAAGCGCAGGGCCTGCACATCGAAACGCATCCTCGAGAGGGAGACCCCCTGCTGCGCGCCGCGCGCCCGGACCCGTGCACCGTGGTGCTCTTCGGCGCGACGGGGGACCTGGCACAGCGCAAGCTGTTCCCCGCCCTCTTCGAGCTGTCACGCGCCAACCTCCTGCCGGACCACTTCGCCGTCGTCGCCTTCAGCCGCTCGCAGCTCGACGACGAGGCCTTCCGCCGCCACGTGAAGGAAGGCCTCCAGAAGTTCGCGCGCACCCAGCCGCTCGACGAGGCCGCCTGGCAGCGCTTCGCGCCGCGCCTGGAAGGCATCTCCGGCGGCTACGACGACCCGGCCTCCTTCGCCCGCCTGCGGGAGCGACTGGAGAAGGTCGCCCAGCGCGAGGGCACCCAGGGCAACCAGCTCTACTACCTGGCCACGCCCGCCTCCACCTTCCCCCAGATCCTCCACGGCCTGGCCGACGCGGGACTCCTCTCCCGCGAGGAGCGCCCGGACCAGAAGCCCTGGCGGCGCATCGTCATCGAGAAGCCCTTCGGGCATGACCTGGAGAGCGCGAAGGAGCTCAACCGCGAGCTCGCCTCGGTCCTCGACGAGAAGCAGATCTTCCGCATCGACCACTACCTGGGCAAGGAGACCGTCCAGAACATCCTGGTCTTCCGCTTCGCCAACGCCATCTTCGAGCCGCTGTGGAACCGCAACCACATCGACCATGTGGAGATCACCGCGGCGGAGTCCATCGGCGTGGAGGGCCGCGCGGGCTTCTACGACGAGACGGGCGTCATCCGGGACATGGTGCAGAACCACCTGCTCCAGGTGCTCGCCCTGTGCGCCATGGAGCCTCCCGTGTCCTTCGCCGCGGAGGACATCCGCGACGAGAAGAACAAGGTGTTCCGCGCCCTGCGCCCCGTCGAGGGCCGCGAGGTGTCCCGCTCCGTCGTCGTGGGCCAGTACGAGGGCTACCTCCAGGAGAAGGGCGTGAAGCCCGACTCGCGCACGCCCACCTATGTCGCCATGAAGCTCAGCGTGGACTCGTGGCGCTGGGAGGGCGTGCCCTTCTATCTGCGCGCGGGCAAGAAGCTGAAGAAGCGCATGACGGAGGTGTCCATCCACTTCAAGTCCGTGCCCATCGGCCTGTTCGCCGGCGAGGGCGCCACGTGTCAGCGCCTCCAGCCCAACGTGCTCACGCTGCGCATCCAGCCGCAGGAGGGCATCGCCCTCTCCTTCGAGTCCAAGGTCCCCGGTGAGGACGTCAACATCGCGGGCGTCACCATGGACTTCAACTACGCGGAGAGCTTCCAGAAGCCCGTGCCCGAAGCGTACGAGCGGCTCCTGCTGGACTGCATGCGCGGCAACGCCACCCTCTTCGCGCGCAAGGACAGCGTGGAGCAGGCGTGGGCCTACGTGACGCCCATCCTGCAAGCGCTGGACTCCGGCGAGGGCGGGACAGTGCACACCTACGCGTCGGGCACCACGGGCCCGCAGGCCGCGTCCGCGCTGCTGGCTCGCGACGGGCGGCGGTGGACGCAGCTATGAGCGCGCAGCCTCCCCAGGTCGTCCCGACCGAGGGCCTTGCCCATCAGGCCGCGGAGTGGATGGCGAAGTCGCTGCAGGCGGCGCTCGCGACGAAGCCTCGCGCGAGCCTCGCGTTGTCGGGAGGCGGCACGCCGGGGCCCGCGTACCGGGAGCTCTCGCGGCTGACGCTCCCGTGGGAGCGCGTGGACCTCTACTTCGTGGATGAGCGCTTCGTGCCGCCGGACCACCCGGACAGCAACTACCACATGGTGGAGGAGACGCTCGTGGGGCCGCTGCGGCTGTCCCCGTCGCAGGTGTTCCGCATGGAGGGCGAGCGCGAGGACCGCGACGCCGCCGCGCGCGACTACGAGTCACGACTGCCCGCGACGTTGGACGTGGTGCTGCTCGGCATGGGCGAGGACGGCCACACGGCCAGCCTCTTCCCCGGGCACCCGGCGCTGGAGGAGAAGGGCCGGCGGGTCTTGTCCCTGGTGGGCCCCAAGCCCCCGCCGTGGCGGATGACGCTCACGATGCCGGTGCTGCTGTCGGCAAGTGCGGTGCTGATGCTGGTGGCGGGCGGGGGGAAGCGGGACGTGGCGAAGCGCGCGCTGGCGGGCGACCTGGCGCTCCCGGCGGCTCGCGTCTCGAATGCGCAGTGGATGATGGACACCGCCGCCGCGGGACGGTGAGCGAACTTCTTGGAGGAACCATGAGTGCGGCAGCGAGCGCCCAGGCGGGCGCGCAGTTCGGCGTGGCGGGACTGGGAGTCATGGGCGCGGCCCTGGCCCTCAACATCTCGGACCACGGCTTCAAGGTGGTGGGGTGGGACCGGGACGCGAAGCACGTCGACGAGATGAACCGGAAGCACGGGCGCCCGGAGCTGCAGGCGCTCGCGTCGCTGGAGTCCTTCGTCGCGAGCCTGGAGCGGCCTCGGCGCATCCTGCTGATGGTGACGGCGGGCGCGGCGGTGGACCAGATGCTGGAGCGGCTGTTCCCGCTGCTCTCGCCCGGGGACGTCGTCATGGACGCGGGCAACTCCTGGTTCCAGGACACGCGCCGGCGCGAGGAGCTGTGCAAGTCGAAGGGCTTCCGCTTCCTGGGCGTGGGCGTGTCCGGCGGCGAGGAGGGCGCGCGCCACGGCCCGTCCATCATGCCGGGTGGACCGACGGAGGCGTACGCGCTGGTGCGGCCGGTGCTGGAGGCCATCGCCGCGCGCACGGATGAGGGCCTGTGTGTCACCCACGTGGGGCCGGATGGCGCGGGCCACTTCGTGAAGATGGTGCACAACGGCATCGAGTACGCGGACATGCAGCTGCTCGCGGAGACGTACGACGTGCTGCGCCGAGGACTCGGGTTGTCCGCGGACGCACTGGCGGACCTCTTCTCGAAGTGGAACGAGGGCATCGCCGAGTCCTTCCTGCTGGAGACCACCATCAAGGTGCTGCGCAAGAAGGACGCACAGACGGGAAAGCCCCTGGTGGACCTGGTGCTGGACAAGGCCGGGCAGAAGGGCACGGGGAAGTGGACGGTGCAGGTGGCGCTCGACCTGGGCGTCCCGGTGCCGTCCATCGCGGCCTCGCTGGACGCGCGCGTCCTGTCCTCGATGAAGGACGAGCGCGTGGCGGCCAGCCGCAAGCTCCAGGGTCCCTCGGAGACGCTGAGCGCCGAGGAGAAGGCGCAGCTCGCGCAGTGGGCGCATGACGCGCTCTATGCGGCGCGCGTGGTGACGTACGCGCAGGGCATGCGGCTCATCCAGGCGGCGTCGCAGGAGTACAAGTGGAACATCTCCCTGGCGGAGATGGCGCGCATCTGGCGAGGCGGCTGCATCATCCGCGCGAAGCTGCTCACGCCGCTGCGCGAGGCCTTCACGCAGCAGCCGGACCTGCCGAATCTGCTGGTGTCGGACGCCTTCGCGCCGGTGCTCGAGAAGATGGCCCCCGCGTGGCGCAAGCTGGTGGGGACGGCGACGAAGGTGGGCATCCCCGTGCCCGTGTTCAGCGCGTCGCTCGCGTACCTGGACAGCTACCGCAGCGCGGAGCTGCCGCAGAACCTGACCCAGGCACAGCGGGATGCCTTCGGCGCGCACACGTACCAGCGCCGGGACAAGCCCGAGGCGGGCTTCGTGCACACGGACTGGAACAGCTAGGACGCGCGTGCGCTCAGGAGGGGAGGTCCTCGGAGTCGGGGTCCTCTCGCTCCTCGGGCGTGCTGGCGCGAGGAGGGGGTCCTCGCACCGGGGACTCCGTGTTGTTGATGGCCGCGCGCTCCACGCCGGTGAAGGTGGCGAAGGCCCACCAGGCCAGGTTGAACCAGTCCGGCATGGGGAGCTGACGGGTGGTGACGACCTTGGCGACGCCCGCCGCCGCGAACCCCATCGACATGAGCACGCCCAGGCCCACGCGTCCGTGAGTGGCTCGGAGCACGTCGACGTCGAGCCCCTTCACGAAGCGGCTGGTGGCTCGGGCCACGTCGCTGCCTGTCTCCAAGGCGGCGAACAAGGTCGCCTCTTCGGGAGGCTCCTCGCCTGGGCGGATGACGAGGTCCACGCCGGTGAGCTCACGCACCTCTCGCACCACGTCCTTCGCTTCGAGCATCTCCGGGTCGTGACGGCACAGGACGCTTCCGGTGAAGGGGCGCACCTCCACCTCGTCCATGCCCTGCACGGCCATCAGTCCCTCCGCGAGCGCGTTGGCGAGCGAGGCATGCTCGCGCAGCCAGGGCAGCCGCAGGCGCACGCGCCCGGGCAGGACATGAACCACGTAGATGTAGCGAGCCATGGCGCTCCTCCTCCTCAGGTCGGCGCCTGACCATTCGCGTGGCCATTCGCGGCCCGACGAGCCCTCGCCTTCGCTTCCGCCAGCAGGTCCTCCAGGTCCTCCTGCTTGATGGCGGTCCGAGCCAGCACCATGTCGCCAAACCGATACGCGGCGGTGGCCAGTTCCAGGAGCAGCGGGCGCAGGTGCCGGCTCACCAGCACCGTGCCCGCGCCCGCGGTGTAGCCCAAGAGGAACGACGGCAGATGAAACGTCATGGGGAAGCCTCCACGAAAGAGGGGATGAAGCTCGCCTCGCCGCCGAACCGGTCCACGGCGGGGGCAAGCCAGCGCGACAGCACCGTGCTCGGGCCCGCGGTGGGACCGTGCGGGAACGTCACGGGGAAGCCTCCAAGGACGCGGGGATGAACAAGCGCTTGTCGCGCCGGGCCCTGCGACGTCCCTGACGAGACACCCCCATCAAGAGGCCGGGCAGCACCAGTCCCGTGGCGAGACCACCGAAGGTCAGCAGCGACGGCGGAGGAAGCCCGAGCACCGCGCGCAGCGGCGGAAAGGTGAGCCCCAACACCTGCATGGCCACCGCGCTCCCCACCAACACGGTGAAGCGTCCACTGTCGCGAGCGTGCGGCGCCCGGCACACCGTGGCGTAGCCGAGCTGCGCGGCCGTGAGCATCCCGAACGCCAGCGGCGGTCCGCCCAGCACCATCCCCGTGGCGCCGAAGCCCGCCATCAGCAGCGCATCGCGGACCACTCGTCGCGCCAGCGGCCTCGACAGCAGCGGCGCCCCTGGGGGTGCGGGAGGACGGTCCAGGACGTCCGGGTCTCCCGACTCGAGCGCGAGCGCGAGCCCCGGGAGCGTGTCCGTCAGCAGGTTGAGCCAGAGCAACTGAAGCGGCGACAGCGGCTCACGGCCTCCCACGAGCGTGGCCCCTATCACCAGCGCCATCTCCGACAGGTTGGTGGCGAAGAGGAAGCGGATGGCGCGGCGCAGGTTGTCCTGGACGATGCGTCCCTCACCCACCGCGTGGATGATGCCGCGCAGGTCCTCCCCCGCCATGACGATGTCCGCCATCTGCCGGGCCATGTCGCTGGAGCGAGCACCCACCGCCACGCCCACGTCCGCCGCCTTCAACGCGGGAGCATCGTTGATGCCATCCCCCGCCATCGCCACCACTTCGCCTCGCCTGCGAAGGGCACGCACGAGCACCATCTTGTCCTCGGGAGTCACCCGCGCGAGCACCGCGACCCGGTCGAGCCAGTCCCCTTCCAATCCTCCAGGCTCGGACAGGCGCGCGGTCAGCTCCTTCGCCGTGAGCGTCTCGCCTCGCAGCCCCACCGCATGCGCCACCGCCTCGGCGGTGTGCCGCTGGTCGCCGGTGAGGAGGATGGTCCGGATGCCCGCGACCCGCGCCTGATGCAGCGTGTCCGCGGCCCCTTCTCGCAAGGGGTCCCTCAGGCCCATGAAGCCCAGGAAGGTGTAACCCCCTTCCGGTGCGGCGCCGCGCGACACGTCCACGCGCCGCCAGCCCAGCGCCAGCACTCGCAGCCCCGCCTCCGCCAGGGCCTTGTTGCGCTGGAGCAATCGCCGCTGTGCCTCCACATCGAGCGGCCCTCGTGAATCGTGCGAACACAGCCGCACCACCTGCTCGGGTGCGCCCTTGACGAAGGCCACGCCTCCTCCAGGCGCATCGTGCAGGCTCACCACGTAGTGGATGCCCTCCGAGCGCTCCAGGAGCCTGCGTCGAGGGAAGGCACGTCGCAGCGCGGCCCCGTCCAGTCCCGCGTCATGGGCCGCGGACACCAAGGCCCGCTCGGTGGAGCTGCCCGTGATGATGACCTCGTGCCCGTTGCGGTGGACATCCACGTCGCTGTTGAGCAGCGCCGCGGCCAGCGCCAGCGTGGGGACATCCTCCAGCACCGCCTCCGGCTTCGCGCGCAGGGACTCGAGGTCCACCGCGCCTCCCCCCACGTCCAGGACCTCCAGCCGCATGTCGTTGCGAGTCAGCGTCCCCGTCTTGTCCGCGCAGATGACGGTGACACCCCCCAGGGCCTCCGCGGCGGAGACTCGACGCACCACCATGCCGCGCGCGTGCAGGCGTTGCATCGAGCGCACCAGCGCCGCGGTCGCGACAATGGGCAGCCCCTCCGGCAAGGCCGCCACCCCGAGCGCCACCGCGCCACGCAGCACCTGTCCCATCGGCCGTCCGCGAATCAGGCCCACCACACCGGACGCCACGCTGGCGCCCACGGAGAACACCGCCACCCGCTTGTCCAACTGCTCCAGCTTGCGCGACAGAGGCGTGGGCGGCGAGGACGTCTCCTCCACCAACTCGCGCACGCGCGCGAGGGCCATGGACCTTCCCGTGGCCACCACCACCGCGCGGCCATGTCCCGACGCCACCACCGTGCCCGCGTAGAGCATGCAGGTGCGCTCGGCGAGGGGGGCCTCGTGTGACACGGCCTCGGGGCCCTTGAGCTGGGGCTCGCTCTCCCCCGTGAGCGGTGCTTCATCCACGCTGAGCCGATGTGCCTCCAGCACCCGCGCATCCGCGTGCAGCACGTCCCCCGCGCGCACCAGGAGCACATCGCCCACCACCAGGTCCGACACGGGGACGTCGTGGACCACGCCGTCGCGCAGCACCTGGGCCTGCCCCGCCTCCAGCTTCTGCCATGAGGCGATGAGCGACTCGTTGCGCCGCTCGATGCGGTAGCCGATGCCCGCGTTGAGCCCCACCACCGCGAGGATGGCGGTGGCCTCCGGCCGGTCTCCCGCCAGCGCGGAGGCCGCGGCCGAGCCCATGAGCAGCCCCATGGGCACGGTGGCGACCTGAGCACGCAGCAGCGACCACCGTGAGCGCGGCTTGAGGCCCACCACCGTGTTCGCGCCGTACCGCTTGAGCCGCGTCGCGGCCTCCGCTCGGGACAGTCCGTGCCGGTCCGTCTTCCACCGGTGCAGCACCTGGTCCACGGTGAGCGAGTGCCAGGGCTCCTCGTCGGGAGGAGACTCGATGGGCGTGCGAAGAGGCCGAGGCTCTCGCGTGGACGCGGCTTCCTCGGGAGCCTCCTCCAGTCGCTCCAGCAGCGGAGCATCGGGCGCATAGCGCACCAGCACGCGACCGCTGCGAGGCTCCGCCTTCACCGTCTCGATGCCGGGCCAGGTCTGGAACGTGCGCTCCAGGCGCCGCCCCAGATAGCGGTCTCCCAGGAGTCCCGGCACCGCGAGCCGCAGACGGCGCGAGGCCACCGCATGCCGCACCACCACCGCGGGCGAGGCCTGCCCATCGATGAGGAACACCACCATCCGCCAAGCCCCCGAGGACGCCCAAGGTGGCGGCGCGCCCATCGCCGGACAAGGCCGCCCGCCGCACGACTCTCGTGATGAGCAGTCGACACCCCACCACGAGGCGGGCGTGCTCTCGGGCTCCTGCTCGCCCGACAGAGGCGACACCGGACGACGTGCGCCTCCGTCGCGAATCCGGGAGCAGCGCGAGGACATCCCACCAGGAGGGACGTCGCCCCTCCATCCGCTCGCCTGCCTGCAAGCCGACGGTGTCCCCTCCGTGTCACATGGCTTCGCGTCGCCCTTCCGCTACGCTTTCATGACAGGCCATCGCGAGCCCCCCGAAGCCGGGCCGCGAGTCCTCTCCCCCGGGAGGACGAAGCGAGGTTCCATGGAGCTCCATCTCGCAGAAGAGATTCGCAAGCAGGTCGACGAGGCGTTCCGCAAGCGCGGGCGCGTCAACATCGTCATCGCCGGGCGGAGCGGCGTGGGGAAGAGCACGCTCATCAACGCCGTCTTCCACGGGCGCATCGCCGACACGGGCCAGGGTCGCCCCGTCACTCGCGAGACGCGCGAGTACACGAAGGACGGCATCCCCGTGAGCATCCTGGACACGCGGGGCATGGAGCTGGGGGCGTTCCAGGAGACGCTGACGCTGCTCGAGGACCTGGTGGCCACGCGGGCTCGGGACTCGGATGCGACGCGACACCTGCACTGCGCCTGGCTGTGCATCGGCGAGGACTCGCGCCGCGTGGAGGAGGGAGACCTGGAGGTCGCCCGGATGCTGGCGCGGCACATGCCGGTCGTCGCCGTCATCACCAAGGCGCGCAATGACCAGGGCTTCCGAGCGGAGGTGGAGAAGCTCCTGCCCATCGCCCGCAACGTCATGCGCGTGAGAGCCCTCCTGGAGACGGATGACGAAGGCCACACGCTCCACCCCCGAGGGCTCGTGGAGTTGGTGGAGCTCACCATGGAGCTGGTGCCGGAGGCGCAGCGCAATGCCTTCGCCGCGGCCCAGCGTGTGAGCATCGGTCAGAAGCGCAAGCGGGCCCACGGCATCGTCGCCAGCGCCGCGGCCACGGCCGCCGTCATTGGAGCCACCCCCATCCCTTTCGCCGACGCCGCCCTGCTTGTCCCCACGCAGGTCGGAATGCTGGCGGGGATTAGCAGCGTGTTCGGCCTGCCGCTCACGGAGGCGTTCCTCTCCACGCTGGTGAGCTCGGTGGCCACGGGTCTGGGGGCCACCTTCTCCGGGCAGGCCATCGTGTCCGGCCTGCTCAAGCTCGTCCCGGGCGCCGGCTCGCTGGTCGGAGCGCTCATCGCCGCCTCCACCGCCACCGCGCTCACCTTGCTGTTCGGCGAGACCTATATCGCCGTGCTCTCGACGCTGATGGAGCGGCGCTCTGGAGAGGTCCCCGACGAAGCGGACATCATCCGCGCCTTCCGCGAGGAGCTGACCCTGCGCCGCGCCACGGCGTAGCGACCCGCAAGGGGTGCGGACCACCTCACGGTGCGCCTGGACACGCGCGGCCACGGGCAAGCGTCGAATGGTGGACATCGCGCCACACCTACACAGCGCGGCCCCTCTCCATCGAGTGTCGTTCGGCCCAAGCACGGATGAGGGAAGCCATGGCGATTCGGCCTCTCGAGCACAAGCTGGTCGGGCTCATTCTGGACTGCGTGGACTCCCAAGCCGGATTCCAGCCGGCGCTCGCCGCCATCGCATCCTGGATGGGTGGGCATTCAGCCCATTCGCTGTTCATGCGCGATGGGCACCTCGTCGAGACCCACTTCCATGGGGCGACGGACGCCAGCTTCTCCAACTACGAGGTCCATTGGAGACACCAGGACCCTCGCCTCCTGGCCGCCATGAAGAACCCAGGCAAGGCCCTGTCGGATGTGGATGTCATCGAACCCGACGACTTCGAGGCCTCGTCCATCTACAACGACCTGCTGATGTTACAGGGAGTCCGCTACACCCTGTTTGCATGTGTCTCTTCGTCTCCGGGGCTCATGGTGGGCCATGCCGTGATGCGAGAGAAGCAGGCCGGGCCGTTCGGGGAAGACCATGTCCGGATGTTCTCCGAGGTGCTGCCCTACCTTCAGAACGCGGCCTACCTGAGACTCCTCCTGGAGGGCATGCGGCATGAAATCGGCGATTTGCGGCGGACGCTCGACATCGTTCCAGGGGCGGTAGCGGTCCTGGACGAAGCCGCGCATCTCATCTGCGCCAACACCGCCGCGGAGCAACTGCTCTTCAAGGCGGATGGCCTTCAGGTGAAGAGCCAGAAGCTGACCGCGGACCGCTCGGGAGAGGCCCAGCGGCTGACCGCGACGGTCGCCCGGTCCGCGGCCTTCAGCGAGGCCACCCCACACGCCTCCTCGGAAGTGCCTGTTCATTCGCCGGTCAAGGTGACACGGCGGAATGGAGCGCCTCTCAGCATCTTGTTCGTGCCGCTGCGACCGATGAGTCCCCTCCGGGGATGCGCTCCCCGGTCAGCGCGCGTCCTCGCCGTCATCCACGACCCTGATGCCGCGTTGCTGCTGGACCCCCAGTTGATTGCAGGGCTCCACGGCCTGACCTCCGCCGAGTCCCTGTTGGCCTCCGCGCTCGCGCAAGGCAAGACACTGGCTGAGTTCGCCGAGCACCGAGGCTGCTCCGAGCAGACCGCTCGAACACATCTGAAGCGGGTCCTCGAGAAGACCGGCACACGTCGGCAGGCAGAGTTGGTTCGCATGCTCCTGGGCAGCGCGGCGCTTCATCTCGCCAACGCGCGTTGAGCGACGCCTTCCGACGTACCCCGTTTGGGGTACGACAGCCCTCCCTCGCTTTCGTACCGTGAATCCAGCGCCAGGCTCCTGGCGTCGCGCATGCGCGCGTGTCTGACTCGAGAGGGAGAGCAATCCATGAGGCCTGGGCGCCAGCGGACTGCCTTGCCCCGCAGGGGGCGTGTTGTCGTGCATGAAGAGGGTGAAGACTGGGGCTGGAGGGGGGGCCTTTTGTTGTTGATCCTCGTGCTCCTCGGTGCATGCAGCGGAACCGAGGAACAGCCCGGTCCGCCGGTGGAGCCGCCTCCACCACCGGAGTCCTTCACGAAGGAAGTGGGCGTGGAGGGAGGCGTGCTGACGCTGTCGGACGGGGCCACGCTCACCTTCCCTCGGGATGCACTCGAGTCCGCGGTGCAGGTGACCCTGGCCCTCTCGGAGGAGTCACCTCCCGCGGAGCTGGGCAGGGCCTCCCGTCTCTACGAGTTCAAGCCCGCGGGCGTCGTCTTCAATCGGCCCGTCACGGTGTCGCTTCCCATCACGGGCGCGGCCACTCCACCCACGCTCTACTGGTCCACGCTGGATGGGAGTGGCTATGAGCCTGTCGGCGGGGTGGTGGAGAACGGGCACCTGGTCGCCAAGGTCGTCCACTTCAGCAAGGGCTTCGTGGGCCCATCCAGGGGGAGCCGCACCGTCATGGGTGTGTCCAGGACGACCTGGCTCACGGAGCACCAGATTCAGAGTCTGCCCAACGACGTCGAACGCCGGGGCGTCTCCGCGCTCGTCGCCGGAGCAGATGGCACCTTCAGGGAGTATCCCGGCCGGGGCAACTCCTCGAACGGCGTCTTCAGCGTCCCCAACGTCCCTCGCGAACCCTTCTACCTCCGGGTGGGAACGACCTACCTCCTGTTGGGGGAAGGCGAAGGAGAAGGAACGGGAATCGACATGGGGCGCACACTCGCGGGGCGGCCGGATGTGGTGATGCCAGCACGCGCGTCACCCCTTTCCTTCTCGGTCTCTGGACTGGTGCCCTGGCAGAGAGGAGACCAGCTCGAGTTCTTCTCCGTGGGGGCCAACAGCTGGTTCTTCTACATGGAGGGGCAGTCACGGAATCCCCCCGCGGTCGGGGCGACTTCGCTCTCGGACATGACTGTCTCCAGCACCGATGCGGGGCTGATTGACGGAGGCCAAGGGGACCGTGGAATCCTCGCGCAGTTGTCCCGGCGCACGAGCACGACCGGAGTGCCTTATTCCGCCATGAGCCGGCTCGTGGAGTTTCCCGCCTTCGCCCAAGTGGAGGGAGAAACCACGCGACTGGTCGGGGAGATGGTTCCGGTGGAGACGGCGAACTCGGCGGCGTTCCGTTGGAGGCTGCGCGACTTCCATCGGTACACCCAGGACTGCATTCCCAATCCCGAGCGCAGGCACACCCTCCTCGTGGTGCAGGGGCTGCCGTACGACAATTCGCGTGGGATGTACTCCGGCTCCGCGGACTATCTGCTGATAGCCACCCAGCGGGACGACGAGCTGCTGGAAACCGGCACCCTGAACTACGGGAGCCCGCTGCAGGGGCGCTGGGCAACCAGCGTCCTGGCCCACACCGTCCTCGAGAAGAACTATCAGCTCCCTGGAACCACGAGGGGGGTGACGCTTCGGGCCGGCATGGAGACCATCGACGACCTGGACGACGCCAAGGCCCATCCGCTCGCGTCCAGGCTGTCCCCGGTGCGAAATCCCCGAGTCAATGGCGCGAGTCTCTTTGAACCGGCGACAGGCGTGACGCCCACCCCCGTGGTGACCTGGGATGCACCCGCGCTTGGAACGCCACGGCTCTACCGGGTCTCAGTGCTCCAGCTTCGTGCGGACGCAGAGAACGTCACCCGCGTGGACAGCGTGGGCTCCATCTACACCCGTGGCCGGAGCATCACCGTGCCACCTGGGCTCATGCTCCCGGGTCACTCCTACGTCCTCGTCATCACCGCATCCCTGAACGAGACGAGTACGCCGAGCGAACCCTTCCGGGACAGCATCCCCAGCGCCAGCGCGACCGTGGTCGGTGCGATGCTGGAGATGGCCCCTTGAGTCGTGCCCGAGCGCAACACTTGCGCTGGTGATGGCGCGAGGGAGAGCTCCCCACCGAGGAGCTGCCCCTGCGCCTCGCCACCCCGCGGCTCAGAGTCCCGTGAAGGTGTACGTCGAGGGCCCGCTCGTCGTCGTGAGGCCCCCCGGCGAATCACATTGCATCAAGTCCAGGTTCACCAGGGTGAGGACCTGCGTCACCTGCATTCCCGTGAGCAGGCCCGAGGTGATGACTCCCGTGCTCGTGATGACCCGCTGGCCGTTGATGATGACCGGCGCCGTGGCCGTGTAGTGCCACGTACTGGTGGCGCCGTTGTTCCACACGAAGGTCTGCTCGCCCTCCCCCATGGTGAACAGGCCCGAGCAGGAGAGCGTGGCGGTTCCCGCGAACGAGGTCGTGAACGAGCTGACCCCCACGGGCAACCCCAGGCCCGTGCACAGGCCCGACAGCTCGACGCCCGAGACCTTCGTCGGCGTCGGCGTATTCGTGATGCCCGGCGAATAGGACACCTGGGACGTCCCCAGGGGACAGGTGATGAGGCCCAGCGCCGAAGCGACTCCTGGCAGCACCGACGAACCCCATACCACCACGCTCAAACAGCTGAGGACCGCACGACGACTCGACTGGATGGACATATGGACCTTTCTCGGATGCATCTCGATGACGCTTCACTCCGGCTTCGACGGCGTCGCACGCAACTCCGCGCGGCGAATCTTCCCGCTCACCGTCTTGGGCAGCTCCGTGACGAACTCCACCTCGCGCGGGTACTTGTACGGCGCCGTCGTGCGCTTCACGTGCTCCTGAAGCTCCTTCGCCAGGTCCCGCGAAGGCGTGAAGCCCGGCGCCAGCACCACGAACGCCTTCACCCGCTGGCCAATCTTCTCGTCCGGGACACCAATCACCGCGGACTCGGCCACGGCCTCGTGCTCCAGCAGCGCGGACTCCACCTCGAAGGGCCCCACCCGATAGCCCGACGTCTTGATGACGTCATCCGCCCGCCCCACGAACCAGAAGTAGCCCTCCGCGTCGCGCACCGCCCTGTCTCCGGTGACGTACCAGTCCCCTCGGCGACAGGCTGCGTTGGCGGCGGCATCCCCCAGGTACTCCTGGAACAGGCCCACCGGTCGCTCCGGCACCACGCGCACCGCGATGTCCCCCTCCTGCCCGTCCTTCACCTCCTGCCCCGCATCGTCGATGACGCTCACGACGAACCCCGGAGACGGCTTCCCCATCGAGCCCATGCGCGGCTCCACCGCCGGGAACATCCCCACCAGCACCACCGTCTCCGTCTGCCCGTAGCCCTCGCGGATGTGCAGCCCCGTGGCGGCCTTCCATGTCTCGATGACCTCCGGGTTGAGGGGCTCGCCCGCGCTCACCGTGTGCCGCAGCGACGTCAGGTCGAAGGACTTCAAGTCCTGCAACACCATCGCGCGCCACGCCGTGGGCGGAGCACAGAACGTGGTGACCTGCTGGGACGCGAGCACCTTCAGGAGCTTCGGCGCGTCGAAGCGCCCGCGGAAGTCGTAGACGACGTTGCACGCGCCCTGACTCCACGGGCCGAAGAGCTTGCCCCACGCGCACTTGGCCCAGCCCGTGTCGCTCAACGTCAGGTGCCGGTCCTCCGGCGTCAGGTCCAGCCAGTACTTGCCGGTGATGACGTGCCCCAGGCCGTAGCTGGCGTGCGTGTGCAGCACCAGCTTCGGCATGCCCGTGGTGCCGGACGTGAAGTAGATGAGCAGCGGGTCCTCCGCGCGCGTCGGAGCGAACGTCTCCCCGTGCGCGGCCGTGCCCACCGTCCCCGACTGGTAGCGGACCCACGGCGCCGGAGCCCCCTCGCCCACGGCGACCCAGGTCTCCACGCGGCCCGTGCCCGCGAGGCCCTCGAAGGAGTCCAGGCAGCTCACGTCCGCGATGACCGCGTTCGCATCCGCCGCCACCAGCCGGTAGCGGATGTCCTTGACGGTGAGCATGGGCGTGCCGGGCATGAACACGATGCCCGCGCGGATGCAGCCCAGCACCAGGAACCACCACTCGGGAATGCGGGGCATCATGATGAAGACCCGGTCCCCCTTCTTCAGCCCCAGTCCCGCCAGGAACTGCGCCGCGTGCACCGAGCGCTGCCGCACGCCCTGCCATGTGAAGCGCTGCGAGCGTCCGGACTCGTCGGACCACAGGAGCGCCAGGGACTCCGGTCGCTCCCGTGCGTGCCGGTCCACCACGTCGACGGAGAAGTTGAAGTGCTCGGGCCGCTCCCACCGGAAGTCGCGATGGGTGGCCGCGTAGTCGCGCATGTTGCGGGGCGAAGGGGCGGTCATGCGAGGAAGCCTGCCACGCACCCGCGCGCCCGTAGCGCGCCTCGCCCCCGCTTCGCACGATGGGCAACAGCCTGGAACGACGAAGGGGCCAGTCCTCACGGACCGACCCCTCGGCACTTCACCGCGCGGGAGCGCGGCTCAGTTCAGCTCCATGCACGGCACGATGTTGCCCAGGCCGTTGCACGTCAGCATCGCGTCCATCAGCTGCTTCTCGGCGTCAGCGGTGCGGCCCGCGGCCAGCTCGCGGCGGATGCCCTCGCGCTCGGCCAGCAGGTGCAGCCACGGGTCCGGCGTGCCCTCGGCGAAGCCTCGCAGCGCGCTCATCGCCGCGCCATCCACCGCCGCGAAGCCCGTCTGCACGAGCGCGCCGAAGTAGATGTCCCGCTCCCCCGAGCGGCGCAGCGAGTCCAGCAGCGCCGTGGCGTCCTTCTTCGAGTCGCGGTCTCGCAGCAGCCCCGCGTACCCCTGCGCCAGCGGAGCCCGCGCCGCGAAGTCCCGCGTCGCGACCTGCCGCACGTAGTCCTGGAGCACCGAGCCCCCACCCAGCGCATCCAGCTCCCGAGCCAGCGGCAGCAGCGCCTCCACGCGCTCCTTCGACGTCAGCGTGCGGACCGCCTCGTACAGCGCGGCGCGAGCCACCACCGGCCGCTGCACCAGCTGCTTCACGTCGAGCGCCGAGCCATCCGTCAGCGTCAGCCACGCGTCCGACACCTGCCGCCGCCACCGCACCCGCTCCTCCGCCAGCTGCGTGCGCAGCTCCGCCGCCATCCGGCGCGCCTCCGCGCTCCACCCCTCCTCGCCCAGCGAGGCCACGGTGTCGAAGGACGCCGCCGCGCGGTCCAGCAAATCCCTCTCACGCAGCACCAGCGCCCGGTTCCACAGCGCCTGCGAGTGATTGGGATTCTGGCGCAGCGCGCTCGTCAGCAGCCCCAGCGCCTCCTCGTACCGCTGCCGGCTCAGCGCCACCACCGCCAGGTCATTCGCCTTGTCAGCCGACTCGGGCTCCTGACCCAGGAACGCCTCCGCCTGCTGCCAGTCCCCCCGCAGCGCATACGCCGCCGCGATGCCCCGGAAGTCGTGACGCTCGGCCAGCTCCGCCAACGGCCGCAGCGGCAGCACGTCCGTGGTGTGGCTGGTGCCGCGCATCGGGCTGTAGGGCAGGAAGCGGTCCGCCCTCGGGTGGCTCAGCCGCGCCTCGAAGGTCCGCGTGTCCGCGCTGGCCAGCCACACCTCGCCCGGAACCTCCGACGGAGCCTGGAGCCGGAACACCCCCACCGCCGCCAGTCCGGCCGCCAGCGCCACCGGCATCACCGTACGGGCGACCTTCCGGAACCGGCCCGCCAGCGACACCACCTTCGCCCCCATCACCGGCGCCAGGAGGTCCTCCGGAGGCGCCACCGCCACCTCCGCCGTCCCCAGGGCACGCGCCGCCAGGAACTCCAGCTGCAGCAAATCCCTCAACCCCGCCTCACACTCGGCGCACCGCGTCAGGTGTTGGCGGAACGCATCCGCATCCGGAGCGGACAGCTCGCCGTCGATGAAGAGGTGCAATCGGTTGTTGGTGCATGGCGTCGTCATGAGCTCGTTGCCCCTCGCTCGCGGGCCACCGCAACTTGTGGCAGCAGCAAGTCCTTCAGGTCCCTGCGTGCCAGGGTGAGCCAACTGCCCACCGTGCCCACGGGAACGTTGAAATGCTCGGCGATGGCGTTGTAGCGCCTGCCCTCGGCGTGCAGCCGGTAGGCATCTCTCAGGTGCGGCTTGAGCCGCTCCACCGCCTTCTGGAACTCCTCGGTGCTGACCAGCTCCCAGTTCTCCTGGGACTCCGCCTGGGCCACCCCCTCCTGCACCAGGGCGAGGTGAGGCATTCCGCGGACTTCCGTCCGCTGTCGGCGGCAGTAGTCCAGGAAGCGGTTCGTCATCGTCGTACACAGCCACGCCGCCGCCGCCGCATCCGTCCGGTCCTTCAGCGACTCGAACTCCTGCATCGCCCGCTCGAAGGTCTCCTGGACCAGGTCCTCCGCCTCCAAGCTGGAGCGCACGGACAGCCGACGCGCCAGCCCCAGCAAGCTGGGCCGGTGCTGTCGGATGAACGCCTCGAAGCGCCTCCGCTCCCGGTTGAAGAGGTTGGCCATTTTGTCCTACATGCTCGCTTGGCGGGTTTCCCTGTCAAAGACGTGAAGCCGCCTGTTCCTTGAGAAAAAAGTGCAAGGACACAGACAAGCAGATGCCCGGAAGGGGGGTCGTTCCCGTCCGGGCATGGATCTCCACGGTGGGGCCAAACGGCCCCGCTGCCACAACCCGGGGGCCTAGCGCGCCTGCGGGGCGGTGGACAGTGCGGGCGTGGAGGGCATCGGCAGGGGCTTCCGCGCCCGCTGCACGCCTACGTTGGTGGCGCAATCCACGTAGTTGTTCTTCACGTGGGCGTCCGCCGCGCTCGACTCGACGGCATTGGCACTCAGGGACGGCGTTGAACCCGGCGTCATGCGCTCGCTCCTCGTGCTGAGATACAGGCAGCACGGACAAGTTGCTGGTGGATGAAACGTTGGAACTGTCATCGTCCTTACCATGCTCCGCTGCCAATCCGTGAGAGGCAGGGGGGTGGATTGGGTCTTGGAATCCAAGGATTTCTAAATGAGCGCGGAAACATCCCGATTGGCTTTGGAGTGGCAGGTCTGGCTGGTGGAGAACCTGGCGCTGGGCGTGACTCGGGAAGAAGCCTGCCAGGCGTTGGTGGGCGCGGGCGTGGGCGAAGAGGTGGCGAAGGAGGAGGTCGCTCGGGTGGAGGCGCATCCTTTCTTCCAGGCGTGCCAGCGCGTGGGGCGGCGCTACGGGTGGATGGAGTCCGTGATGGACGTCTACAGCTCGCTGCATCGGCAATCAGGACGACACACGGCGGTGGAGCGGCGGGAAGACCTGTCGGGTGAGGAGTTCTTCTCTCGCTACTACTTCGGCCACCGGCCCGTGGTGCTGACAGGGTTGATGAAGGATTGGCCGGCCCTGGGGCGGTGGACCTTGCCCTACCTGGCCGAGCGCTCGGGGGACGCGGAGGTGGAGGTGATGACGCGGCGGGAGTCGAACCCGGACCACGCGCCAGAGCCCGAGAAGCACCGCGAGACGATGCGCTTTCGCGACTATGTGCACCGCGTGGCGACGGGCGGAGAGACGAACGACTACTACATGGTGCCGCGCAACGAGAACTGGCAGCGCGACGGCCTCAAGCCGCTGCGGGACGACGTGCGGGCGCCGCGCGACATCATCGACGCGCAGCTGCGGCCGGACATGATGACGCTGCTGCTGGGCCCCGCGGGCACCGTCACCCCGCTGCACCACGACAACATGAACGTGCTCCTGGCGCAGGTGATGGGGCGCAAGCACATCAAGCTCATCCCGTCGTTCCAGCGCCACCTGATGTACCCGCGCTACGGCACCTTCAGCCACGTGGACGCGGCGCAGCCGGACGCGGACCGCTTCCCGCTGTACTCGGAGGCGCACGTGGTGGAGGCGGTGCTGGAGCCCGGCGACCTCGTCTTCATCCCCGTGGGCTGGTGGCACTGGGTGCGCGCGCTCGACGTGAGCGCGTCCGTCACCTTCCACCACTTCCTCGTGCCGCAGGGGAACACCTACCTGCCCACGCCCCACTGACGTCAGTCGGACGTCTCCACCAGCAGCACGTGGTGCGTCCAGCTGTTGCGAGCATCCCGCGCCAGCCACTTGTTGCGCTCGTCCCGCAGGGCCACCGCGGGCGCGGCGCCGCCTCGGATGCGCTGGCGCACCCCTTCGAAGAAGCGCCCCGCCGCATCCGGGATGTCCACGGTGGACGCGAGCACCGCGCGAGCGCCCGCCTCGATGAAGGCGGCCGGCAGGCTGAAGGGCTCATGCGTGGTGGTGGACGCCAGCCGCCCCGCGCTGCACGCCGCCAGGAACACCAGCGGCGAGCCCGCGAGCTTCTGCCTCCGCACGATGTCGGCCGTCAGCGCATAGCGGCCGTTCCCCTCGGGGGACAGCACCACCAGCGACGCATCGGAGAGGACCGGGTCGCTGATGCCGTGCGCGTGAATCTCGATTTCGGTCGCGTCCGACATGCTGGAGAGCACGCGCGAGGGCGTGGCATCCGAGCCCGTCAGCAGCTCCAGCGCCGCGGGCTCCGGCTCATCCGCGGGCGGTGTCCACGTGGGCAGCCGGGGCAGCTGCAGGAGCGAGGGCGCCTCCACGCTGGAGACCACCAGCCGGCGTGACGCCGCGCCTCCCACCGAGGGCGCCGCCGCCTTCCCCATGCGGAAGCTCCATGGCAGGTCCGAGGGCAGCAGGTCCGTGCGGCCGAAGACAGGCGCCCACGCGAGCACCTCCACCTGGGGGCAGCCCTTGAGCGCGCGGCGCACGGGCTCCGGGACCAGCTGCGTGCTGGGGCTGTCCGCGAAGGGCGCCTTGCGGTCTCCCTGGTAGTCCCCCACCAGCTCACCGCCCGGGCCACGCGCCACGGCCACGGAGCGCTCGTTGTGTACGGCGGCGGCCAGCGCACACGTCTTGGGGACCTGCGTGCCCAGCTGCCCCGCCATCAGCTCCAGCACCCGCGCGAAGTCGCCCGTGCGCCCCGCGTCGGTGACGAGCGAGGAGTAGCTCAGCGTCCACGCCTCTCGCGCCAGCGTGTCGGAGGAGGGCAGCTTGCGCGCGTCCTCGATGGCCTGCGTGAGCAGCTCCACGCCCCGCGCATGCTCCCGGTCCAGTGCGAAGCGGCCCTCGATGTAGCGCGCGTAGACGGCGTCACCGGGCATGGGGTTGGTGGCGCGCGCGACGTCCAGCGCGTGGCGCAGCCGCTCCACGTCCTTCGGGTCCAGCGTGGCGCGGGACAGCTCCGCGAACGTGGCGCCGTACATCAGGTCCAGCGTCGCCTCGGGGCACGCGGCCGCGGCGTCCAGCGAGGCCCGCGCGGCCTCCGGGCGCAGGGCCAGGTAGTACGTGTGGGCCTGGTTGATGTGAGGCCAGTAGCAGTTGGGCGAGCGGCCTCCGCGCGCGGACCACTCCTCCACGTAGGCCAGCGCGCTGGAGAAGTCGCTGCGGTCGCGGGAGATGTGGACGAGCACCTCCAGCGAGGTGAGCTCCAGCTCCCACTCGTGGAGCTGCCGCGCCCAGGACCACGCGGTGCGCACGTGCTGCTCGGCCTCCGTCAGCCGCCGCAAGTCGCCATAGAGGATGCCCAGGCGGACCTCCAGCTCCACGCAGCGAGCGGAGAACGCGCCCTCGCGGCAGCGCTGGAGCGCGTTGAACAGGCGCTGCTCGGCCTTCCACCACTCGCCGTCCGCCATCTCCTTGCGGGCCTGCTCGCGCTCCAGGAAGAGGTTGAGCCAGGAGTCCTGGTCGCGCTGGCCTCGGGCCAGGAGGTCCGGCAGGTAGCGCAGCGCGGCCTTGTTGTGCAGCGCCAGGCCCACGAAGAGGTCGTCCTCGCCGGAGGCCCGCACCGACTCCACCAGGGACTCGGGCGCGGTGGCGCGCTTGCGCACGAGCTCCGCGTAGCCCTTCGCCAGCTGCCCCCGGCGCGCGAAGTCCCGCGCCGCCACGCGCGTCACGTAGTCGCCCAGCGAGGAGCCCCCCTGGATGCGGTCCAGCTCGCGCGCCAGCGGCATCAGCGACAGCGCGCGCTCCTTCGACGGCGACGCGCGGACCACGTCGTAGAAGTGCTGCCGCACCACGCCCGGACTCTGGCGGGCCTCCTGGAGCGGCAGGGGCGCATTCGAGTCCTCCAGCAGCGCCAGCGTCGCGTCGCGAGCCCCGCGCCACTTCCGCGCGCGCTCCATCGTCTCCTCGCGCAGCGTCACCGCGTGAGCCCGGGCCTCGCGGCTCCAGCCCTGCTCACCGAGCGCGGCCACCTTCTCGAAGGTCTCCGCCGCCTTCATCGTGAGGCCCATGTCCCGCAGCACCAGCGCGCGGTTCCACAGCGCCTGGGCATGTCGGGGATGGGAGGCCAGCACGCCATCGAGCAACTGCAACGCCTGCTCATGCGCGCCGCGGGACAGGTGCACCGCGGCCAAATCACTGTCGCGGTCCGGAGAGGAGGACATCCGCGCGAGGAAGGAGCCCGCCTGGTTCCACTCTCCTTGCAGCCCATAGGCGGCGGCGATGCCCGCCCAGTTCCCATCCGCTTCCAGGCGGGCCAGTTCCTTCAAGGGAATGGGCTCGGGAGGAACCAGACACCCACCGGCCGACACACGGGGGCGATAGCGGTCCGCTTCGGGATAGGTGAGCCGGGCTTCGATGCGCGCGACGGCGCGGCGCTCGGCCCAGAAGCGGGGCTCGACTCCACCGCCTCCCGACGGCGTCCGCGCGAGCAGGAACGTCACGACAAGCACGGGCGCGACCAACGCCACGGCCCACGCCTTGTCAGAAGCCGACTTCAACATGCTGCCCCCTCGGGTGCCTGCCTCCCCAGGCAGCCACCCACCTGTCGGGTTCTACACCAACCCTCCCCTCGGCGCCGACTTTCGCGTGAATCCCGACATCGGGCGCCGAAGACACAGGCGTCCCATGGTTCACACCTGCCCTGTACGAACGGACACGCCCGCGAGTCCTCGCGCGAAATAAATCCGCGGAATGAATCCCGCGCGATGCGCGCATGAGACCGGGCATGCGACGCAGCGGCGCGGAGTCAGGCCGGAGGGGGACCCAGCGGTACCTGAGGCGAAGTGGCTCAGGCACCCACCCTGACGCCGTGCGTCCATCCCCCGGGAATCACTGCGTCAGAACTCGCGAGGCAAGCGACGGCACGAGCGCGGCGCCTCCGCGTTCCCCCACGAGCGGCGGACCGGACGCATGAGCGAGTGGGGGTTGGCGGGCGGGCTCGAGCGGGAAGCAGTTTGGCCGCCCGGGTGTCCCATGCGCCGCCAACCCGGAATGAAAGGACCCTGTTTGACCCCATCCCTTCGACTCGCAGCCCTGGCGTTGCTTGCCCCCTCCCTCGCGTCCGCGAGCGTGGTGTGGAAGGGCGACTTCGAGACCGGCAACCTTTCGCAGTGGACGCGAACGCAAAGCGTCTCCAACAGCCGCCTGCAGGTGGTGACGGACGTGGTGCGAGAGGGCCGCTACGCGCTGAAGGCCACGGTCCGCCAAGGGGATGACCCCATCGGCGCCAGCGGCAACCGCAACGAGCTGCTCTACATCAGTGAAGAGAAGACCGGCTCGACGTACTTCTACAAGTGGAGCACGTTGTTCCCCAGCAACTACCCGCTCTCCGACGGCTGGCAGGTGTTCGCGCAGTGGCACCAGGAAGGCTGCTGTGGCTCGCCGCCGCTGGAGTTCTTCGTGCGCGGGGACCGGATGCACCTGCGCGTGGGGGGAGCGGACGGCCCCATCCCCTGGGAGGGCCCGCTGTCCCGAGGCCAGTGGCACGACTTCGTGCTTCAGGTGAAGTGGTCCGCCAACCCCAAGGTGGGCTTCGTGCAGCTCTGGCACAACGGGAAGCTGGTGCTGCCCAAGACGATGGGCGCCACGCAGTACGGCAGCGAGATGAACTACCTGAAGCTCGGCCTGTATCGCGAGGACAGCATCAAGCCCGAGGCCAGCGTGTACCACGACGGCTTCGTCATGAGCACCGCGCTGGAGGACGTCATGCCTCCGCCTCCGCCGCCGACTCCAGAGCCGACGCCGACGCCGACTCCTGAACCGACGCCCCCGCCGGCTCCGGACCCGACGCCTACGCCGGCTCCGAATCCCACGCCGCCGGTCATCAGCGTGCCCACGCCCACCAACCCCGGCACCCCGGGCACGGGCGTGGTGAACAACGACGACCGGGAGAATCCCAAGCCCGGCGGCAGCGGCTGCGGCTCCACGTCCACCGGCGGCGCGCCGTTCATCGCGGCCACGGTGCTGCTGGCGCTCGCCCTGCTGGGACGCCGACGCAAGGCCGCCGAGGTCCGCGTCTCGCGGCGCTGAAGCGCTCGAGGACGACACGTCGCAACAAGAAGCGGGTCCGCTCTCGTCGAGGGCGGACCCGCTTCTCTTCCACAGACGCCTCGGTGGGGACGGCGCTAGTGAGCGCCCTCCACCTTCACGCCGGGGTTCGCGCGCCGCAGCATCACCACCAGCACCAGCGAGCAGGCGAAGATGGCGGTGAGCACGGTGAAGTTGGCGTTGAAGGCGCGCACCAGCGCTTGCAGGTTGATGCGCTGCCCCATGAGGCCGTAGGCGGCGGCCAAGGGGTCCGTCACCCGCGCGGCGACCGTGGCCTTGAGGCCGGCGAGTTGCTCCTGCGTCACCTGTCCATACACATCCACGTGCGAGGAGAGCGCCGTGGTGTTCACCTTCGTCAGCCGGTTGAGCGCGCTGCTCATCCACGCCGTGCCGATGGACCCACCCAGCTCGCGCGTCAGGTTGAACAACCCCGCCGCGTTGCCGCGCTGGTCCGGCCGCAGGTTGCTGAGCGCCATCACCGACAGGGGCACGAAGATGAAGCCCATGGAGCAGGCGCGGATGAACACGGGGGTAATCAGCGCCGCCTCGTCCGCCGTGCTCGTCAGGTGGCCGTTGGTCCACAGCGAGAAGCTCATGCCGATGATGCCCAGGCCCACGAGCAGGCGTCCGTCCACCTTGCCCCCGAAGCGGCCGATGAGCGGCATCAGCAGCAACTGGATGGCGCTGCCCTTGAGGAACACCAGCCCGATGTCGAGCGCCGAGTAGCGCATCACCGTGCCGCAGAAGAGGCTGAACAGGAACGAGCCGCCGAACAGCGCCGTGCCGATGAGGAAGTTGACGCCGGTCGCCGCCGCGTAGGAGCGGTTGGCGAACACGCGCAAGTCCACCACCGGCTGGGGTGTCTCCAGCTCATGGACGATGAACGTGATGAGCGCCACGCCCGCTATCACCGCGAGCACGGTGATCTTCATGCTGTCGAACCAGTCCTCGCGAGTCCCCTCCTCCAGCACGAACTGGAGCGCGGCCATGCCCACCGCCAAGAGCGCGATGCCCCAGCGGTCCACGCGGTCCGTGGAGGGCTGGAAGTCCTCCTGCTCGATGTGACGCCACGCCATGTACGCGGCGAACAGGCCCACCGGCAGGTTGATGAGGAATATCCAGTGCCAGCTCGCCACCTCGATGAGCATCCCGCCCACGGTGGGCCCCAAGAGCGGCCCCGTCACCGCGCCCAGGCCGAAGAGCGCGCCGGCCATGCCGTGCTCCTTCTGGGGATAGCGCGCGAAGAGGATGGCCTGCGACGTGGGGATGATGGCGCCGCCGCCCACGCCTTGGAGGATGCGGAAGAGCACCAGCGACGGCAGGTTCCACGCCAGGCCGCACAGCACGCTGGCCGCGGTGAACATGAGGATGGACGCGGTGAAGTAGCGCCGGAAGCCGAAGCGGCGCTGGAGCCAGCCCGTCATCGGGATGACGACCACGTTGGCCATCATGTAGCCGGTGGACACCCAGGCAATCTGGTCCAACGGCGTGCCAAAGCTCGCGCGGATGTCACTGAGCGCGACGTTGACGATGGAGATGTCCAGCACGGACATCAGCGCCGCGGCCATGGCGGCGATGGTGATACCGGCCTTCGAGCCGGTGATGACCTCACCCTTCACGACTAGTTGCTCCTCGTGTCCACGGTGACGATGGCGCTCATGCCCGGCTTGAGCGCCAGGCCCTGCGCATCACCATCGAAGCGGATGAGCACCGGGATGCGCTGCACCACCTTGACGAAGTTGCCGGAGGCGTTGTCCGGGGGCAGCAACGCGAAGCGCGCGCCGCTGGCGCCCGCGAGGCTGTCGACGTGCCCCTTGAAGGAGTGGCCGCTGAACGCATCCACCGTCACGTCCACGGGCTGCCCCTCCTTCATCTCGCCCACCTGGTCCTCCTTGAAGTTGGCGACCACCCAGACGTCGTCCTGCGGCACCACCGCCATCAGCGGACGCTCCGGGCCCACCATCTGCCCCAGCTCCACCGTGCGGCGGCTCACCACGCCGTCCACCGGCGCGCGCACCTTCGTGTAGGAGACCGCCAGCTCCGCCAGGTGCAGCGCGGCCTGCGCCTGCTTCAGCTTCGCGTCGGCCAGCTTCACCGCCGCCTGCGCCGCCGTCACCTGCACCGGCCCCGTCTCCGCCGCGGCCAGCCGGCCCTGCGCCGTCTCCAGGCCACCGGACGAGCCCTGCACGCCCGCCTCGGTGGACGCGAGCTTCGCGCGAGCCACATCCAGCGCCGCCTTGGACTGGTCATACGCGGACTCCCGCGCGTCCAGGTCCGCCTGCGTCACCGCGCCCTCCGCCTTCAGCGTCTTCACGCGTGACAGGTCCGCGTCGGCCAGCTTGAAGCGAGCCTCCGCCGCCACCACGTCCGCCTGCGCCTGGTTCAGCGCCGCCTTGGACGAGCTGATGCCGCTGCTCGCCTGCACCACGCCGCCTCGGGCCTGCCGCAGCGTCGCGCCCGCGTTGACCTCCGTGAGGGACAGCTGCGCCTGCGCGTTGGACGCCTGCGCCTCCGCGCTCTGCACGTCCGCGCGAGCCACCTCCAGCTTCGCCTCCAGGTCCGTGGCGTCCAGCTCCACCAGGACCTCGCCGGCCTTCACGCGCTGGTTGTCGTTCACCAGCACCTTGGCCACCTGGCCGGAGATGCGCGGGGACACGTTGGCGATGCGGCCCTCCACCTGGGCGTCGTCGGTGGACTCGTGGCCGCGCGACACCAGCCAGCGCGCGCCACCGCCCACCAGCGCCAGGCCCAGGAGCGCGGGCAGCACCTTCTTCGCGCGGGAGCGCGGCGCGGCGGGCTCCTTCACGAGCGAAGGCGTCGTCTTCGAGGTGTCATGGTTCGGGGAATCCATCGAGGGGGAAGCAGTACTCATGGCGTTTCTCAAAGGTTCAACAGGTCGATGATTTGGTGGCTAACCACTTGGGCGTGGCGAGACTTCCGCCGGGCCCGACAGAGGGGATGCGAGGGCTTGGAGGACTACGGCTCCCGGAAGGCGGGCAGGTGCGTGGAGACCTTGGCCAGCAGCGTCCGGAGGGTGTCGCGCTCCTCCTCACTCAAGCCCGACATGAGCGAGGCCACGCGGCGGTAGTGCTCGGGGAACATCTCCTCGAGCAGCGCACGGGCCTTGCGGGTGAGGCTCACGGTGTACATCCGGCGGTCTTCGGGGTGGTCCTCCCGGGAGATGAGGCCGTCCTTCTCCAGCGTGTCGAGCAGCCCCGTCATGGTGGCGCGGCTCACACAGGAGCTCTCCGCGAGCTCCGCGGGGGTGAGGCTCCGGCCCTCCTCCGTCTCGCAGGCGGAGTACAGGCGGACCAGCACCGTGAAGCGGCCCGTGGACAGCCCCCAGCGCGCCAGGCTCGTGTCGTAGGCGGCCGACAAGTCGTTGGACAACCGCAGCAGGGAGATGCAGGTCTCGATGGCGCCGGGGTCCAGCTCCGGAAAGCGCTTCGCCAGGCGCTGCAACCGCTCGTAGCGGGTGATGGGGGGAGGGTTCACGGTCATGGTCCGAGCGGGACTCCAGGAGCTGCTGAGTGCGTGTCGTAAGGTCCCTAACTAGTCGGCGCAACGAAAAACTTCGACACTGGGGGCGGAAAGCACAGAAGGGGCCTGTCCGCCCGCTCGGAGTGTGAAGCGGCGCGCCGGGAGTCGCGCGGGCCGTTATGAAGTGGGCGTGCTCGATGTGAAGGACCCCACCGTGCAGGCGGCGCTGCGCCAGGCTTGTGAGGAGGCTGGCCTGCCGGACTCGCTGCGCGGCTGCGTGTACCCGCTGCTCCGGGACGCGGAGGGCGACTGGCCCACCTGCTGCGGTGGCGGCTGCATGCCGTGCTCGTCCACCCTGGCGGATGTGGCGGTGCGCACGCTGGAGCTGCTCGGCACGCCTCGCGCCTCACCCGTGCCGTCGTGAGGGAGGCGGGCTGACGTAGGCTCGCGGCACATGAGCCCCATCGTCCATGCGGAGCTGTCGTGGCTGATGTCCCAGGTCCTGCGCGAGCGCCGGGACCGCATCCTCATCACCTGCGCGGGGCTTGCTCCGGACCTGGATGGACTCACGCTGCTGGCGGGCGAGGCGTCCTACGTGCGCTATCACCACGTGCTCTTCCACGGCTACGTGGGGGCGCTCATCACCGCCGCGGTGTGCATGGCGATGGCGAAGGAGCGCGCCCGCGTGGCGCTGCTCGCGCTGGGGGCCTTCCACCTGCACCTCCTCTGCGACCTCATGGGCAGCGGCCCTGGGTGGCCCATCCACTACTACTGGCCCACGAGCATGCGGGAGTGGTTCTGGGCGGGGCAGTGGGACCTGGCCTCGTGGCAGAACGCGGTCATCGCGCTCGTCGTGACGCTGGCGTGCCTGGCGTGCGCGCTGCGCTGGAGGAGGACCTTCGTGGAGGTGCTCTCCGCCCGCTGGGACGTGGAGGTGACGAAGACACTGCGGCGGCGCTTCCTGTCGGAGCCCGAGGCTTCCGACTCCGCGTCCACCGGAAATTGAGTCGCACCGCGCGTCTGTAGTCCACGAACGTGCGAGACAAGGTTGTGTCCACCAGCATGCAGCGCCGAAGCGCGGCGCTCGTTCGGATACATTGATTGTCGGCATCCCGCACGCCTAGCTTGAAGGGGTTTCCGCTAAGGGGCTCCCCCATGCCTGCGTATCGCGAAGTACTCGCCCGGATTCCCGACCCCGATACCGACGCTGGCAGGCAGTGCCAGGGATTGCTGGACGTGAAGACCAAGCCTCAAGGCAGCCTGGGGCGCCTGGAGGAGCTGGCCTGTCAGTGGGCCGCGCTGCGAGGCGAGGCCGCGCCCGCGATGCCTCGCAAGGGGCTGGTGGTGATGGCCGCGGACCACGGCGTGACGGAGGAAGGCGTGAGCGCCTATCCCGCCGAGGTCACCGCGCAGATGGTCGCCAACTTCTCGAGAGGTGGCGCCGCCATCAACGTCCTGGCCCGGCAGCACGGCGTCCGCGTGGAGGTCGTGGACATGGGCGTGCGCACGCCGCTCCCGGGCCTGCAGGGCGTGCGCAACCATCGGCTGGGGCCGGGCACGGGGAACTTCACCCGAGGCCCCGCGATGTCGCGCCGGCTGGCCGAGGAGGCGCTGAGCGTGGGCACGCTGCTGGCGCTGGAGCTGGCGGAGTCGGGGGTGACGTTGATCGGCCTGGGGGACATGGGCATCGGCAACACCACGGCGTCGGCGGCGCTCACGTGTGTACTGGCGGGCGTGTCGCCCGACATGGCCACGGGGCGAGGCACGGGCGTGGACGACGCGGGCCTCACGCGCAAGGTGGAGGTGGTGCGGCGCGCGCTCGCGGTGAACCAGCCGGATGCGGCGGACCCGCTGGATGTGCTCGCGAAGGTGGGGGGATTCGAGATCGCGGGCCTCGCGGGTGTGGCCTTGGGCGCGGCGTCCAGGCGCATCCCGGTGATGCTGGATGGCTTCATCTCCTCTGTCGCGGGATTGGTGGCGGCACGGCTGTGTCCCCGGGTGATGCCCTTCCTGCTCGCCAGTCACATGTCACGCGAGGCGGGCCATCGCCGGGTGCTGGAGGCGTTGCGGCTGCGGCCCTTGTTGGACCTGGGCCTGCGGCTGGGCGAGGGAACGGGCGCGGTGCTCGCCATGGGCCTGTTGGACAGCAGCCTGCACATCCTGCACGAGATGGCCACGTTCGCGTCGGCGGGGGTCGCGGAGAAGGCGCGGCGCTGAATCTCGCCGTGGCGAGCGAAACGTGGCAGGAGTCCCGCCACGTTCCCATGAAGCGACTCTTCGCCAGCATTGCCTTCCTCACGCGCATCCCCGTTCCCGGCGCCGCGAACTTCGACGCCGCCGACGTGGGCCGCTCGACGCTCTGCTTTCCCCTGGTCGGTGCCCTGCTGGCCGCGGTGCTCGTGGGCGCGCGCCACCTGCTCTACCCCCTGCTGCCCGCCACGGTGACCGCGTATGTCCTGCTCGGCCTGTACGCGCTGCTCACCGGAGCGCTGCACCTGGATGGACTGGCGGACATGGCCGACGGCTTCGGCGGCGGACGCACGAAGGAGGATGTGCTTCGCATCATGCGCGACCATGTGATTGGCGCGTATGCCGGCGTCACCCTGGTGGTGATGGTGGGCCTGAAGGCGAGCGCGCTGGCGGCGCTGCTGGAGCGAGGGCACGCGGACACGGTGCTGGTGGTGGCGCTGGTGCTCGGCCGGTGGGGCTCCGTCCCTCAAGGGTGGCTGCTGCCCTATGCGCGCCGAACGGGAGGTCTGGGCATGGCCATCACCGACCACGTCGGACGGGTCGAGGTGCTGGGCGCCACGGTGCTCGCGCTCGGCTTCGCGGTGGGATTGATGGGATGGAGAGGCGGAGTGCTGCTCGCCGCGGTGGGCGGCGTATCCGCGCTCCAGGGGTGGTGGTGCCGCAGGAAGATTGACGGCATCACCGGCGATACCATGGGCGCCAACACCGAGATATGCGAAGCAGTGGTGTTCGTGCTGGCGCTGGCGCTCGGTTGAATCTCGCAGAGGAGTGACGAGCGTGGACTGGCGGCTGCCCGGCGGCGTGACGCGGATGATTCTGGTGAGGCACGGCAGGCCCTCGGAGGAGATGAAGGGGCGCTGCTATGGCCGGCTCGACGTGAGCCTCGCGCCAGAGGGGCATGTGCAGGCCCAGCGCGCGGCGAGCCTGCTCTCCCAGGTGGAGCTGCATGGCCTGTATTCGAGTCCCCGGCTGCGCGCGCTCGACACGGCGAAGCGCGTGGCGGAAGGGCGCGGCGTGGGCCTCCAGGTGGAAGAAGCCTTTCGCGAAATCGACTTCGGCCTCTTCGAGGGACTCACCTACGAAGAAGCCGAGCGCCGCTTCCCGAGCCTCTACGCGGAGTGGATGGCCCACCCCGAGCAGGTCCGCTTCCCGGAGGGAGAGACCTTCTCCGAGATGCGTGAGCGAGTCCGCGCGGGAGGCCGAGCCCTGCGCGCACGCCATCCCGGACAGTGCTTCGCGCTGGTGTCGCACGGCGGCGTCAACCGCACGCTGCTGGCCGAGGCGCTCGGCATGGCGGACCGGCACCTGTTCCGGCTGGACCAGGTCCACGCGGCGGTGAATGTCATCGACTTCTACGGCGACGAGCCCGTGGTGAAGGCGATGAACCTGGAGCCCTGAGTCCCTCGGGCTCAGGTGGACTTGCGAGCGACCAGGTACACCAACAAGGGCGTGCCCAGGGCCGCGGTCACCATTCCAACGGGAGGCTCGCTGCTGAGCGGGATGACGCGAGTCAGCGCGTCACACAGCACCAGGAAGCTGGCGCCCACCACCACCGAGAACGGCAGCAGCACACGCCGGCTCACCCCCAGCACTCGCCGGACGATGTGCGGGACAATGAGCTCCACGAAGGCGATGGGGCCGCACCACGCGACACAGCCCGCCACGCCCATCGCGCCCAGGCCGATGGCGATGATGCGCACCAGGCGCACGTTGACGCCCTGCGATTCAGCATGCTCCTCCCCCGCGATGAACACCTCCAGCGCGCGCGTGAGCAGCAACAGCCCCACGACCGACACGGCCGCGATGGGCACCAACATCACGATGCTCTGGTAGCCCACCCGAGGCAGATGCCCCATGGTCCACCGCGTGGCCGAGAGCAACTCCGTGGAGTCCGCGGAGAACTGCACGCCCATGGAGATGGCCCCCGCGGCCATCGAGAACGCGATGCCCGCCAGGACCAGGTCATTCATCCGCACGCTGCGCCCCGCGGCGATGGCGGCCACGAGCAGGCTGACGCCCAGCGCCCCCGCGAACGCCGCCGCGGAGATGAGCGGCAAGCCCCACACCGCGTTGCGAGCCCCCAGGACAATGGCCACCAGCGCACCCAGCGTGGCGCCCGCCGTGGTGCCCACGGTGCTCGGCGCGGCGAGCGGGTTGGCGAACAGCGATTGATACACCGCCCCCACCAGCGACAACGTGCCGCCCACCAGGAGCGCCATCAGCGTCCGAGGGACTCGCAACTGCCAGAGGATGAAGTCGCGAGACTCCGGCGGCATGGGTGAGCCGATGAAGGGCGCCACCCCCATCACCGCCACGCACACCCCCAACACCACCACCCACCGCCGATTCATGACCCGTGCTCCCGGGGCAGGCTCACGAAGACGCGGCGGCCCTCCACCTCCACGCCCCGCATCCGCACCGAGAACACCCGGCCCAGGTGCTCACCCAGCTCCGGCGCGTCGTAGCTCGACTCGAAGGCCACCCGGCCGCTCGACAGCCCCACCACGCGAATCCGCCCCTCGCTCCCCTCCCGCATCGCATGGGCGAGCACGTTGATGTCATGGGTGATGCACAGCACCCCCAGCCCCGAGCGCCACAGCCGCCCCACGAGCGCGTACAACTCGAGCTGCTGCGCGGGGTCCAGGAAGTTCGCGGGCTCGTCCAACATCACCAGCGGAGCCTCCTGCGCGAGCAGCGCCGCCACGGCGACCCGCTGCTGCTCTCCGCCCGACAACTCGGTGATGGGGCGCGTCGCGAGCGCGTCCGCCTGCACGCGAGCCAGCGCCGTGAGCGCCGCCTGCTCCGAGCGCTGACGGGACTCGGTGAAGCGGTAGCGCGCGGCGGCGACATGCTCCAGCGCGGTGATGGGCTCGGACACCTGGACCCGTTGGGGCAGCCACGCGAGGAACGCGGCGCGCTCACGGGGCGAGAGCGCCGACACCTCGCGCCCTCCGAGCGTGACGCGCCCCGCCTCCAACCGCTGCAGCCCGAGCGCCGCGCGCATCAACGTCGACTTGCCTGCCCCGTTGGGGCCGACGATGGCCACGAAGTCTCCGGGCGCGACGCGAAGGGACACGTCCTCCAACAGGAGCCGCTCACCCTTGCGCACCGTCGCGCCGGAGACCTCCAGGGAAGACGTCATGGAGCCTTCGCGTCGAAGCGCAGCGCGGCCTGGAGTTGCTCCACCAGGTCCAGGATGCGCGGCCCGGTGGACTGCACGCCGGGCCCTGACACCACCCTCACATGGCCCTGCTTCACGGCCCGCAGCACGGACAACTGCTTCCACGCCGCGAGCTGGCGCGCCTCCTCCTCCGGCGACAGCTTCGGCCCGTCCAACAGCACCAGGATGATGTCCGGGTCCAGCGTCAGGAGCCGCTCGATGGAGATGTTGGGCGGGCCCGCGGGCGCATCCGCGACGGCGTTGCGCGCACCCGCGGCCTCCAGCGCCGCGCCATGCAGCGAGTCATTGCGGATGTACCAGATGCTGGAGAGCTCCGCCGCCCCGTCGCCAATCACCAGCAGCACCCGAGGCGCGTCCGGCGGTGCCTTGCGCTTCAGCGTCGTCTCGACCTTCTGCGCGAGCTTCGTGGCCACCTCCTCGCGTCCCGTCCGCCGGCCCAGCTCGCGAATGCCGTTGGCCACGTCATCCACACTCAGCCAGGGCAGCACCTTCACCGGGGCCACCGAGGAGAGCGAGCCCTCCGGCGCCTGCTTCACCTGCTCGTCGAGGATGAGCGTGGGCTTGAGGCGGGCGATGGCCTCGTAGTTGGGCGTCAGCGTGGAGCCAACCTTCGTCACCGAGGCCGTCTCGGGAGGCCAGGTGGAGTAGTCGGAGAGCCCCACCACCTGGTCCCCTGCCCCCAGGGCATAGAGCGTCTCGGAGATGCCCGGCGCCAGCGCGACGAGGCGACGAGGGCCCGCCTCCTGGGTCGTCGGAGCGGAGCGCTGGCAGCCCGCGAGCAGCGTGAGGGCGAGGCCGAGGAGACGGAGGGAACGTGCGGCGGACATGGCGCGAAGGGAACCCGTGAGCGGTTGGCGCCCTATAGTGCACGCGCGACAGGAGCCCCGCCATGACGAAGCGCCCCCACCTCATGATTCAAGGCACGGGCTCCCACGTCGGGAAGACGACGCTGGTCGCGGGCCTGTGCCGACTGTTCGCCAATCAGGGGCTGCGCGTGGCCCCCTTCAAGTCGCAGAACATGTCCCTCAACTCCTTCGTCACGGAGGAGAACGAGGAGATTGCCCGCGCCACGGCGGTGCAGTCCTTCGCGGCGCGGCAGCGGCCCCTCGTCCACATGAACCCGCTGCTGCTCAAGCCCAAGTCGGACAGTGTCAGCCAGCTCATCATCCACGGCCGGCCGCACCGGGACGTCGATGCCCGGGAGTACTTCCTCTCCGACACGCACCGCGCGCTCAAGCTGGCCGCCATCCAGGAGTCCATCGACCACCTGAATCGCCACTTCGACCTGGTCATCGCCGAAGGTGCCGGGAGCTGCGCCGAGCCCAACCTGCGTCCCTTCGATGTGGTGAACATGGAGGTGGCCCATCGGCTGGATGCGCGAGTGTTGCTGGCCACGGACATCGACAAGGGCGGCGTCGCGGCGGAGCTCCTGGGCACGTTGAAGGTCCTGGAGCTCGTCGCGCCGGAGGACCTGGAGCGCATCTCGGGCTTCATCATCAACAAGTTCCGAGGCGACCGGCAGGTCCTCCAGCCCGCCCTCGACTTCATCGAGCAACACACGAAGCGGCCCGTCGCGGGGGTGCTGCCCTATCTCTCGCTCGCGCTGGAGGAGGAGGACCGCGTCCAGCCCCGCATGCAGGGCACACCGGAAGTCGACGTGGCGGTGGTGTATCTGCCGCACATCTCCAACAGCACGGACTTCGACTATCTCCAGGAGGAGCCACACGTCCGCGTCCGATTCGTGCGCTCCGTGGACCAGTTGGGGGCTCCGGACGCGGTCATCCTCCCGGGGACGAAGAACACGGTGGGGGACCTCCTTCACCTGCGGCGCATCGGCTTCGACCGGGCGCTCCACGAGCTCAGCGCCACCACGCCCATCGTCGGCATCTGTGGTGGATTCCAGATGCTCGGGCGGGCGCTGCTCGACGAGGCGCGACGTGAGTCGGAGCATGGCAGCACCACGGGGCTGGGGTTGCTCGACATCGACGTGGAGTTCCTCCCTGGGAAGACGGTGGTCAATCGCCGGTTCGTGCCGACGGGGGACAATCCCTTCGCGAGTGCGGGGGAGGTGTCGGGGTATGAGATTCACTCGGGACTCGTCCGGTACGCGAGCGCGCGTCCGCTCTACGCCTATGCGGGCGGCGTCGATGGGGCGGTCCACGAGCGGCTGCCCATCTTCGGCACCTTCATCCATGACCTGTTCAAGAACCCGCGACTGAGTCGGGCATTTGTCGATCTCTTGCGCCAGCGCAAGGGATTGCCGGTGCTGATGGCGCCGTTGTGCAATCACGACACTCGCAGGGAGGAGAGCTACAATCGCCTCGCAGCCGCCCTGGCCGAGCACCTGACCATCCCTGACTGACTCCATCGCGCCGAGGGGGCTCTTCCGCAGGAGGAGGCTCAACATGATGCGCGATGGACTCATGCGTGCCCTGTCCCGGCTGGTGTTGTTGTGGGTCATGGCCTGTCAACACACCGCCCTCGCCCAGGAGGCGGCGGTCGATGTCGCCCCGGTGCTTACCCCCGCGGGAACCACGTACCCGTATGCACAGCAACTGCAGTGGTTGGATTCAGGTCGCTTCATCGTCGGGCGGTGGGATGGGTCGATGACGTTCTTCCGTCCGCCGGGAGTCGGTGAGTGGGGGCCGATGCTGACGGACGTGCTGCGCACCCCCGCCAACCGGGGCGTGGAGATGATGGCCGTGAGGGATTCACGAACGTTCGTGACGTCGAACGACAGCGCCTCCATCACACTCTGGCGCGAGCGGGACGCGGCGATTCAGGAGGAGGTCGAGCCCGCGCTGATGGACAGGCTTCCTCGGCCCTTCCGGTATGAGAACTTCGCCTATGATGCGGACGTCGGGATGGCGAACAGCGGCGTCTTCCTCACGCAGGCGAATCGAGAGTACCTGGTGACCGGTCATGAGAATGGCTTCGTGCTCATCTGGAGCGTGACCCGGCAGGGCCGGCAGCTCGCCGTGCTGAAGAAGCTCGATGTCCGCTCGCCGAACCCCATCCCGAGCCCATTCCCTCTCTGGAATGTGCGGGACATCGTCGCGTGGCGTGACGGCATCGTCATCACGGGCGCGGAGGATGGAGACCTGGTGATGCTCCAGGTGCCGCAAGGGAACGTGGTGGTGCGCAAGCGGTACAACCCGGGTGCGCAGCGAGGCATCAACGGGCTGGCGCTGTTGGATGACCACCTGGTGGCGGTGGCGTGCTCGGTGGGCGCGTCGGACAAGAACACGTGGCTGTTTCGCGTGCGCCCGGCGGAGCTGCAGTCGCAGGGGTCCGTGGACCTGAAGCAGGACCTCGCGCTGCCGCAGTCCTTCGCGTTCCGCGCGGCCATGGCGAGCGTGGGAGGGCAGCCGCACGTCTTCGCCACCACGCAGGAGGGACTGCTGTGGACAGTGCTCGTCACGCCGGAGGGACAGCTCCAGGTCCAGGCGGTGAGCTCCGTGGACTTCCCCATCGGCGAGGCCATTGACTACAACCCGGCCACGTCACAGCTCGCGGCAGTGGGGGTGCTCGTCAACCTCTTCAACGTGGGCGCGCCCGCGCCCGTCAGCCCCGCGATTCGCAAGCAGGCACCGCCCCAGGCTCCGTCCTTGCGACGAGAACCCGCACCGGCACATTGAAAACTACCTGACGTCCAATGACGGACTTCGCCCTAGAATCCAAGCATGTCTATTTCACGTCGGTGGGCGGAGTGCCTCGCGCTTCTCGTCCTCGTGGCGGTGTTCATGCCGTCACGCGCACTCGGAGAAGAAGGAGAGGCCCAACGCGAAATCGCGGAGGCCATTCAGCTCTACGAGCACCTTGACTATGAGCGTGCCCTGGACCGGCTTCATCGCGCCAGCCGCCTTCCTCATGGCCCAGCTGACGCCGTTACCCTCTCCATGATTCGAGGCATCATCCAAGCGGACATGGGCCGATGGGAGTCGGCGCGGAAGGACTTCCGCCAAGCCCTTCAGTCCCAGGTCGATGCCCAGCTTCCCTTGAGAGTTTCGCCGAAAGTGAAGCGCGAGTTCGAGATGCAGCGTGCGAAGGTGCGCGGGCGGCTGGCCAAGCCCCCCCGGGATTCACCCGTCGTACCGCCCCCCGCCTCGGTGGACACCCATCCGGTATCCCCGGCCCCTGACTCGGCGGTCGCGCGGCCCCAGTTGGCGCCTCCAGTCACGGAGACTGCCACTCCGAAGCCTTGGGTGCCTGACTCCGTGGACGAAGAGGCGCGAAGGGCCTCGAAAGGCTTTCATCTGGCTGGGCGTCGGGTGCCCCTGGTGAGCTGGATTCTCCTGGGCGGAGGCCTTGCCGCCGGAGGGACCGGAGTGGTGATTGGCGCTTCGTCGCGGGGGCAGAGCGAAAGAGCACGCGACTCCTTGCTTCGGACGGACTCGGAGCATCACTACGCTCGGGCGCAGAGCAGCGTTCGGACGGCGAACATCCTTTTTGGAACGGCAACGGCAGCCGTGGTGGGGGCATTGGGGACATGGTTCTTCATGGGAACCCCCGCCGAGAACACCTTGGCTGAAGGAAGTGCTCGATGAGCTATTTGCGAGGATTCTGTGTCGCAGGGTTGTTGGTGCTGGGCGGGTGCACGGCTCCAAACCCTGACCAGCAGAGCGCTTTCATCGACGTCGACTACACGCCGAGCTTCAAGACCGGCTGCTTCGTGGTGCGCGTCTCGGATGAGGCGGATGCCACGAAGTTCGTGGAGGAGCGATTCACAGGCGAGAAACGGACCCCGCCGTTGGCACTGCGAGCCATCCGGAAGGAGAGCTGGGGGACAACGGTCAAGGTGACAGTCGCCGCGCACGAGCGGGACTGTCAGGGCCAGGAAGTGGATCGAGCGGTGCTCTCCGTGGACCTGTCGGGCGAAGGCCGCAAGACCCCGCTCAGGATGTCCCTTGTGGCGCCAGATGCGGATGGGGATGGATACGTCGCTCCGAATGGCGAAAAAGGAGGCACGGACTGCGATGACAGCGGACCGAACGCCGCCGTGAGGTTTCCAGGCAACCCCGAGGCCTGTGACTTCGAGGACAACGATTGCGACGAAGTCGTAGACGAGGCCTTTCCCACGAAAGGCATGGCTTGCAACAACTCGTCCTGCACCGGGGTGTGGGTCTGCAACGAGGAGAAGACCGCGGTGGCGTGTAGCGCGGTGGCGCCAAGACTCTTCTATGTGGACCGCGACGGGGATGGGGATGGAGACCCGAGTGGGGTCGCGGAAGAGGTCTGCGAAGGCGAGACTCCTCCTCCGGGCTTCGCGGAGAGACTTCACCAGGACTGCGATGAGGTGGACCCCAGCACGAAGTCCTCAGGCGTGGAGGTGTGTGACGCCCTCGACAACAATTGCAATGGAGTGGTCGACGAGGGGTTGTCGTGCGGAGGGACACTCAAGGTCGTATCCGACCATCATGTCCGCCCAGTTCAGCAAAGCTGGAAGACGGTAGCCCTGGGGCCGAGCGGGTATCCTGTATGGATTGCCGGCCAGGGTGGAGGGCTGGCGGTTCGCAGAGCGGCGGGACAGAAGTTCGAGAGTTTCAGCGCCAATGATCGTACGGGTTCACCGCCCTCGGATGGGAGTCTGCCCATCAACGCCAATAGCTGCGGCGATCATGATTGGACGGTGGCCTGGGTTGACTCCTCTGGCAAGGTGTTTCTGGGCGGCGAGAAGGGGCATGTGGCCATCCACAACGGAAGAAGCGATTTCGTGTGCAACCCTGATGTGACCCAGTCCCCCGGAGAGGCCTCGTTCGAGTTGCACACCATCACGGGGATGGTCGGCTTCGAGCCAGGGGGAAAGCGGCTCATCTATCTCACCGACATCGAAGGGCGGTTGTTTCGCTGGGACGCCGAGGGTCCGCCGGTAAGGATCGATGGCAGTTCCATCGGCTTTTATGGCCTCCACGCTTTCAACTCAAATGAACCGCACGCAGTGGGAAGTCCGGGCGCTCGGAACAATCCGAGCGATCCGAACAACCTGCAGACCTTCCGGCGCTACTCGGTAAAGACTGGGGTCCCAGTGACGAAGCTTAATTCCGCTGCTCTCCCGGACGATGTGCCCGGCCGCGTGAATGCCGTGTGGTTTGGATTTGAGAGGAACGCATGCGCCGTGGGGGATGGCGGGGCCGTGTGGCGTTGGAATGGGGTGGATGCGTGGAAGAAGGTGGCGTCCCCTGCGGGATTGACAGTCGAATTCAGCAGCGTGGTGATGACGTACGACAGAGAAAATGCGCTGAATCCTCTGAACGAACAGTGCTTCATGGTGGATAGGAGCGCGAACGGGAGGCTCCGACGCTCGACACTCCATGGATGGGGCAAGGGACCGGACTTGCCAGCCGCCTCAGCGGATGTGCCGCTGAACGACATCGCGATGACGGACTCCGGCACGGAGCTCTGGGTCGTGGGCGACAACGGCCGTGTCTTTCATTACCCCGAGCCATAGTCCCCTCATCCTCACTCCACGCGCATGTCACAGTCGCTCGTCGATCTTGTCTGGGTCATGGGCTTCGTCCCAGGCAAGAGGATGACCGTCCAGAAAAGCTCGGAGCCTCGGAGCGCGCTCACGACACAGGAGCCGCTTTCGAGGACGTCTGAGTGACATCCGCCAGCACGTGGACTCATATGGCACGGAATGACACCCGAGAGCGACGCGCGCCTGCCTCTTGCCCCCACCTCCGTGGCCACTCCGGAAGGAGCACCTCGGTTCGGCACGTACCAGGGTGAGCTGCCGGAGGTGGACCTCGCCAGCCTCCAGGGGCCGTGGGCGGTCTCTTCGCTGTACCCGCTCCGGCGCGCCTGGTGGCACTCCGTCTTCGTGGCCACTCCCGACGTCTTCGCCCTCTTCTCGGTCATGAACCTGGGCTACACCGCGAGCGCATACCTGGTCGCGTTGGACCTGCGCGAGCGAACCCCGCTGTGCGACGTCACGTTCCCAGGCCAGCGCATCGAGGCAGCGGCGGCTGAAGAGCTGCGGGCGATGAGAGCCCGACCCGGTACCGACCTCGGGAATTCCTTCAAGACCGGGGGCGGGAGTCTGTCGCTCCACCGGGGTGCGGCGGACGAACCTTATCGGGTGGACGTGGACATCAATCGCATCCGAGCCCGCAGCCCCCTTCACGGCGTTCGCTGGAGCGGAGAGCTGAACACGACGGACAGTCCGCCCGCGCTGACGGTGGTCTCCCAGGTCGACAGTGACCGCTGCCGGGTGGATGTGACGATGAAGCACGCCTGCGTGTCGGCGCTCGGCAGCCTGGAGGCAGGTGGCAAGCAGTTCCGCCTGGAAGGCGGCCTGGGTGGCCTCGACTACACGCAGAACTGCATGGCACGCCACCAGGCCTGGCGCTGGGCCTTCGCCACCGGGCGCCTCGCGGACGGAACGCCCCTGGGCTTCAACCTCCGCGAAGACTTCATGCCGCTGGGCCCCGTGGCCCACGAGAACGTGCTCTGGCTCGGAGACCGCGTGTACCTCCTGCCCCCCATCCACTTCGAGTTCAGCGACGTGAAGCTGCTGGCGCCGTGGCGCGTGAGGTCAGAGGACGGGGCGGTGGACCTGCGCTTCCAGCCCTTCTACGTCCACAGCGAGCACCACGAACAACCCCTCTGCCACAGCAAGTTCGAGCAACCCATCGGCTTCTTCGAGGGCACCGTGACCCTGGGAGGAAAGACCCTCCAGCTCTCTGGCGTTCCGGGCGTCACCCAGAAGCAGTCCAGGAACGTGTTGTAGCGACCCTCGTCAGCCCGGTTCACCGCCCGGCCTGTCACCGCTCACGCCTGGAGCAAGCACACCACGCCCCAGGGCCGTCGAGATTCACGGGCGGAACAGACCTCCTTCTCCCGGTGAACGCCTCCGAGGGCTTCGCCCTGGACGCCAGAGGTCGCGCCTTGGAGTATGCGCGCCCGATGATCTCCGGCTGGCGATATCTCTCCACGAGAGGCGCGTTCGTGCGACGCGGCCTCGCCGTGGTGCTGTGCGCCTCCGCCCCCGCCTGGGCACAAGAGACCAGGCCGGAGGAGCCCCTCTCGGAGGTCATCGACGTCGTGGGCAAGGTGCCCGACCCGGAGCCGATGGACCGCGCCTCCCAACGCGACCCGAGCAGCGTCGTCACCGTCATCTCCGTGGAAGAACGCGGAGGCACGGCGCGAGACACCGCCGACATCCTCGCCACCTCCCCCGGTGTCTCCGTCCAGGACTCGGGTGGCTATGGCCAGAGCAAGAGCCTCGTCGTCCGTGGCGCCTCGTCGAATGGAACGCTGGTCCTGCTCGACGGCATCCCGCTCAACGGCGCGGGCGGCAACACGGACCTGTCCCGCATCCCCCTCGCGCTTGCTCGCGAGTTCGAGGTGATGCGCGGAAGCGCGGGGGCTCGCTATGGCAGTGGTGGGCTCGGGGGCGTGGTGAACATCGTCACTCGCAGCCCCGGCGACACGGTGAGCCTCTCGGGAGAGCTCAGCTACGGAAGCTGGAACACCGCGACGGGCTGGCTCGCCGCCACCGCTCCCCTGCTCGACAGTGAGCTGCTGCTCCTCCTCCACGGAGGCACGTCCTCCGGAGACTTCCCCTACCCCTTCGACCCCACGCCCACCTTCCCCGGCGACGCCCCCGAGTCGCGCCGCCGCGACAACAACGATGCCCGAGGACTCGGGGCCCTGCTTCGCCTGCGTCATCGACTGGCGCCTGGCGTGGTCGTGGACGCCATGGCCGAAGGGGCTCTCGATGGCCGAGGCCTCGCCGGCACCGCGCAGAACCCCGTGGCCGATGCCCGCCAGTCCAACCGTCGCGGCGTGTTGAGCCTGCGTCTCCTCGGCTCACTCGCGGGCGGCATCCAGCTCTCCGCTCGAGCCCACCTCCGCCAGGAGCACCTCAAGCTGTCCGGCGGCCCCGTGGCACAGCGAGGCGAACAGTCCCTGCTCGCGGGCGGCGCCGAAGTCGAGGGGCGCATGCCGCTGGGCCGTGCGCACGTCCTGTCGCTCACCTCGAGCGTGGGGCGTGAAGGGCTCACCACCGAAGGCGAGCCCACGGGCACGACGCCCCGCACGTCCTGGCTGCGAGCCAGCGTCATGGCGATGGACGACGTGTCCCTGTTCGACGGCGACCTCCACGTCACGCCTTCGGTGCGCCTGGAGCGCGTGGGCCGCTACACGCTGCTGTCCCCCAAGGTCGGCGCGCGGATGTCCCTCCCCGCGCGGCTGGAGGTCCGCGCCAACGTGGGACAAACCCACCGCGCACCCTCGCTGATGGAGCTCTACGTGCGACAGGGGACGCTCCTGCCCAATCCAGACCTGCGCCCCGAGCGAGCCGTCTCCGCGGACGTGGCCCTCGCGCATCGGACGGAGCACTCCCTCGTGTCCGTGGGCGGCTTCCACACCCTCTACGAAGACCTCATCGCCTACGAGGCCTACCCCCCGTTCGCCGCGAAGCCCTCGAACTTCTCGTCCGCGAGTGTCTCGGGACTGGAAGTCGACATGGAGGCGCGGCCCACGTCCTTCCTGTCGGGCTCCCTGGCGTACACGTTCCTGGTCTCACGCAACCTCCGGGACGACCCTCGCTACTACCTTCGCGACCTGCCTCATCGTCCTCGCCACACCCTCTCCGCACGTGTGGCCTTGGGCCCCTCCTGGCTCACCGGACGCGCGGAGCTGCGAGCCCAGTCCTCACAGTTCCGCAACCGCACCGGAGAGCTGGTGCTCCCTGGGCGAGCGCTGCTGCACGCGGGACTCTCGAGCACCGTCGGCCGTCGCCCCGCGCTCACGTTCTCCCTCGACTTCAAGAACCTCCTCGACGCCCACGTCGAGGACTTCGACGGCTATCCCCTGCCCGGTCGCACCGTGCTCGCCTCGGTGGCGATGACGCTCGACCTCTCCCCCACTCCCCCTCGAAAGGACCCTCCCCCTTGAATGCCGGACACCGCCCCCTCCTCGCGACGCTTGGCGTCCTGTTGTCCTGTCTGCTCCTGACGGGCTGCCCCGACTCGGGCGTTGTCTGCGGCGAAGGACTCAGCCGCTGCGGCGACACCTGCGTGGACCTCACCAGCGCCTCCGCGAACTGTGGCGCCTGCGGCGTCACCTGTGGCGAAGGACAGCTCTGCTCCGAGGGCGCCTGCACCTGTCAGGCGGGCACCACGGCCTGCGGTGGCGCGTGTGTCGACACCCGGTCCTCGCCCCAGCACTGCGGCGGCTGCGCGGGCGCGGGCGGTACTGTCTGCGCCTCCGGCCAGGTCTGCGAACAGGGCGCCTGCAAGGTGTCCTGCTCCGCCGAGGGCTTCCAGCGCTGCGGCGACTCGTGCGTGAACCTGGACACGGACACGTCCCACTGCGGCACGTGTGGCACCGCCTGCGGCGATGCGCGGAGCTGCCGAGGTGGCGTGTGCACGTATGACGTGGTCGCCACGTGCTTCAACTCGGGGCAGGTGGTGGGCATCCAGTCCGGCACGGACTTCAAGGGCCCGAGCGTCCAGGTCGCCTCCTCCCCCCAGAGCGCCGCGCGGCTGAGCGACGTGCTCCTGGTGCTCGATTCCGCGAACAAGCTGGTGCAGGCACGACTGGGTGACTACGGCGTCCTGCCCGCGCGCAACGACACGGGCCGCGCGCCCAATCAGTTCATCGTCCGGGACCCGCTCATCTACATCCTCAACTCCACGGACAACACCATCCAGGTCCTGCGGCGCGATGAAGCAGCCATCCCTGGCGCGCCCCCGGGTGCCCGCTTCCCCGACGGCATCACCTTCAGCGACATCGGCAACGTGCCCTTCGGCGCCAACACCAACCCGTTCGCCATGGCGCTGCTTCGCGAGGAGCTGTGGATCACCCTCTATGGCAACCTGATGGGCGACCCGACCTTCGGTGGCCGCGTGCTGCGTGTCTCCCTGGCCAACCCGCTCCGGCCTCGCGTGGTGGACACCATCGACCTGCCCACGGGCGCCGCGCTCAAGCCCTTCCCCAACAACACCACCCTGCCCACGCCCGCGGGCATCACCGCGCACCGAGATATGCTGTACGTCGCGCTCAACAACCTGAACCCCGCCACCTACAGCCCTGGCGGCCCGGGGTTCCTCGCGCGCATCAACCCAGCCAACAACACCGTGAGCCTCATCGAGCTGGGCGCCGACTGCCTCAACCCGGGCTCCGTGGCCTCCGTCGGTGAGCAGCTCCTGGTGAGCTGCAGCGGCAAGGCGAACTACGACGCCAACTACAACCTGCTGTCCGTGGAGAAGACGGGCCTGGTCCTCCTGGACGCACAGGACCAGGTCGTGGCCACCGCGCCCGTGGCGTGCGCGCCCGGGGCCAGCGGCTGCGCCATCCCCGCCGCGGGCCGCTTCGCCGTGGTGGGCCAGCGTGCCTACGTGGGTGACACCAACGGCGGGCGCATCTTCGTACACGAGGTGGTGGGCAACACGCTCGTCGAGCGGCGTGGACTGAAGGACACTTCGCAGCCGCCCATCGCCGCCTGCCCGGCCAGCGGGTTCTCGCTGGTCAGCGACGTGGTGGCGCTGCCCTGAGGCCGTGAAGCGGGGGCACTTCGCCCCGACTGGGGCAATGTGCCCCGGCCCCGGTGGGCCCTTCCACCCCACCGGGGCTCCCTCTCAGAGGGAAACGTCCCGCGCCGCTCCTGGCACGACGGATGCTCTAGCCCTCCGCGAACCTCGTGAGTCATCACGGGGTCGACCGGAGGACACCGATGAAGCGATTCCTTCCCCTCGCCGTGGGCCTTTCACTGGTTTCGATGGGCGCGATGGCCGCGACCCCCAAGGCCCCCGCGACACCGAAGCCCGCGGCCGAGGCAGCCGCGAAGCCCGCCGACGCCAAGGCCAAGCCCGCCCACAAGCATGCGGCCCACGCCAAGGGCGCTCCCACGCCCGCCAAGGACTCCGGCACGACTCATTGATTTCTTCCCGCGGCCATCGCGGTAGTTTCTGAGTACTTCCTTCCGGTCCATGCGTTGTCGACCCCTCCCATGTGCATGGACCGGAACAGCCTCGAGCCACCGTGAGACTCGCCCGTAAGTTCACCCTCGCCCTCGTCCTGCTCGCCGTGGCGGTCATCGCCGGGCTGCAGGTCATCCAGGTTCGCCGGGAGCTGGAGCGCTCGGCGCTGGACATGCAGCACGACCACCGGTTGCTCGGCCACGCGCTCGCGGGGACCATCAGCAAGGCCTGGGAGCTGGCCGGTGAGCGTGAAGCGCTGAACCTCCTGCACCAGTCCAACAACTTCCAGGAGCAGGTCCACCTGCGCTGGGTCTGGTTGGATGGGGGCCCGGGGACTCCGTCCCTCGTCGGCTTTCCGCCTCGCCTGCTGGCCACGCTGCGCCAGGGCAAGGACGGCTCCATGGTGGACCCGGAGCCCGCCCCCGGCCTGCTGCACTCCTACACGCCGGTCTTCATCGGCCTGGGCGTCGGCCGACGCTTCGGCGCCATCGAAATCACCGAGTCCCTGGGCGAGGAGCGTCAGCACGTCTTCGTCACGGTGGTGGGCACCATCGTCGCCACGGGCACCATCACCTTCGCGTTCTTCATCGTGGCCATGGCCATGGGGCGGCGGCTCGTCGGCGAGCCGGTGGACCAATTGGTCCAGCTCGCGCACAGCTTCGGCCAGGGAGATTTGACGGCGCGCGTGCGGCTGCCGCCGAAGCGACGCGGGGACGAGCTCACCACGCTGGCCAACGCGATGAACCGCATGGGTGAGCAGCTCGAGGAGACCCGCTCGCGGTTGTCGACGGAGACGACGGCGCGACTGGCCGCGGTGGAGCACTTGCGTCACGCGGACCGGCTCACCACGGTGGGCAAGCTGGCCTCGGGTGTGGCGCACGAATTGGGCACGCCGCTCAACGTGGTGATGGGCCGCTCGAAGATGATCTCCTCGGGCGAGGCGGAGGGAGAGGAGGTCGCCGAGTGCGCGCGCATCATCACCCAGCAGACGCAGCACATGACGGGCATCATCCGGCAGTTGCTCGACTTCGCGCGGCGGCGGGCTCCCCACCGGGCGCCGGAGGAGGTGCGGGAGTTGGTCGCGCGCTCGCTGAGCTTGCTGAAGCCCATGGCCTCGAAGAAGAGCATCACCCTGGTGGAAGACGTGCCGCCAGATGTCATGCTGGAGGCGGATGGAGGACAGGTGCAGCAGGTGCTGACGAACCTGGTGATGAACGCCTTGCAGGCCATGAGCAAGCCGGGGACGGTGAGCGTGCGCGCGGCCCTCATTCGGGCGACGCCGCCCCAGGACGTGGGCGGCGCCGAGGGCAGCTACGTGCGGGTCGACGTGGAGGACGAGGGCCCTGGCATCGCGCCGGACGTCCTGGGCCACGTGTTCGAGCCGTTCTTCACCACGAAGGACGTGGGCGAGGGCACGGGGCTGGGGTTGTCCGTGTCCTACGGTCTGGTGAGAGACCATGGCGGCTGGATTGCCGTGCGAAGCGAGCTGGGACGCGGTAGCTGCTTCTCCATCTACCTGCCGAGCGGAGGGGACACATGCCAGGCCGCGTCCTGATGGTCGAGGACGAGCGCGAGATGCGCGCCTTGTTGGAGAAGGGACTGACGCGCCGGGGCTATGCGCCCGTGGCGCTCGGGTCGGCGGACGAGGCGCTCACGCGGCTTGCCACCGAGGACTTCGACGTGGTGCTGACGGACCTGCGCATGCCGGGGATGGATGGGCTGGCGCTGTGTGAGCGCATCGTGCTCAACCGGCCGGACATCCCGGTCATCGTGGTGACGGCCTTCGGGAGCCTGGAGACGGCGGTGGCCGCCATCCGCGCGGGGGCGTACGACTTCGTCACCAAGCCCATCGACGTGGACGCGCTGGTGCTGGTGCTGGAGCGGGCGGTGCAGCACCGGGCGCTCCGGGACGAGGTGCGCCGGCTGCGGCAGGAGCTGGGGCGCAGACAGGACAGCGGCGCGGTGGTGGGCGAGAGCACCGCGATGCAGCAGGCGTATGCGCTCATCGACCGCGTGGCGGACCTGGACTCCACGGTGCTGATTACGGGGGAGAGCGGGACGGGGAAGGAGGTGGCCGCGCGCGCGGTGCACACGCGAGGGCGGCGGGCCGAGGGGCCCTTCGTCGCGCTCAACTGCGCGGCGATGCCGGAGGCGCTGCTGGAGAGTGAGCTGTTCGGGCACGCGAAGGGGGCGTTCACGGACGCGAAGGCGGCGCGCACGGGCCTCTTCGTGCAGGCACATGGCGGGACGCTGTTCCTGGACGAGGTGGGCGAGCTGCCGCTCACGCTCCAGCCGAAGCTCCTGCGGGCGCTGCAGGAGCGGATGGTGCGCCCGGTGGGTGGGGACACGGAGGTTCCATTCGATGCGCGCATCGTCGCGGCGACGAACAGGGACTTGGAGCTGGCGGTGGAGGAGGGCCGGTTCCGTGAGGATTTGTACTACCGGCTGAATGTGATTGGGGTGGAGCTGCCGCCGCTGCGGGCGCGAGGGAATGACGTGTTGTTGTTGTCGCAGCGGTTCATCGAGCAGTTCGCCGCGAGGAACAACAAGCGGGTGGTGGGGCTGTCTCCCGCGGCGGCGCAGCGGCTCCTGACGTATGGGTGGCCAGGGAACGTGCGCGAGCTGCAGAACTGCATGGAGCGCGCGGTGGCGCTCACGTCGTTCGAGCAGCTCACGGTGGATGACCTGCCCGAGCGCATCCGGAACTACAGCCAGCCCAAGGGGGCGGCGGAGAACACGGACCCCTCGGAGCTGGTGACGCTGGAGGAGCTGGAGCGGAAGTACATCCACCGGGTACTGGAGACGGTGGGTGGGAGCCGCACGCTGGCGGCGCGGATTCTCGGCGTGGACCGCAAGACGCTGTACCGCAAGCTGGAGCGGGACGACGAAGCGAAGAAGCCCTGAGGGGCGGGGTTCAGTCCACGGGGTCCAGGCGCACTTCGAAGAGCTTGGGCCAGAGCTTGCCGGTCATCAGCATGCGTCCGGTGCCGGGCTCCACGGCGATGCCGTTGAGGACGGCATCGGGGCGGTTGAGCTGGGGGCCTGCGGCGCGCACGAGGGCGGAGGCGTCGATGAGGCCCGTGACGTGGCCGCTGGTGGGGTCGATTTCGAGGACGTAGGCGGAGTGCCAGACGTTGGCGTAGATGACGCCGTTGGCGCACTCGAGCTCGTTGAGCTGGTCCTGGGGTTGGCCGTTGAGGGTGACCTCGAGGGTGCTCAGGGGCTCGAAGGTGTCGGGGGCGTGGAAGGTCAGCGTGGAGGAGCCGTCGCTGCGGATGAGCTTGCCCTGCCAGTAGCAGAGGCCCCAGCCCTCGCCGGAGTAGCGCGTGGTGCGCAGGCGTGTGGGGGGCAGGCCGCTCCAGGTGAAGAGCTGACCTTCGGTCCAGGTGAGCTGGTAGAGGTGCTCGCCGTCGGTGGCGAGGCCCTCCGCGAAGATGTCTCCCAGGCGCTCCATCCAGAGTGGGGTGGCGGACTCGAGGGAGATTTCGCGCAGGGTGCCTTGGTGGCCGGTGCTCTCGAACAGACGGCCCTGGTGGAAGACGAGGCCCTGGGTGAAGGCCTCGGTGGAGTGCGGATACTCCTTCACGATGCGCGCCACCTTCCGCGAGAGCGTGTTCTCGGTCACACGCCGGTGCGCCGGCGCCCCACCACAGCCGTTACTCATCCCCATGACCAGAACACCCAGCGCCGACAGCCATGCTGTTGGATTCATGCGCATCGAGGCGCCCACGCAAGCAGGAAACGAGGGCCGGCACAACCGACCCGGGGTCTGGACGAAGCAGCGCACAAGGACCGGCAAACAGGCATGGATTCTGGCCCTGATCGTTTGAACTTGCGGGAGCGCTTGGTATCACGCGCCGCCCACGAACCGGTGGGACTTGTGATTGGGGAACCTATGCGGAAGCTGAATCAGATTGTTGGTGCGGTGGCGCTCATGACCGTGGCCTGTGGGCCGGGCCCGCAGGAGGGTGGGGAGACGACTTCGGCGGAGTCCGTCAGCCAGTCTGTCGTTGGAGCCAGCTGTGACCCGTCCCTGCCTCAGCCGAGTGGCTGCGGCTACGGCGAGTACTGTTCGACGGCGACCTCCACCTGTGTCGATGTGGCCCCGGCCGAATGCTCAAACTTCGCGACATACCCTCCGACCTGGAACAAGGTGGTCGGACAGGATGGGGTCCGTGGGCCGGTCATCTACAGTGTGACGCCTGTTCTCTGGGGGCCGCACCTGTTCTGCATGTCAGACCGTGATACGGTTCGCGCTCGCGTCAAGGTGTATGCAACTCAAGCGGGCGAACTCCCGAGCACTACCGAAACGCTCGCCTTTGACTTTTTCCGGCCGTCCGGTTCCGTCATAGCTGGCAACTTGCTGATTACCGGCTACTCGATGTCGAACAACGGCCAATCAGCGGAGTTCAATCTCAGCATCTGCGTTCCTCCCATGACGACGACCATCACCATGGGCTTGCGTGCCCTGAACGGGAACTCGGTCTGCGCGACCTTCAATAAGTAGCGGAGCCCTCTCCACGACCCGCTCTGACCTGAGAGCGGGTCATGCCTTCACCCCGCCTGCCTTCTGCGCCCCCGCCACTGCGCCACCTGTCCTCGATGCAATGACAGCTCATGGCCCGCCAGCATCAGCGAGGCCACGGCGAAAGGCAGCAGGTAATAGACGACGCGGTACACCACCAGCGTGCCCAGCACCACCGCCCCGGGCACCTCGGGCGTCAGCGCCGCCAGAATCACCGAGTCGAACACTCCCAGCCCACCCGGCACCTGGCTCGCGATCCCCAACAACTGCGCCACCGCGAACAACGCCACCATGCTCGCGGGCTGAATCCCCACCCCCTGCGGCAACAGCACCCACAACACCATCGCCCCCAACGTCCAGTCCAGACACGACACCACCACCTGCGCCACCGCCAGCCTCCACGTCGGCAACGACAACTCCACCCCCAACCTCGGCACCTTCAGCGTCCGCCTCACCCGCGCGCACGCCACCAGGTACGCCCCCAACACCCCCAACATCCCCAACCCCAACCCCCGCGCCACCCCTGGCCTCAACGACAGCGCGGACATCGCCCCCTGCCCCGCGTCCACCACCAGCGCCACCCCCGCCACCGCCAACAACCCCGACCAGAACGTCAGCGCGTTGAACGTCCCCACCCGCGCCACATCCCACGCACTCAACCCGCGCGCCGAATACAGCCGGTAGCGAACGCCGCCGCCCGTCAGGAAAGACATCCCGATGTTGTGGCCAAACGCATAGCCGACGAAGGACGTGAAGCCCACCTGCCGGTACGGCAACCGCCGCCCCAGGTGCCTCAACGCCAAGACGTCATACAACGTCAACGCCAGGTAGTTGCTCGCCGCGCACACCACCGCCCACGCGATGCGCTCGCGAGGAATCGACGTCAACGCCCGCATCATCGCCGCCGCGCTCAGCTCACGCAGCTCGTGCCGCATGACCAGGAACGCCAACGACAACAACACCAACGGCAACAAGGCGAGGACCCCTCGCCTCAACAAGGCCCGGGACACCACTCCTCGAGACTGCTCACCCACGCCCCACATCGCCCACGCAGGGCAACCAACCACTCAACGGACCGGAGGAACGAGCGCCTCCGCCGCGCCACACAAATCCTCCATCGCGAACGGCTTGTCCAACACCCGCGCCGCGCCCAACAGCTCCGCTTCCTGATGCAGCTGCGCATCCCCGAACGCTGTAATCAGGATGACCGGCGTCTTCCACCCCTCGCGCCGCAGCCGAGCCACCACCTCCAGGCCCGAATACCCAGGCATCCGCACGTCCGTGATGATGAGGTCCGGAACCAGCGTCTGCTCGGCCAGCAGCCCATCGATGATGGCCTGCACCAGGCCCGGCCCATCCGAGGCCTCCACCACCTCGTAGCCCCGGCGCTTCAGCGCCCGATGCAGGAGCGCCCGCATCTCCGGCTGGTCCTCCGCCACCAACACCCGCGCCCGCCGCCCCGTCTCCGCCTCCACCGGCCACGGCCACTCACTCGACTGCGTCTGCTCCTCGTCGCGCTCCATCAAGTCGACTCCTATCAGCGAGGTGGGCTGCCCATCCCCTGGGAGGGCCTCTCTGCTTCGAGGCCCCCAGCGAGGTGAGGCGGTCCTGGCGCAGAGCATTCGACGTGCCACCTCCCTCCCAGGCGCGAGCGGCAGAACGCCCCGGGGAGATTTGCCCCGAACGGGGCACTTTGCCCCGCCCCATTCCGCCCCCCTGCCCCCACCCTCAGAGGGAAACCCCTCCCCGAAGGCCCTGGCCCGACACCTGCACTAGACCGCGAACATCGGTTCGGACGTGGGGCCTCGCGAGGCGAGCCCCAGTAATGGTGCCGTCGGGAGTCGGGGGACGACCAGCGGCAGACCTTTCCACCTCCAGGGGGTGGCGCTTCACGTCCACCCCACGTCCGGGCCGAACCTTGAACTTCAACCCATGCCGCGGGCCGGAGGTCTTCCGGCCGCACGGAGAACGAACGATGGCCTGCTCGCTCCCCTCTCGCCGCTTCCTTGGCGCCTTGGCTCTCCTGCCCGTCGCGACGCTGGGCTTCGGGTGTGGACAGGCCCAGGCGCTCGGCGCGCCCAACCCCGCCGCCGTCACGTCGGCAGCAGCCGCCACCACGCCGTCGGGCGTGGCCGTGCAGCCCGCGCGCTTCAACCCCGCGACCGCCGGCACCGTGACGTCGCTCGCGCCGCTGGTCGACTCGGTGAAGGGCTCCGTCGTCTACGTCGAGGTGCAGTCGCGCCCCCGCCGCATGTCCGGCATGCAGGGCCTGCCGCCCGGCTTCGCGGAGCGCTTCGGCATGCCGCCCGGCATGGAGGGCAACTCACAGCCTCGCCAGGGCTTGGGCTCGGGCTTCATCATCGACCCCTCCGGCACCGTCCTCACCAACAACCACGTGGTGGAGGACGCGGACGTCGTGCGCGTGAAGCTGCAGGACGGACGCTCCTTCGAGGCCGAGGTGCTCGGAAGAGACCCGCTCACCGACGTGGCGCTGCTCAAGCTCAAGGGCGCGCCCGGAAACCTCCCGGCCGTGCCGCTGGGTGACTCGGACGCGGTGCGCGTGGGCGACGCGGTGATGGCCATCGGCAACCCGTTCGGCCTGGACTACAGCGTCAGCGCCGGCATCCTCTCCGCTCGCGCCCGCAACATCCACGCGGGCCCCTACGACGACTTCCTCCAGACGGACGCGGCCATCAACCCCGGCAACTCCGGCGGCCCGCTGTTCAACATGCGCGGGGAAGTCATCGGCATGAACACCGCCATCATCGGCGGCGCCAGCGGCATCGGCTTCGCCGTGCCCAGCAAGCTCATCCAGGCGCTCTTGCCCCAGCTCCAGGAGACGGGCGTGGTGCGCCGCGGCTGGCTGGGCCTGGCCATCCAGGACCTCACGCCCGAGCTGGCGCGCGCCCTCAAGGTGGACGCCAACAAGGGCGCGGTGGTGGCCGGCGTCAACCGAGGCGGCCCCGGTGACCGCGGCGGCCTGCGAGAAGAGGACATCATCACCTCCGTCGGAGGCCGCGCGGTGGACTCGGCTGGAGCCCTCACCCGCGCCGTGGCGCTGCTCAAGCCCGACAGTCGCGTGAAGGTGGAGCTGATGCGCGGCGGCAAGCCCCTGACGGTGGACGTGACGCTGGGCACGCGCCCCGCCCAGCGCGGCGAGGAGGAAGTCACCCCGCGCAACGCGCCTTCGCCCACCACGCGCAGGCTGGGCATCGGCCTGCGGGACGCGGAGGGCTCCGGCGCTCAAATCACCGCGGTGGAGCCCGGCAGCCCCGCCGAGCGCGCGGGCCTGATGCCCGGCATGGTGCTGGTGCAGGTGGGTGACGGCAAGGTGGGCAGCGCGTCCGAAGCGGCCAACATCCTGTCGTCCGCGAAGTCCGGCGCCGCGCTGCTGTTGCGCGTGCGCGCCCCGGACTCCGACGCCACCGTCCTGCGCGCCCTCGAAGTTCCGTAAGTCGCTCACGGCGTCCGGCGGGTTCTTCCCCTCCCACCGCCGGACGCCGTCGAGTCCTTGTCTACAGTTGCACCAGCGTCTTGAAGCCGCCCCACACCATGCGCTTCATGTCGAAGGGCATGGCCTCCGGGGCCTTCAGCCGAGGGTCCGCCGTCACCTTCTTGTTGATGCGGTTCCGCTCCGCGCGCGACTTGTAGAGAATCCAGGAGAACACCAGCGTCTCATCTGGCTTCAACTTCACGCTCCGGGCGAACATGGCCCGGCGCTCGTCGTCGAGGTCATCCGCGACGCACTCGGTGTAAGCCAAGGCGCCGTACTCCATCCAAATCTTGCCCGCCTGACGAGACACCTTGCGGTAGGCGGCGAGGTTCTTCGTGGGCACCGGCAACAGGAAACCATCCACATAGGCCATGGGGGCAGTGTAGCTCACGTCGCGGGACGGAAGCGCATGGCGCTCCACACCGTGTCGAGCGACACCATGCGCACGCACTGGATGCCGTCCTGCTCCAGCCGCGCCGCGAGGAGGTCGCGGTTGAGGTCCGTGCCCAGCTGCCCCGCCTTGGGATAGGCCAGCCACGCCACCCGGTCCTCCCGCGCGGATGCAATGAGGGGCGCGCACTTCGCATCCACGTCCTTCATGCTTTGGACGAAGATGAGCAACGCCTCGGCCTTCGAGGACGGGGTCGTCGCGACATCATCCAGGTCGACGCCGGTGGGCCTGCCGATGACTCGGGCCTTCATGCCCTCCTTGAGGTTCAGCTTCTTCGCCAGGCTCATCGGGTGCGCGCTCCTGCGTGGAAGTCCTGATGACAGCACCCGCTCCAAGGTGAGGCAATGAGGGCGTGGGCCTCGAGCGTCAGGTGATGCGAGAGGGACCCTGGGGCCCGCCCGGCCGGGGGGCTTCTGAATCCTCACGGCGTTTGGCGTAGAGTGCGGCTCGTGCCGCGCTGCCAGACATGTGGGCGGCGCTGGGAAGGCTCCCATGCGCCATGCCCGCCAAACGCTCCCTCGGACGGGGTCGGACGGCTGACGCCCGAGGAGCTGGAGCCGCCGCGCATCCCTGGCTATCGCGTCGATGGTGTCCTCGCGCATGGCGGCTTCGGCGTGCTGCTGGGAGCGTGGCGCGAAACGGACCAGCATCGGGTGGCCATCAAGCTGGCGCGGACGGGCAATGCCCTTGCGCGCGCACAGCTCCTCCGCGAGTCCGCCGCGCTGCGTGTGCTGGGGCCGCCCACCGTGCCCGCGCTGTATGAAGTGGGCGTGCTGGCCGGTGACGTGCGCTTCCTCGTCATGGAGCACGTGCCGCTGCCCACGCTGGCGGAGCGGCTGGCGCGTGCCTCGGGGCCCGTGCCGGCGCAGGAGCTCCCCGCGCTGGCCCTGTCCGTGGCGGACACCGTGGCGCGTGTCCATGAGCAGGGCCTGGCCCACTGTGACTTGAAGCCCGAGCACCTCTTCCTCAACGAGGACGGCGGCGGGCAGGTGCGTGTCTTCGACTTCGGCTTGGTGCGAGGCACCTCTCCCGTGGAGGGCGCCACGCTGCCCGGCGAGGGGCTCTCCGTCAGCGACAACTCCGGCTTCGCGGGCACCGCGGAGTACATGGCGCCCGAGCAGTGCGCGGGAAACTCGGACGTCGACACGCGCACGGACGTGTATGCGCTGGGCGTGCTGCTCTACGAGATGCTCACCGGCCGGCCGCCCTTCTTCGGCCCCACGCCGGACGTGCTGCAAGCGCACCTGGCCTTGCGCCCTCCGCCTCCGTCCGACTTCGCGCCGGTGCCTCCCGCGCTGGAGGAGGTCGTCCTGCGGTGTCTGGCCAAGGAGCGCGCCCGGCGGCCCGAGGATGCCGCCGCGCTGGCGAGCGCCCTGCGCGCGGCCTTCAGCCATGCGCACCGTCCCGTCGACCCGGTGACACCTCGGCCGTCGGCGCCGGGGGAGCCCAGGCCCGCGCAGGTGCGGCGCTCGGTGGCGGTGCTCTTCCTCACCTCGCGCGCCAACCCCGTCAGCGTGCAGAAGGGGCTGGCCTCCTACGGCGGACACCTGGCCTTCACGGACGGGCCGCGCATCGCCGCCGTGTTCGACCCGGACGTGGGAGAGAACCCCGTGCGCCGCGCCATGCGCGCCGCGGAGGGCCTGGCCGAGCGGGGCCTGGCCACCCACGCCCTGGTGGATGTGTCCGCCGTCACCGTGCAGCGCCGCCCCACCGGCACGCCGCGCTACCTGGGCGCCATCTTCTCGCGCGCGGACCGCTACCCCACGGGCGCCGACGCGCAGGGGCTCCTGCTGTCACCCGCCGCCGCGGAAGCGGTGCCCGAGGTGCCCTGCATGGACGTGCCCGGCCACCCCGGCGTGCTGCGTCCCGCGTCCCCGGGCGCGGCGCCGCGTCCGGACATCACCGTGCTGCAGTTGGGCAGCGAGGTGTTGGTGGGCCGCGAGCTGGAGCTGGCCTCGCTGGTGGACAGCGCCCGGACGGCGATGGGAGGAGCCGCGCCCACGCTGGTCACCGTCATGGGGGAGCGGGGGCTGGGCAAGAGCCACCTCGCCGCGGCGCTCGCCCGCGAGCTCCAGGTGCAGCTGCCGCTCGCGCGCATCTACAGCACCCGCTCGCGCGAGCCCGTGCAGGGCGACCCGGACGGCACGCTGCGCACGCTCCTGCGCTGCGCCCTCAACGCCTTCGAGCGCGACGACACGGACACGGAGGAGCAGGGCCGCGCGGCCATCATGCTGCGGCTGGGCCCCACGCTGGGCACGGAGCTGTGGCCCGGCGTGGCCGCGACGCTCGGGTGGTACGCACCGGGCGGGCCGGAGCTGCAGAGCTGGGCGGCGGCGCCCGGCGCGCTGCGCTCGCTGGCCATGCGCGCCACGGGGGAGATGCTCGCCTCCACCGCGCGCGAGCGTCCGCTGTGCCTGGTCATCGACGACGCGCACTTCGCGGAGGAGACCGCGCTGGACGCGCTGGAGTACGCGTGCCTGGCCGAGGCCAGCGTCCCCATCTGGGTGTGCGTGCTCGCGCGCCCGGGGTTCGAGAAGAGCCGCCCGCTGTGGGGGACTCGCGCGGCGCGGCAGGTCACCCTGTCCCTGCGCGCGCTCTCCGCGCCCCAGGCCCAGGAGATGTGCCGCATGCTCCTCAAGCCGGTGGAGAACGTGCCCGCGCAGGCGGTGGAGCGCATCGTCGAGCGCGCGCAGCACGTGCCGCTCTACATGGTGGAGCTGGTGCGCGGCCTCAAGCGCCAGGGCCTGGTGCGGCAGCGCGCGCCAGGGGGCAGCTGGTACCTGGTCACCGACGGCCTGGAGAAGGTGCCCGAGCTGCGGCTGGTGGAGTGGCTGGCGGACCGCGAGCTGGGAGCACTGCCACCCGCCCTGGCCGCGCACGCGAGGCTGTGCGCACTGCTGGGCACGGACTTCACCGCGGCCACCGCCGAGGGCGTGGTGCGGGAGCTGGAGCGCGACGGCGCGGCCGGAGGCTTCCCGCTGGATGCGGGCCATGCCACGCGGCGGCTGCTCGACTCGGGGCTCCTCGTCTCGCACCGGCTGGAGGGCTTGAGCTTCCGCAACGAGCTCCTGCGCGACGCGGTGGCGGCCACGCTCCCCGCCGCCGAGCGCCAGCGCATCCACCGCGCGGCCTATCGCTACTACCTGGGCCACGCGGGCTCGAGCGAGCGGCAGCGCCTGCCCCGCCTCGCGCTGCACGCCGCCGCCGCGGACATGCGCGACGAGGCCGCCGCGCTCTCCATCGACCTGGCCGAGTCCGCGCGCGGACGCCACGCGTTCCTCGAAGCGGAGGCCATGTACACGCGCGCGCTGGAGCTGCTGGACACCGAGGACGAGCTGCGCTGCCTCACCGCGCTGCGGGGCCGGGGGCTGATGCGCATCCGCATCGGCCGGTATGACGACTCGCTGGCGGACTTCGCCGCCGCCCTTGAGCGCGCGCGCCGACGGGGCGACAAGCGGGCGGAGGTGGAGCTGCTGCTCGACGAGGCCATGGCCCTGGACTGGGTGAATGACTATCCCACCAGCGAGGCCCGCGCGCTGGAGGCGCAGGAGAAGTCCGCGAGCGTGGGCTCTCCCTACGTGCAGGGCCGGCTGCTGCTCGCGGTGGGCCGCGCGCTGTTCCGCAAGGGCGAATGGGCGGAGGCCCGCGAGCCGCTGGAGGCCGCGGCGGAGATTGCCCGGCGCCTGGGCGACGCGGGCTACGAGACGCAGGTGGTGTCGCAGCTCCTGCTCGCCGTCATGCTCCCCAACCTGGGCGACATCGACGAGACGGACCGGGTGCTCTCCGAGGTCGTCGCCTCGTGCACGGAGCGCGGAGACCTCTTCCACCTGGGCAGCGCCATCAACAACCGCCGCAACCTGTGGGTGGCGCGGAGGGACCTGGCCAACGCGCTGAAGGACCAGGAGCGCTTCATGCACCTGGGGCGCGAGCTGGGCATGGTGGGCTGGGAGTACTTCGCCGAGCACAACCTCGGTGAGCTGCACTACCAAGCCGGAGACGCCGAGGCCGCCGCGCCCCACATCTCGCGGGCCATCACCCTGGAGCGCAGACACCCCGAGGTCGCGTCGCGCCCCTGGGCCCTGCTGCTCCAGGCGCGCACGCTCGCGTGGATGGGGCGACAGACGCGGGCGCGCGAGCTGCTCGCGCAGGTGCGGCAGGTGCTCACCGAGGGCCGCACCGGCATGGAGCTGAGCCCGTCGGAGGAGGTGCTCATCTCCATGGTGGAGCTCGCCACGCAGGACGCCTCGGCGGAGGACTGGCGCACCCTGCGGGAGCGCTCCAGCCAGGTGTCCGTGGAGCAGGAGCCGCTCGAGGTGCTGGAGATGATGGGCCTGGCGGCGCTGCGGCGCGGTGAGCCCCGCGAGGCCGTGCACATCCTGACGGACGCGCTCCAGCTGGCCTCGCGGATTCCCAACCTCATGGAGGCCCGCCTGCGCCGCTCACTGGAGCGCGCGCGGGACCTCAGGGAAAATCAAAGACACTCTCCATGAAGAAGTTCCGGTGCGCGTGGTGGACCTCCACCTTGCGCGCCAGCGCCTCCCACCCGAGCGCGCGGTAGGCCCCCGTCAGCAGCTCCTTCGCCTCGTCCTGCCAGGGAGGGGGCGGGCCCTGGTGCTCCCGCGTGAAGACCTCGCGCTCCAGGGAACGGACGGACCCGTGAAGCTCCCGGCCCAGCGCCAGCGCGTAGCGAGGGTCTCCTTCGCGAAGCCGCGCGCGCGCACGCGCCACCGCCTCCAGCACCGCGGGCCGTGACTCGGAGGAGTGATAGTCCGAGGGGAACTCGAAGCCCTCGCCATCTCCCAGGTCCGTCGCGATGCCCACGCCGCCAGGCTGTCCCGCGAGCAGGGTGCGCTCCGCGTAGGAGCGGCGCATCTTCGCCCGGTCTTCCAGGCGGATATCCTTCGACAGCTCCAGGAAGTCCTCGACGGCCTCCTTGAACATCCGCACGAGGAAGTAGTCCCGCTTGACGACGTCCGCGGGGTCCAGGCCGAGCTGCGCCGTCACCCCCGACTCGCCCGTCAGGTGCAGCGTGGGATGCTTCAGGACCTCGTCCGCCCAGTCCCGGAAGAAGTCGAGGAACGTCTCGCCAATCCAGCGTGTCTGGTGGTCCATCTTGCTGTGGACCACGCCGCTCGGGTGGAACCCCGGGTCGTCGAAGAAGAAGGCGAACGAGGCGAAGTCCGCGATGAACATCAGCGGTGTCTCGGGCAGCGTCTCGGGCCGGAGGTAGTGGATGCGCTCGTCGAGCCCGTCCTTGAGCGGCCACGCGAAGGCCTCCTCCGAGTAGTGACTCAGGAACCCGACGCCCACGTTCGAGGGCGAGATGCCCATGAGGTACTTCGGCGCCTGCCACTCCGCCGAGGTGAGGCTGTCGAAGAAGGCGAACGTCACCGCCGCCTGCTTCGGCAGGTACAGGCCATGCGTCCGGGCGAAGCGCGCCGCCACCCCCTCGTGCCGCGCCAGCGCCTTCTCCAAGGCCTGCGCGCGATTCTGGAGGAGCACGCCCCGAGGCTCCGGGCGGTGGCTCCGCACGAACTCCGGGTACTCCGCATCCGTCTGCTCGAAGTACGTGAGCGGTACGGAGGGGTTGCGCAGATACGCCTCGAACTCCTCCACGGAGTTGTACCGGGGGTCCTCCAGCGTCTCCAGGCACCAGTCGACGGAGCCGAACGGCTCGTGCTCCTTCGTCTCGAGGACGCGGCCCAACGCCTCCAGCCAGGCGACGAGGCGCGCCTCCGTGAGCAACTCCCGCTTGAGGGGGGCCTCCCAAGTCTGGGCCCCCAGGAAGGCTCCGGCCTCGTCCTTCTCCAGCGCGGCCAGGTGGAGCGTGAGCGAGTCCTCCGTCTCCTCCACGCAGGTCTTGTGGTCCTCGGACGGCATCACGTCCCTGGACCACCCCACCGTCCAGCCCCTCCGCGTCAGGGGAAAGAACCGGTTCGCAATCTCCTGAAATTCAATTGCACCAATCATGAGGTTGCGAAGAATACCCGGGACGGCGGAAAAGCCACCCCCAGAAAACCCGCGCCCTCACCGAGCCCCCCGTCAGGACATGACGCCCAGCAGCTTGAGCGCGCCGATGAGCACGCCCACCAGGGACTCCGCGGCGATGGCGCCCGCAGCCAGCGCGGGCACGTTGCGCCCCGTCACCTGGGGCCACCGCCACCGGGCAATGGCCGCGATGACACCTCCCAGACACAGCGTCACCGCGAAGTAGGCGGGGAGAATGAAGCCGATGCCCATGGCCACTGGAGAAGGCACCCACCGCGCCATGCGCCCCCGCGCCAGCAGCGTCAGGAGCGCCCCCACCCCCGCGGCCACGGCGCCCGCGAGCGCCGCGTGCGCCGGCATCCCCTCCAGTCCGCGCGCCGCCAGCTCCGCCACCGCGCGGAACTGATGAGAGAAGGGCGCGGGCAGCGCCTGCGAGCCCAGGCCATACGCCCGCGTCAGCAGCAGATAGGCCGGCACGCTCACCAGCGAGCCCACCAGCACCCCCAACAGCTGCGCCGCCAGCATCCGCCGCGAGGAGGCGCCCAGCAGGTGTCCCGCCTTGAGGGCCCACAGGCTCACGCCCGTCTGCGCCGCGGCGCCCGATACCAGCCCGCCCACCCCGATGTTGGAGGCCACGCTCCCCGGCAGCGCCACCCCCGCGGCCACCTGGGACAGCTGCCCCACCTGCGTCACGGGCGACACATCCACCTGGCCCGCGCCTCGGGCACACACCGCACACAGTGGCAACAGCAGCGCCAGTGACAACAACACCTGGGACACACTCAGGCCGAACACCGCCACGCCCAATCCCAGCGACAGCAACGCCGCGCCCGCGCCCCACCCCCAGGCCCACCGGGGCAGCAGCTCACCGCGCCCCAGCGAGCGCAGGTCCCTGGCCGCGCTCCGGAAGTCGCGCGCCTGCGCCAGCAGCGACACCAGCGCCGAGCCCACCAGCAACCCCACCCCGGGCCAGGTGAGCCACGACAGCAGCGAGTCGTAGCCCGCCTCCTTCACCACGCCCGTGCTCACGAGCCAGGGCGACAGTCCCCCCCACGCCACGAGCGCGCCCAGCAGCATGCTCAGCCCCAGGTGCAGCCCCGCCATCATCCCCACCGCCACCAGCATGGGACTCCACGCCACGCCCCACGCCAGCGACGCGGCCGGAACTCCCCCCACCGAGCCCGGCACGGCCACCATGCCCGGAAGGCGCTGGAGGATGTCCCGCAGCACCGTGACGCCCGTGGCCACGACCCCCGCCACCACCAGCCACACACCGCGGCCCTTGTTCGCCCGAGGCTCCGAGGCATGCATCGCGGTGATGAGCTCCGCGGTGGCGATGCCCGTGGGGAACGGCAGCGCCTCCTCCTCCATCAACCGGCGCCGCAGCAGGTGCGCGGCCAGCACGCCGAGGATGCCCAGCGCCACGCTCCACGCCGCCACGGCCACGCCGGGCACGTCCATCCCCAGCAGCATCAGCGCGGGCAAGGGCCCCAGCAGCCCCGCCGCCGCGGGCATCGCGCCCACCGACACCGCCGTCACCTGCGTGAGGTTGTTCTCCAGCGGCGTGTACGGCGAGCCCCGCGCGCGAGACACCGCCGCCATCCCTCCGAAGCCCAGCACCGCCGCCATCACCGAGCCGCTCTCCCACCAGCCCAGCTTCAACCCCATGGACACGTTGGTGACCGCCAGGAGCGCGCCAATCACGCCGCCCATGCCCAGCGCTCGCGCGGTCGACTCCCGGGGCTCGCCGCCCTCGGCGGGATGTGCCCGCGGCACCGTCTCGACGTGCGCCACCCCGGCGCGCGGGGTCACGGGCGAGGCCGCGGGCTCGCTCATCGACCCGCCTCCGCCGAGCGTCCCACCAGCTCCCGGAGCTGCGTGAGGTCCAGCGGCTTCGAGATTTTCAAGTTCGGCACCTCCCGCAGGAAGGACACCGTGCGGGGCGTGAAGGCGCCTCCCGTCATGAACACCATGCGGCCCGCCTGCTCCGGGGCGCAGCGCCCCAGCTCGTGGTACAGGTCCATGCCCGTCATCCCCGGCATCATCACGTCGCACAAGATGAGGTCGAAGCGGCTGCCTTCATTGAGCAGCCGCAGCGCCGCCTGGGCGCTGTTCGCCGTGGCGACCTCGTGGTCCGCCGCCAGCGAGCGCTGGAGCGCCAACGTCACGTTGGGCTCGTCATCCACGACGAGGATGCGCGCCCGCGCGTTCACCTGCACCACCGACTGCAAGCGCGGCAGCACCTCCAGCTCCCGCGTCGCCGCGCGCAGCACCACGCGGAAGGTGCTGCCCCGGCCCGGCTCGCTCTCCGCGTGGATGGAGCCCCCCATGGACTCGATGATGCCGTGACAGATGGACAGCCCCAGCCCCGTGCCCACGCCCACCGGCTTGGTGGTGAAGAACGGGTCGAAGATGCGGTCCATCACCTCGGGCGTCATCCCCATGCCCGTGTCCCGCACCTCCACCAGCACCCGGCCCCGGTCCCCCGCGCGGATGATGACGCGAATCTCATGCTCGTACTCCGGCGAGCCATCCTCCGGAATCGCCTGCGCCGCGTTGAGCAGCAGGTTGAGGAACACCTGGCACAGCCGCGACTCGCTGGCCTCCACCGGCGCCACCGGCTCGAACTCCGTCACCAGCCGGGCGCGGTGACGGATGACGTTGTCCGCCATCTTGCACGCCAGCTCCACCGCGCGGCGCACGTCCACCGGCATCAGCCGCACCTCCTGCTCGCCGCGCGCGAAGACCTTCAGGTCGCGGACGATGGTGGCGATGCGCTCGGCGCCCTCCGTCGTCTCGCGCACCAGCTGCTGCAGCGAGGCGATGGCCGCCGCGGGGACGTGGCTCTCCATCCGCTCCAGGCCCTCCCGCACGAGGTGCAGGTTGACGAGCATGTAGGCCAGGGGGTTGTTGATTTCATGCGCCACGCCCGCGCCCAGCGTGCCCACCGACGCCAGCCGGTCCGCCACGACGAGGTGCGCCTGGAGCTGCTTGCGCTCCGAGGTGTCGCGGTGGACCATGATGTTGGCGATGGCGCGCCCCTCGCTGTCGCGCAGCGGCACCACCACCGACTCGCACCAGCACGTGGTGCCGTCGTGGCGCTTGAACTCCAGCTCCCCGCTCCAGCGCCCCTGCTTCTCCAGGCCCGCCAGCACCATGCCCGTCATCCGGTCCGGCTCGTCCGGGTGGAGCACGCGGAACAACGTCTGTCCCATGGCCTCCGACTTGTTGCGGCCGAACATCCGCTCCGCGCTGGCGTTCCAGTCGATGATGCCGCCGCCCAGGTCCGTAATCACCACGCCGTCGTAGATGCTCTCGAAGATGAGCGCCTGGCGGTTCAGCTCCTGCTCCGCCTGCTTGCGGGCGGTGATGTCCATCACCGTGCCCGTCACCCGCGCCGGCACCCCCGCCGCGTCACACAGCACGTCGCCCTTGCAGGATATCCACCGCCACCCGCTGCCCGGCGGCTCAATCCGATACTCCACATCCACCTGCGTCTTCTTCTCCAGCGCGATGGAGAGCGCCTCGCGCACGCGGGGCAGGTCCCCCGGGTGCACCACCTCCTCCAACTCCATGGCGCGGCCGGACAGCTTGCCCACGGGCAACCCCAGGAGCCGGTCCACCTGTTCGCTCCACGTCACCCGGCCGCTCTGCGCATTCCAATCCCAGATGCCCACGCGCGCCGCGGACAGCGCCTGGCGCAGCTGCTCCTCGCGCTGCTCCAGCACCTCGCGCTTGGAGAAGCGGAACACGGTGACGGTGCCAATCTGGAGACGGTCCCCCTCCTGAAGCTCCGCCGTGGCGATGGGCGTGCCGTTGAGCAGCGTGCCATTGGTGGATTCCAGGTCCGTGACATGGCAGCCCCCGTCGGGCGCGCGGACGATGCGGGCATGCTTGCGCGACACCCCATGGTCGTCGATGCGCACGGTGGCATCCGAGCCCCGGCCGATGATGTGCTCCCCAGGCTCCAGCCGGAACGCCCGACCGATGGCGGCCGGCGTCGTCGTGCTGATGAGGATGAGACAGGCGCCCGTCGAGGAAGGTGGAGCCAGCGCCAGTCCGGCGCAGGTCGTGAGGTCATCCAAGGTCGTCATCACACAGCCCCCCGGCACCTCCGCGCCGCGTCCGTCCGCCCGACCTCCCCCGGCATGCACGCGTGGTGTCACATCCCGAGAATCCAACAGCCCCGGGCCACGGCGTCCAACCACCTGGGGTGATGGGCCGCCCCAGCATACGCCAGGCAACATCTGCCCCGCCGTCCCCCGCCGGAGGTGACGAATGGTGAACGCCCGCTCCACATTGGCGCGACGCGGCGGACACTTCGGGCCCGGGGCATGCAGCACGTCTTTCGCGCGGGTGCTAGGCTCAACCCCGCATGGCGGCCGACTCCGAGAGCACCTTCCGCATCCAGGCGCGTGCGGAGCTGCATGGCTCCGAGCGGGGACGCGGCGAGGCGAACCGGGGAGAGCGAGGACCCGGCACCCTCGCGGGTGAGTACGTCCTCAAGGCCCTCCTGGCTTCCGGAGGCCACGGCAGCGTCTACGAGGCCGAGCACCGCATCCTGGGCCGAAGGGCCGCGGTGAAGGTGCTGCACCCCCACCTGGCGGATCAGGGCGAGATGCTCAAGCGCTTCGTGCGCGAGGCCCGCGTGGTGAACCAGATTCGCCACCCCAACATCGTGGACGTCTATGACTTCGGGCTGATGCCGGACGGCAGCCCCTACTACGTCATGGAGCTGCTCACCGGACGGACGCTCGGTCAGGTGGTGCAGGAGCGCGGCCGGCTGTCCGCGTCCCGCGCCCGCGCGTACCTGGAGCCCGTGTGCGGCGCGCTGGAGGCCGCCCACCGCGCGGGCGTGGTCCACCGCGACCTGAAGGCCAGCAACATCCTCGTCGTGGAGGAGGGCGAGAAGCCTCGGGTGAAGCTGCTCGACTTCGGCATCGCCAAGCTGCTGCACGCCGAGCCGTCTCAAGAAGGGCTCACCATCGCCGGCCAGCGGCTGGGCACCGCCCATGCCATGGCCCCCGAGCAGTTCCGAGGCGGCGCCATTGGCGCCCACACCGACATCTACGCGCTGGGCGTGCTCCTGCATCAGCTCCTCACCGGCCGCTATCCCTTCCTCTGCGAGGACCGGATGGAGTTGGAGCGGCTGCACCTGGAGGCCCCGCCGCCCCGCCCCAGCGCCATCGCCCCCGTCTCCCCCGCCGTGGACGCGGTGGTGCTGCGCTGTCTGGAAAAAGACGCCAGCCGCCGCTACGGCGGGGTGAGCGCCTTCCTGGCCGCGCTCGCGGACGCGGCCGAGGAGCCCGTGCAGCCCACGCACCGCTCCCGGCTGGCGCTCGGCGTCCACGCGGAGGTGGTGCTGCCCACCGCCACGCAGGACGACGACGCCCTGTACGCGGCACTCGCGGACGTGCTGGACAGCCTGGAGCAGGGCCTGCGCGCGGGAGGCTTCCTGCTCGCGCTCCAGTCCGGCACCACGCTGCTCGCCGTGCGTCCGCTGGAGAACGGTGCCCCCACCCCGGAGCGCACCGCCTATCTGCGCGAGGCCGAGCGCGCCCTGCGCCTGCTGCAACAGACCGCGCAGAAGCTCGCCGAGCCCGCGCGCGCCCGCGTCCACCTCTGCCTGCACCTGGGACAGGCGGAGACACGCGGTGACTCCACCGAGTCCGAGGTCGTCGGTGGCCCCGTCACCGACGTGGGTGCCTGGAGACTGCGTGGACCGGAGGGCTTCGCCCTCACGCCCGCGGCCGCCATCGCCATGGAGTTCCCGGAGCCCATCCACACCTCCCGGGGATGACATCCCTCCGTTGATTTCAATCCACGGCCCATCCCCTGGGTCATGGACTGCACGCATGAACTGTCTTTGAACCGACCCGATTGGGAAAACTTTTACCCATCGGAATTCACATACGCGACTCGCCCCCAAATCTTGCCGTACCCGCAAATTCCAACAGCAGTGCTTGAGAAACTTGGAATGGCTGGGCGGCAAGGTGGTCAGCCACGGCTGACCGTCACACATGGGGGAATGCATGAACCACACATCCGCCTCGCAGTCGCGTCGTCACGTCACCACCAATCCGAGCCGCATCATGGGGTATGCGGCGGGGCTCCTCGGGCTGCTGGTGCTGGGAATCGGGACGGGGGCCTGTGGCGTAGGAGTCGAGACAGTGGAGGAGGAAGTCGCGCGGGCCCGGCGCGGAGAGCTCTCCAGCAATGGACTCTCCACCAACGGCTTGTCGACCAATGGCTTGTCAACCAATGGCTTGTCAACCAACGGCCTGTCGACGAATGGATTGTCGAAAAACGGCTTCGCGACCTGGTTCAACCAGGACCCGGCCACGGCGGACTCGGTGATGGAGTACGTGGTGAAGTGCGCGGTGCCGTCCGGGGAGGTGAGACAGTTCACCAACCCTCTCACGGGGACGCTGCACACCTGGAATGGCGCGCTGGGCCTGGCGCCGGGCTGGGCCGCCGGTGCCTCGGCGACGGTGGTGGAGCAGGAGGTCATCTCCGCGTGTCTGGCGGCGCACGCGAACAAGTATGGAATCCACGTGGCCATCTCCGTGCTGGGCAACAGCGCGGCGAGCGGCACCCCGCCCATCCCCTATACGCAGGAGGAATTGGCGACGTTCAGCGAGCCGGAGTCCTGCTTCTTCGGCAACCTCTTCGACGGCACGGGCGTGTTCGCGGCCAATGACCAGCCCTACCTCCCGGCGGACCGGAGCACGTCACGGACGTGTGGACTGGCCTCGGGCCCCACGCAGTCCTGCCCGCCGCTCACGCACCTGGGGATGTGCGCGTCGCTCTGCCAGCGCGCGGTCGGCAGCGGCGGCGCGGCGCTGCCGTACTACGCCACCTGCACGCACGCGGGCCGCGACTTCCGCCCCCTGACGGCGCGCCTTCGCCCGCAGGATATCTACCAGTGCGGGGATGGCATCTGTCAGTTCACCGAACATTGTGGAACCGGCACCAGCGCCTCGAGTTGTCAGTCGGACTGTGGCACCTGCCCTTGAGGGCAGCGGCCTCCACACCGCGCCATGCCCGCACCAAGATGTCCTCCCAGGACCGCGCTCTCATAGGAGAAGACAGCCTCTGAGGTCGTGTTATGGTCTCCCCATTCCCGAGGTCGGGCCGGACATGGAGAGGTGGCATGAACGGTCTTCTCGTCCTGGATGCCCCCGAGGGCACGGACATCGCCGGCTACACGGTGGAGGGCTTGCTGGGCGCGGGAGGCTGCGGTGTGGTGTATCGCGCCTCTCGTGACGGGCAGGCCGTGGCGCTCAAGCTCCAGTCCCTGGAGCACCTGGGCGACCGCGCCGTGCGAGAGGTGGACACGCTGACGCGGCTGGCTCATCACAACGTGGTGGGCTTTCGCGCGGGAGGGCTGTTCCCCCCCGAGGCGCCCGAGTGGCTCTACCTGGCCATGGAGTACGTGCGCGGGCGTCCGCTGGCGCAGTGGGTGGAGGAGGAGAACCCCGGCGCGCGCCGCGTGGCGGAGCTGGCGCTGGGGATGGCGCGAGGACTGGAAGCAGCCCACGCGTCGGACGTGCTCCACCGCGACATCAAGGAAGCCAACGTCCTGGTGCGCGAGGAGGACGGCACGCCGGTGCTGATGGACTTCGGCGTGGGCGAGTCCGCGGAAGCCCCGCGTCCGCCGCGCGGAGTGCTCCCGCCCGGCACGCCGCGCTACCGCAGCCCGGAGGCGCTGATGTTCCGGCGCGAGGGGCGCGAGGGCGTCTATCCACCCACGGCCGCGGATGACCTGTATGCGCTGGGCGTCGTCCTCTACTGGATGCTGACCGCGCGCCACCCCTTCGAGAACGTGGAGACGCCCGAGGGGGAGCTGGCCGTCATCCACCATCCGCCCGTGACTCCCGGCGCCCTCAACCGGCGCGTGCCCTGGGTGCTCAGCGAGCTGTGCCTGCGGCTGCTGTCGAAGGAGCCCTGGCGGCGAGGCACCGCGAGCACGTGCCGGGTGGCGCTGGAGCTGGCGCTGACCGGCGTCGAGGCGGCCTGGGACGTGCCGCTGTTCCCGAACACCGCGGAGCTGCCCGCCGACCTCCAGGGCCCGGGGACCGCGTCGCGAGGCCGCCGCACGACGCAGACGGGGGGCCTGCCCGCGTACCCGGGCGCGGTGGAGCTGGCGGAGACGCCTCGGCTCATCGTGCATGCCCGGCCGGTGTCGCGGCGCACGCACCGCCGGGAGCTTCCGCGCGCCCTGCTCGCGCTGGGCGTGGGGGCGTGCTTGATGGGCGGCGCGTGGTGGGCCAGGCGCTGGCATCCCGCGGTCCTCGCGACGTCGCTGAGCAGCCATGCGCAAGGGGCGGAGCCGGACGCGCGTCCAGGGCCCGGGCCCACCGGGCGGCGCGCACCGGACTCGCTGCCCTCCCGTCGGCCCGGCGTGACGGCTCCCGCCCCCTGAAACATTCCAGCCGTCGACACACCCGTGCTTCGTGCACCGGGGTGCGCTGGCGGTCCGGCTCCGGGGGAGTGGAAACTTCCAGTCTCCGACGGTGCCAGCGCCAGCCGGGGTGGGCTCCCGTCGACTACCCATCTGGACGGGCCCGACTCCAGGCGCGGGCCGACATCGGCTCCTTGCTCGACACGGCGCGCCGGTGTTGACTGCCAACACATCCGCCCGGCCCCCCGCGATGCTCCCGGGATGGACACCTGACGCCGGGACTGCGACGTGATGACGCTACGAGCCAGGGTGCTGTTGATGTCGGCGGTGGCCCAGAGGCGCGGCACGCTGCGGCGTGCGTGGAGCGCCCGCCAGGGCTTCACCCAGGGCACGTCCAGCGCCAGCTCCGATTTCTCTCGCGAGGCCGCGGAGGCCGGACGGCGGCTGGAGGAGACGGTCCGCGAGCGCACCGCGGAGCTCGAGGCCGCCAACGCGAAGCTGTCCCGCAGCCTGGAGCAGCTGCACGCCACCCAGGCGCAGCTGCTCTTCGCGGACCGGCTCATCGCCCTGGGCCGCATCGCCGCCGGCGTCGGCCACGAAATCAACAACCCCCTGGCCTTCATCCTCAGCAACCTGGAGTACATCCACCAGGAGCTCCAGCAGAAGGAGGAGCTGGCCGAGCAGGAGCGCCAGGAGGTGCTGGAGGCGCTGGCGGAGACCCGCGACGGCGCCGAGCGCATCCGCCTCATCGTCCGGGACCTCCAGACGCTCTCCCGCTCCGAGGACGTGGGCAGCGGCCCGTCGGACGTGGGCTCGGTGGTGCGCACGGCGGCGAAGATGGCCATGCACGAGCTGAGGCACCGCGCGCGGCTCGTCGTGGAGTGCGACGGCGTGCCGCCCGTGCAAGGCAACGGCGCGCGGCTGGGCCAGGTGTTCCTCAACCTGCTGCTCAACGCGGCGCAGGCCATCGTCCCCGGCCAGGTGGAGGTCAACGAGGTGCGCGTCGTCGCCAGCGAGGCCATGCCCGGCCGCGTCGTCGCGGTGGAGGTGCGTGACACCGGCTGCGGCATCTCCCCCGAGCACCGCGAGCGCATCTTCGACCCGTTCTTCACCACCAAGCCCCTGGGCGTGGGCACGGGCCTGGGCCTCGCCGTGTGCCACGGCATCGTCACGTCCCTGGGTGGCACGCTGACGGTGGAGAGCGCCCCCGGTCAGGGCAGCACCTTCCGCGTCACCCTGCCCGTGGCCGGCGCCTTCGCCCTGCCCCCACGGCAGCTGGACGCCGTCGTCTGACGGACTCCGCCCACACGTCGTCGTAGGACGTCATGCCCTCCATCGGCGGCGCGTAGACGTGCAGCGACACGGCCCGGTGCCGCGAGTCGTTGAGGACGCGGTGGATGGTGTGGGACTCCTCGCGCATCAAGTCCCCCTCGCCCGCGCGCCGCTTCGCGTCCACGCGCAGCCGGTCTCCCGCCCACGCGAAGCGCGTCTCGCGCAGCTCGCCCTGGAGGAGCAGCGACGCGCCCCAGGAGCCTCCGTGGTCATGCAGCGGCGAGCCCTGTCCCGGCAACCAGCACACCAGCAGCAGCTCACACGCGCGCGTCCTCGCCAGCGTGCGGCGGGCATAGCGGGCGTCATCGAAGCGGGTCAGCGACTCCAACAGCCCCCAGTCAGGCCGGCTGTCGCGAAGCCGGGCCACCAGCCAGGCCAGGGAAGGCACCTGCGCCCCGTCCTCGGGGAGCGCCCAGCCGAGCAGGCTTTGCGTGTCCGGCACCTCGATGTCCCCTGCTTCCGTGGCGTGCTCTCGCATGGGTCCTCCGGAGTGTGCGTCGGAGTGTGGACACGCCCTGGCACCGCGGCCAGGGGTTGGCGTCCGGAATTCTTCATCCAGCTTTCAAAGATTCGCGCGCATGCCCGGATGCCGCGGCGCGGGGGCGGACTTAGGATTGCGGCGTGCGAGCACACGAGAGCCCATGGGATGTGGCCATCGTGGGAGGTGGTGCCAGCGGGACGCTCCTGGCCATCCACCTCTTGAGGCAGGCGCATGTGCCGCTGCGGATTCTCCTCCTGGAGCGCGACGAGCAGGTGGGCCAGGGGCTCGCCTATTCGACGCGCAACGACTGTCACCTGCTGAACGTCCCCGCCGCGCGGATGGGGGCCTTCGGCGATGACCCCGAGCACTTCCTGCGCTGGATGCGGCGGACCGAGCCCGGCACGGCGGCCGGCGACTTCGTCCCCCGGCTGCACTACGGCCAGTACCTGGAGGAGGTGCTGAAGGAGGCCATCGCCTGGTCGACCCCTGGGGTCCACTTCGAGGTGATGACCTCGGATGTCCACTCGCTCCGCGAGCACGCGAACCGGGTGACGCTGTCGACGCGCGACGGCGCGGTGGTGGCCAGGACGGCGGTGCTGGCGCTGGGCAACGCGCCCCCCGCGAACCTGCGCGTCGAGGACGGCGGGCTGTACACGAGCGGGCGCTATCACCGCTCGCCCTGGGCCGAGGGCGCCCTGGCTGGCGTGGGGACCCGCGACACGGTGCTGCTGGTGGGCACGGGCCTCACCATGGTGGACACCGTGCTGTCGCTGGAGGCACAGGGCCATCGCGGGACGGTGCACGCGCTGTCGCGCCATGGCCTGCTGCCTCACCGGCACGCGCGCTCCGGCGCCGGCGCCTATGCGTCGCCGCCCATCCGGGCCGTGCTGCGCGCCCTGCGCCCCACGTCCTCCAGTCCCCTCCAGGCGCGCGCCGTGCTGCACCTCCTGCGGGAGGAGGTGGCCCGCGCGGAGCAAGCGGGGGCGAACTGGCGCGCGGTGGTGGACGCGCTGCGGCCGGTGACGGTGCCCCTGTGGCAGCGGCTCCCCCTGGACGAGCGGCGGCGCTTCCTGCGCCACCTGCGCGCCTATTGGGACGTGCACCGCCACCGCATGGCCCCCGCCGTGAGCGACCAGGTGGAGCGACTGAGGGCCAGCGGCCGGCTGCGCCTGCACGCCGCCCGGGTCCGCGGCTTCGCGCTGGACGACGCGGGCCAGGTGAGCGTGCGCCTGGCGCCTCGAGGCCAGCGCCGCGAGGAGCGGCTCCAGGTCCAGCACGTGGTGAACTGCACCGGCCCGGAGGGGCTGGGCGTCCGGCATGGCCACCCGCTGCTGCGCGACCTGACCGAGGCCGGCACCGCGCTCCCGGACGCGCTGGGCCTGGGCCTGGCGACCCACGGCCCCGGTGCCCTGCTGAACGCGCGCGGAGACGCCCGGGGCCGCCTCTTCACCCTGGGGCCCCTGCGCCGCGGTGAGCTCTGGGAGACCACCGCCGTGCCGGAGATTCGCGTCCAGGCCCGCGCCCTGGCCGACCACCTGCTCGAGCGGCTGGGCCGAGGCCTCGCCCGTCCCCCCGAGCCCCTGGCCGAGCCCGCCGCCGACGGCGGCACCTAGCCCGAACCACCACTCCCAGTGAACCCGGCGGGACAAGAGGTGGAAAGTCCCTGGACCGGGGGATTCGTGAGAGGCTTCGCCCGCTGGACGCCCCCCTCATGCCCCCCCCCCGTTCCCTCGTCACGCTCGCAGGAGGCGTGCTCCTCGCGCTCATCATCGGCGCGGTGGGGCTGGCCTTCGTGTCGCTGCGCACGGGGCCGCTGGAGGAGCGGCTGGTGCGTGAGGTCCAGGCGCTCACCGGGACGCGCTACACGCGGCCGTCCCACGTGAGTCCTCCGGTGCCGGGCACCTTCGCGCGGCGGATGGAGCCGCTGCTGGACCCGGTGCTGCGGCTGTACCAGGACCGGCCCAAGACGGGCGGAGCGCCGGACTCGCCGCAGGGACAGCCCTGCCGCGACGTGGCGGATGGAAAGCTGCCCGTGACGTCGCTGCCCTCGGGGTGCGAAGAGGCGCTGGAGCGCGCCCGGCCCCTGATGGCGCAGGTGCTGGAGGCCACCCACGCGGAGGTAGGCGGGCTGCCCGAGGGCATGGGCTCGCTGGCGCCCCTCACGCCCGCGCGCGCCAACGGCAAGTTCGCCTTGATGTACGTGGTGCACCTGGCCGCGCTCGAGACGCGGATGAAGCTGTCCCGGGCGGAGGCCTCGGCGGCGCTGGACACGTGCCTGGATGCGCTGGCGCTGAGCCGCGAGCTGGAGCTGGGCGGCGGCATGGAGGGCCAACTGCTGGCGGCGACGGGCCACGGCGTCCTCTACCGCCCTTGCGCGGACGCGCTGGACGCCGCGCCCCTGGAGCGGAAGCGACGGGCCCTCTCGCAGCTCGCGCGGCTGGCCGAGGGCTTCGCGCCCTTCTCCCAGACGCTGCGCCAGGAGTCGGTGCTCCTCCAGCTGGTCCACTTCGGAGACCAGCTCTCCGAGGAGGCCCAGGCCGCGCTGCCCCCGGGCAGTCGCGACATCGTGCCCGCGGAGCTGCGGGCGCTGGCGTCACCGTCGGCCCCTCCGCTGATGGCGCGGCGCACGTGGTGGAAGCTCGTGGAGGGCTTCGACGCGCTGACGGCGTCGGCGGACCTGCCCACGGGCGCGCGTCGGCGCGCGTTCGCCCTGCTCGAGGCCGAAGCGGAGGAGGACGAGGCCCCCCTCGCCGCGCCGCGGGGCCCGGACGTCACCACCTATGGCGAGTACGCGGAGCGGCTGGACCTGCGCAAGCTCCAGCACAACGCGCTCATCGCCCTGGCGGAGGTGGACGTGGCGCGCGCGGAGCGAGGCCAGTGGCCCGACACCGCCCCCCGGCACAAGGACAGCTCCTTCGTGCTGGAGGCCCTGGGCCCCATGGAGGCCCGACTCGAGCCGTGCTCGCGCGCCTATGCGTCCCAGGGGCTGCGCGTGACGGCGGACCCGCCGTCCACCGCGCGCCCCTGACGCCTACGCGGCGGACACCTCCACCGAGCCCAGCCCCTCCACGTCCAGCCGCACCCGGTCTCCCGGCTGGAGCATGTGCGCGACGGTGGCCGCCCCCGCCAGGACGATGCTCCCCGCCGGGAGCACCTGCCCGCGCCGGGCCAGGAGCTCACACAACTGGATGACCGATACCACCGGGTCACCGGAGATGGCGTCCGAGCGGGCCGACTGCGCCAGCGCGCCATTCACGGACATCCGCATCTCCAGCTTCGTCAGGTCCATGGCGCGCGGCGGGTGCTCGACCTCACCGAGCACGAACAGCGACGAGGACGCGTTGTCCGCCACCACGTCCGGCAGGGAGAAGTACTTGAAGTCGCGGTAGCGCGAGTCGAGGATCTCCATCGCGACGAACACGGACGCGCACGCGTCCAGCACCTCGTCGCGCGTCACCTGTCCGCGCAGCTCACGTGAGGTGCGGAAGGCAATCTCCGGCTCGATTTTGGGGTGGATGGCCTGGCCGAGAGCAATCACCCCGCCCGCGGCCACGCGCATCCGGTCCGTGAGGACGCCGTACACGGGTGAGTCCAGGTTCATCTGCCGGCGCTTGGCCTCGGACGTCAGCCCCATCTTCAGGCCCACCACGCGCTCGCCGTCCGCCTGGCGCAGGCGGATTCCCTCCTCCTGGACGGTGTACGCGTCGGGCACGGCCAGCCCCGGCAGGCCGCTGGTGAGGGGGGCGACCGCGCGCCGCTCCCGCCGCGCGTCATTGAGTCGAAGGGCGAGCGCCGAGGGGTCCACTTCGTCGTTCCACGTCATGTTCGGCCCACTCCCTGTTCGCGCAGCGCCAGGGGCGGCGCCGGGGCGCGCAGCAGAGCACGCCCCACGTCCCCGCGCGAGGCACGTGAAGCCCCGTTGCCCAGGACGGGATGCTCACGGGTATTGCCGGAGTGAAGACGGGCTGCATAACCTCGCCGCGCCCCCGGGCCGGGGTGGGCTCCACGAAACGAAGCAAGGACTCCTCTTTCATGCGACTCACATCGTTCCTGGTGCTGATGCTGCTCCCCACCTCCGCGGCGCTCGCGGAGGACAAGCCGGGGCGGCATACCCATGATGGCTTCTACCTGCGCGGCCAGTTCGGCCTCGGCTACCTGCACTCGAAGGCCACCGACGTCGACCTGGTGGTGAAGGGCGCCGCGGGCTCGCTCAACCTGGAGCTGGGCTACGCGGTCATCAACAACTTCATCCTCTACGGGAAGCTGTCCGGCGCCTCGGCGTCCAACCCCGACATCCGCGTGGGCGGCACCACCCACGAGGGCGACCCGGACGACGACGTGAGCGTCATCTACGCGGCGATGGGCGTGGGCGCGGCGTACTACCTCATGCCCGCCAACGTCTATTTCTCCGGCGCGGTGGTGGTCAACCAGCTCAGCGCCTCGCACGAGGGCACCCTCGAGGGCGAGTCCGAGGCGGGCGTGGGCCTGCACCTGGGCGTGGGCAAGGAGTGGTGGGTGAGCGGGAACTGGGGCATCGGCGTTGGCGCGGAGCTGGCCCTGGGCCGCATCCGCACCGGCGACCGCAGCCGCGACAACTGGGACGTCACCCACGTCGCGCTGGTCTTCTCCGCCACGTACAACTGACGTGGCGGCCCGGCGGGGACTCCTCCCTCCCGGAGGAAGTCCCCACGGCCGTGACATCAGCCCTGCTGGTTGAGGCCCGCGGCGACGGAGCGCGCGGCGAAGCGCGGGCTGAAGCGCACCATGAAGGCGGCCAGCTGGTTGAGGAAGCCGTGGATGGCCAGCACCCGCCCGCGCATCATCACCCCGTAGGCGTGCTCCACCACGTCCGCCGCGCTGGCCACGCCGGGCCGCTGGAACAAGCGGCTCTTCGACGTGCCCGCCCGCTGCGCGAACTCCGTGTGCGTCGCCCCGGGGCAGTGGCACGTCACCGTCACCCCCGAGCCCTTCAGCTCGTGCGCGAGCGCCTCCGACAGCGACACGACGAAGGCCTTGGTCGCGTAGTACGTGGCCATGTACGGCCCGGGCTGGAAGCCCGCGGTGGAGGCCACGTTGAGCACCCGCCCGTGGCCACGCTCGCGCATGGGCCGGGCGAACAGGTGCGTCAGCTTCAGGAGCGCGGTGCAGTTGAGGGCCACCATCTCCGCCTCGCGCTTCACGTCCTGGTCCAGGAACGGCCCCGAGGAGCCGAAGCCCGCGTTGTTGACGAGGAACTCCACCTCCAGCCCGCGCTCGGACACCCGCGCGAAGAGCTGCTCGGCGGCCTCCGGCTGGCCCAGGTCCAAGGGAATCACGTGGGCCTTCACCCCATGCTCCTTCTCCAGCGCGGAGGCCAGGGCCTCCAGCCGCGGCGCGCTCCGGGCCACCAGGATGACGTCATGCCCATCCCGAGCGAACCTCCGCGCGAACTGCTCTCCAAGACCCGCCGAGGCTCCGGTGATGAGCGCCACCTTGCGTGACATGTCGACTTCCTCCCGGTCCCCCTTATAGCCGCCTCATGCGGGCTCGCGCCTGGGAAGGATGACCTCGAAGTGGCTGCCGCGCCCCGGCTCGCTGCGCACGTGGATTTCGCCGCCGTGCGCCTCGACAATCTGCCGCGTGACGTAGAGGCCCAGCCCCAGGCCCCCGTAGTGACGCTCGCTCACGGCGCGGCCGAAGCGCTCGAAGATGTGGGCCTGGTACTCCGGGGAGATGCCGATGCCCGCGTCCTCCACGCGCACCAGCACCTGGTCCCCCTCGTCGCGCAGCTCGATGTGCACCGGCTGGCCCGCGCCATACTTCAGCGCGTTGGAGAGCAGATGCGTGAGCACCTGCTCCAGCCGGACCCGGTCCCAGCTCCCCTTCACGTCGCCTCGCGTGAAGAGTGACACCTGGCTGCCGGCCTGCGTCGCCGCGAGCGCCAGGTGCGCCTTCACCTCGCGCGCCAGCATCTCCAGGTCCATGTCCTCGCGCTGCAGCGTCATCCCACCGCTGGACAGGCGCGAGACGTCGAGCAGCCCGTCCACCAACCCCGCCAGCTTGTCCACCTGCCGCTGCACGACGTCCAACTGCGAGAGCACCGTCGACGCGGGGAGCGACGAGGACAGGTCCGCGCTCGTCTGCCGGCGCAGCCACTGGAGGCGCAGCTGCAGCGGGGTGAGCGGCGTCTTCAGCTCGTGGCTCGCGACCGCGAGGAACTCGTCGCGCAAGCGCACCGAGCGACGGGCCTCCCGGTACAGCCGCGCGTTGTCCACCAGCAGCGCGGCGCGGCGGGCCAGGTCCTGCGCCGTCTCCAGGTCCGCCTGGGTGTAGTGCCGCGAGGGCCGCACCGCGAGGAAGGTGAGCGCGCCCAGCGAGCGGCCTCGGGCCAGGAGCGGCACGGAGAGCAGGGAGTGGAAGCCCACGTCGCGCATGACGTCGTGGTGCTCGTCGCTCACCGACACGCGGCGCAGCCAGGCCTCGTCCACGTCGTGCACCAGCACGGACTCCGCGTCGCGCGCCACGCGGGTGGTGGGGTGGACGCTGCCCTCGGGCCCGGGAGGAAAGTCCCACACGCGCGCGGCCAGCGCGTCCTCGCCCGGGTCCGCGTGCGCCACGGACGTGCGCTGCACCGCGCCCGTGTCGTCCTTCAGGTCGACGAAGCACCAGTCCGCCATGACCGGCACGCTCAGCCGCGCCAGCGTGTCGAGCGTGGCCTTCGGGTCCAGCGAGGACGACGCCAGCACGCGGCTCGCGTCGGCGAGGAAGGCCGCGCGCTGCTCGGCGGCCTCGGCCTCCGTGCGAGCGCGCTGCTCCTCTCGCAAGAGCCGCGCGGACTCCAGCGCCAGGCTCGCCAGGCGGACCAGTCCCGACAGGGCCACGTCGTCCTCGCGGGTGAAGTCCCCCACCTCCCGGTCGAAGAGGTGGAGCATGCCGGCGCCCGAGGGCAGCGGCACGCAGAGCCTGCCCCGAGGCTCCGCGCGAGTCCCCCGCCCCCTGCCTGCTCCCCGGGCGGACTCCTCGGCGGACGGCACGCTGTAGCCTCCCCAGTCCTCGTAGGCGCGGGAGAGCGACGTGACGCTCGCCCCCTTCGACTTCCCGGGGGCAGGCGTCAACACGACGGTCGCCTGGTGGGCACGCGTCAGCCGCCGCGCGACGTCCACGAGCACCTCCAGCGACTCCTCGACACTCACCGCGGACGGGGGCGGCCTGGAGTCCGCACGCGGTGCCTCCGCACGCACCTGTTCCATCGGCATGTCCATATCCTCGACCCACCACCCTGGCCGGCCCGCACGGCACATTCCCAGGGAAGGAAGATGCGCATGCTTCACTGGAGCGACAGCGTCTCCAGCTCCTCGTCGTAGGCCCACACATCTCCGAAGCGGCCCCAGCGCACCAGGGTGTCGAAGATGCGCTCGTAGTCCTCGAAGGGCATGTGGAGCACGATGAGCTCGAGCACCTGCTCGCGCCGCAGCGCCTTGCGTGGCTGCTGCTCCAGCACGGACTGGAGCTGGCGGAAGATGCCCAGCCGGAGCACCTGCCGCCGCCAGAGCGCCTTGCGGCCCGGCACGTCCGCGTCCAGGAAGTCGCGCGCGATGGGCGCCAGCACCACCGTCCGCTTGGGCGTGTCCACCCACTCCAGCATCTCCGCGGCCTTCACCACGTTGAGGGCCTTGCCGAACTCCTGGGCCGTGTCCGTGGCCATGCGGAACACATCCTCCGAACCTCCGCGCGCGCCCAGGTACTCCAGCAGGCCCACCACCTGGCTGGTGCTCACCGTGGGCAGGGGCTCCATGCTGGAGGCGGGGCTCTCCGCGGGCCTTGGCGCGGAGGGGGCCGGTGCGTCCGGCAGCTCATGCCCGGTGATGGTGTCGTGCAGCCGGTCCACCATGCGCAGCAGCTCCGGCGAGCGATAGTCGCGCGGACGCGGCAGCGTGTTCTCCACCACCGCGCGCACCACGCCCGGGTGCGCGCCGAGCACCACGATGCGGTCCGCCATGTAGACGACTTCCTTGATGTCGTGGCTCACCATCAGGATGGAGGAGGAGCGCCGGTGTTTGGCCGCCCACAAGTCGAGCACCTCCGCGCGCAGGCTCTCCGCGGTCAGCGCGTCCACCTGGCTGAAGGGCTCGTCCATGAAGAGCAGCTCCGGGTCCAGGGAGAACGCGCGCGCCATGCCCACCCGCTGCTTCATGCCTCCGGACAGCTCGCGCGGATACGCCGCCTCGAAGCCGTTGAGCCCCACGATGCGCACGGCGTGGGCGGCGCGCTCGTGCACCGCCGCTCGCGGCAGGCCCGCGGCCTGGAGGACGACCTCCACGTTCTGGATGACGGTCATCCACGGGTAGAGCGCGAAGGACTGGAAGACGATGGCCACGCCGGGGTTGAGCCCCGTGAGCGGCTGGCCGTGCGCGAGCACCTCGCCTCGGGAGGGACGAATCAATCCCGCGAGGATGCGCAGGATGGTGGACTTGCCACACCCCGAGGGCCCCAGGAGACAGACGACCTCGTTGGGCCGCACCTGCAGGTGGATGTCCCGGAGCACGGGCAGCGGCGCGCCGTTGGGTTGGGTGAAGTCGTGCGACACGCCGCGCAGTTCACAGAGGGGCTCGGTGAGGGAGGAGTCGGGGCGGGGGTCCATGGCGGGGCTCGTCAGCTCAGCGAGAAGCGCGTGCGCGCCAGGGTGTGCAGGCGCTTCCACACCAGGCGGTTGAAGGTCACCAACACCGCGGACATCACCACGACGCTGACCGCGAGCAGCGGGAAGTCCGCCCCCGCCGCGGCCTGGCTGATTTGGGAGCCCAGGCCCGGAGCGACCAGGGTTTCTCCTCGGGAGTGGGCCAGCTCCGCGACGATGCTCGCGTTCCAGGCGCCTCCCGCCGCGGTCATCCAGCCCGTCAGCAGGTACGGGAAGAGGGCGGGCAGGAAGAGCGTGCGCAGGCGCAGCCAGCCTCGGATGCCGTAGGCGCGCGACATCTCGCGCAGGTCCGCGGGGATGGCCGTGGCGCCGGCCACGACGTTGAAGAGGATGTACCACTGGGTGCCCAGCAGCATGAGCAGGATGCTCCCCCACCCCAGGCCCACGCCCGCGAAGGCCAGGCCCGCGATGACCACCGGGAAGAGCATGGGCGCGGGGAAGGACGCCACCACCTGGATGACGGGCTGGAGGAGCCGGGACGCCCTCGGAGACAGGCCGATGGCCAGCCCCGCGGGCACCGCCCACAGCGTCCCCAGGAACGTGGACAGCAGCACGCGCCCCAGCGTCACCAGGGCCAGGCCCAGCGTCCGGCCCCACTGCGCCAGCGACACCTCGCGCAGGATGAGCACCAGGCGGTACGCGCCGATGAGCAGCAGCACGACGAGCACGGCGAAGAGCACGTGCGACAGGTGGTGCGTGAGCGGGTTCTCCGAGGGCTTCGTCGAGGGGGCGGGGGCGCGTCGCGCGCGCGGCCGGGCGAGCAGGAGGGACAGCCGGTCCAGACCGGAGCGCAGGAGCCCCAGGAGTCGCGAGCGGCGCAGCAGGTCGAGGAACCAGGAGTCCATGGCCTCCGCCTGGCCCCCTTCCTCGACGCGGAACTTCTGGGCCCAGACGACGACGGGGCGCCAGAGGACCTGGTCCAGGAAGACAATCATGGTGGTCATCGCGAGGATGGCCCACAGCATGGCGGGCACGTCACCGTGGGCCACGGCGACGCTCATGTACGAGCCCAGGCCGGGCAGCCGGAAGTCCCGGGTGCCGAGCACGAAGGCTTCGTTGATCATCAGGAAGAACCACCCTCCGGCCATGCTCATCATGCTGTTCCACACGAGGCCGATGGTGGCGAAGGGGAGCTCCACCCACTTGAGCTGTTGCCAGCGACTGAACCGGTAGACGGTGGCGGCCTCGCGCTGCTCGGAGGGGACGGAGCGCAGCGAGTGGTAGTAGCTGAACGTCATGTTCCAGGCCTGGCCGGTGAAGATCATCAGGACGGCGGCCAGCTCCAACCCGACGTTGCTCGTGGGGAACGCGGCGACGAGCGCGAGCACGAGTCCGGGCATGAAGCCCAGGACGGGGATGCTCTGGAGGATGTCGAGCAGCGGCAGCAGGACGCGCTCGGCCACGCGGTCCTTCGCGGCCCAGTAGCCATAGACGAGCGTGAAGGTGAGCGAGAGGGCGTAGGCGATGAGCCCTCGGGACATCGAGAGGAAGGTGTACTCGGGCAGCGCGCGAGGGGACAGGTCGATGTCCACGGAGGGCCGCAGGGCGCCGGTCCACTCGTGGGCCGCGTGGAGACCTCCGAAGAGGGCTCCGGCAAGGCCGGCGATGACGAGCACGTCGACGAAGCTGAAGCGGCGTCCACGCGCCAGCGTGGCGTTGGACTCGCCCCACGTCACCGAGGGTGTCGTCTTCATTCCGCGCCTCCGTTGCGGGCAATCAAGCAACGGAAGCGGGGCGCCGCTACTTCGTCACGCCAGCGCGAGATGACGGTTCAACAGACGTCGGCGTCCGGCGCCAGAGGTCCAGGGTGGATTCGAGGGCGCTCCAGCTCCACGTTCGATTTCGATGGGGTGACTTCGACTGTCTTTCGTCGCGAGTGCACCCGACGCGGTGATGACCCGGTCCTCTCGAGAGTCCCAGCATCTTTGTCCTTCCGCGTCATCCCGATGGGACAGGAGCGCTCTCGGACGGAGAAGGCAAGCGTTCCTTCGGGCCGTGTCAGGGATGCGCCACCGGGCGTGGCACCAGGCGAGGGCCCCTGAACGCCGCCGTCAGTGATGCTGGTGACGGGTCCAGGGGTTGCGTACATTGCGCCGCGTTCGACCTGGGTCTGGCGTGGGCGCTCGCGGTCCACTGCCGGGAGTGGGCACACACGGAGGTCCGCCATGCAGAAGGTGCTCAACTACATCGGGGGAGAGATGCTGCCCGCCCGCGGAGGCACGTGGCTGGACAAGCCCGAGCCCGCGACGGCGAAGACGTACGCGCAGGTCCCCGACTCCGACGAGAGCGACGTCCAGCGCGCCGTGGAGGCCGCCTCCCGCGCCTTCCCCGCCTGGTCCGCCACGCCCGCCGCCGAGCGCTCGCGCATGCTCCGCCGCATCGCGGACACGATTCGTCAGCGCCTGCCCGACTTCGCCCTCGCGGAGTCCATCGACTCCGGCAAGCCGCTGGCCGTCGCCTCCTCCGTCGACATCCCGCGCAGCATCCTCAACTTCGAGTTCTTCGCCGACGCCGTCACCCAGTTCTCCAGCGAGTCCCACGCCACCGACGGCGTGGCCCTCAACTACACGCTGCGCTCACCGCTGGGTGTCGTCGGCTGCATCTCCCCGTGGAACCTGCCCCTCTACCTGCTGACGTGGAAGCTCGCGCCCGCGCTGGCCATGGGCAACTGCATCGTCGCCAAGCCCTCCGAAGTCACACCCATGACGGCCTACCTGCTCTCCCAGGTCTGCCGTGACGTGGGCCTGCCCCCCGGCGTGCTCAACATCGTCCACGGCCTGGGCCCCAAGGTCGGCGCGGCCATGAGCCAGCACCCGGACATCCCAGCCATCTCCTTCACGGGCAGCACCCGCGTGGGCGCCGAGATTGCCCGCGTGGCCGCACCCGCCTTCAAGAAGCTGTCGCTGGAGATGGGCGGGAAGAACCCCAACGTCATCTTCGACGACTGCGACTTCGACGAGGCGCTCGCCACGACGGTGCGCTCATCGTTCTCCAACCAGGGGCAGATCTGCCTCTGCGGCCCGCGCATCTTCGTGCAGCGCTCCCTCTACCCGCGCTTCCGCGACGCGCTGGTGGAGCGCACGCGAGCGCTCAAGGTGGGCGACCCGCTGGAGGCCGGCACCGAGCAGGGCGCGCTGGTCTCCCAACAGCACTTCGACAAGGTGATGGGCTACATCGACCTGGCGAAGCAGGAGGGCGGACGCATCCTCACCGGAGGCAAGCGCGCCAGCCTCTCCGGCCGCTGCGCCGAGGGCTGGTTCGTGGAGCCCACCCTCATCGAGAACCTGGACGCCTCCTGCCGCACCAACCAGGAGGAGATCTTCGGCCCGGTGGCCACGCTGATGCCCTTCGACCACGAGGACCAGGTCCTCGCGTGGGCGAACGCCACGAAGTACGGCCTGGCCGCCAGCGTGTGGACGAAGGACCTGTCGCGCGCGCACCGCTTCGCGGCCCGGCTGCACAGCGGCATCGTCTGGGTGAACTGCTGGATGCTGCGCGACCTGCGCACGCCGTTCGGCGGGGTGAAGGACTCGGGCGTGGGACGCGAGGGCGGCTGGGAAGCGCTGCGCTTCTTCACCGAGCCCAAGAACGTGTGCATCAAGCTGTGACGCGCTGGACGGAGACACGACGTGAGCACCAGTGAGCGAGTCGATTCCCAGAAGGCCCCCGAGCCCGTGGGCCTGTATCCCCACGCGCGCCGCGTGGGCAACCTGCTGTTCCTGTCGGGCGTGGGGCCGAGGGAGCGCGGCACGAAGAAGATTCCCGGCGTGGAGCTGGACGCCGAGGGCAACATCCTCTCCTACGACATCGAGAAGCAGTGCCACTCGGTGTTCCGCAACGTCCGCTACATCCTGGAGGACGCGGGCTCCTCGTGGGAGCGGCTGGTGGACGTCACCGTGTACCTCACGAACATGAAGAAGGACTTCCCCATCTACAACCGGCTGTGGGCGGAGTACTTCAAGGACAACCCGCCGTGCAGGACGACGCTCGAAATCAACGCGCTCCCCACGCCCATTGCCATCGAGCTCAAGTGCATCGCCACCATCGGAGACGAATGAATGGGCCGCCTGACTCCCATCAACTTCAAGAAGTGGATTGACGAGCACCGCCACCTGCTCAAGCCGCCCGTGGGCAACCAACTGGTGTGGGCGGACCGTGAGTTCATGGTCACCGTCGTCGGCGGGCCGAACGCGCGCACGGACTACCACATCAACGAGGGCGAGGAGTTCTTCTACCAGCTCGAGGGCTCCATGAACCTGCGCGTCCTCGATGACGGCAAGCCCGTGGACATCCCCATCCACGAGGGCGACATCTACCTGCTGCCGCCCAAGCTGCCGCACTCGCCGCAGCGTCCCGCCGGCACGGTGGGCCTGGTGCTGGAGCGCCGCCGCCTGCCGCACGAGCTGGATGGCTTCATGTGGATGTGCCCCTCGTGCAACGAGAAGCTCTACGAGGAGTTCGTCCACGTCACGAACCTCGTGACGCAGCTGCCCCCCATCTTCGAGCACTTCTACGGCAACCCCGAGAACTGCACCTGCAAGAAGTGCGGGACGAAGGTCACCAAGGGAGGGCCGACGCGTTGAAGGTCGACATCCACACGCACCTGTTGCCCGAGAAGCTCCCGCGCTTCGCCGAGCGCTACGGCTACGGGGGCTTCATCACGCTGGACCACCACAAGCCGTGCCGCGCGCGCATGCTGCGGGACGACGGGAAGTTCTTCCGCGAGATTGAGAGCAACTGCTGGGACCCGGTGAAGCGCATCGAGGAGTGTGATGCGACGGGCGTCCACGTCCAGGTGCTCTCCACCGTGCCGGTGATGTTCAGCTACTGGACGAAGCCGGAGCACGGCGCGGACCTGTCCCGCTTCCTGAATGACCACGTGGCCGGAGCGGTGCGTGAGCACCCCAAGCGCTTCGCGGGCCTGGGCACCGTGCCCCTCCAGTCGCCGGAGCTTGCGATTCGAGAGCTGGAGCGGTGCGTGAAGGAGCTGGGGCTGTCGGGCGTGCAGATTGGCAGTCACGTCAACGACTGGAACCTCTCCGACGAGAAGCTGTTCCCCTTCTTCGAGGCGGCCAGCGAGCTGGGCGCGTCCATCTTCGTCCACCCATGGGACATGATGGGCGAGGCGAAGATGCAGAAGTACTGGCTGCCGTGGCTGGTGGGCATGCCCGCGGAGGTGTCGCTGGCCATGTGCTCGCTCATCTTCGGCGGAGTAATGGAGCGGCTGCCCAAGCTGCGCTTCGCGTTCGCGCACGGTGGCGGCTCGTTCCCCGGGACGCTGGGCCGCATCGAGCACGGCTTCGAGGCCCGTCCGGACCTGGTCGCCGTGGACAACAAGGTGCCACCGCGCGACTACCTGGGCCGCTTCTGGGTGGACTCGCTGGTGCACGACGCGGACACGCTGCGCTTCATCGTGAAGCTGTTCGGCCAGGACAAGGTCGCGCTGGGCAGTGACTATCCGTTCCCCCTGGGCGAGGACCGCCCGGGCACCCTCATCGACTCACTGACCGAGCTGTCTGTCGACACGCGCGAGCAGCTGCTCTGGAAGAACGCACTGGCGTGGCTGGGCCGCGCTCGCGAGGACTTCGCACCATGACGACGCACTCCTTCGAGGACACCGAGGACTTCGCGCGCCGCGCCGACGAGGCCGACGCGCTTCGCTCCTTCCGCGACGCGTTCCACTTCCCGCCGGGGACGGATGGCAAGCCGCTGGTGTACCTGGCGGGCAACTCGCTGGGGCTCCAGCCGAAGAACGCCGCGCGCTACGTGCAGGAGGAGCTGGAGGACTGGGCCCGCTTCGGCGTGGAGGGCCACCACCACGGACGGCACCCGTGGCTGCACTACCACGAGCTCGTCACCGAGCAGGCCGCGCGGCTGGTGGGCGCGAAGCCGCAGGAAGTGGTGGTGATGAACACCCTGACGGTGAACCTGCACCTGATGATGGTGTCGTTCTACCGACCCACGAAGACGCGCTTCAAGATTCTCGTGGAGGGCGGAGCGTTCCCCTCGGACCAGTACGCGGTGGCGTCGCAGGCGCGCTTCCACGGGTATGACCCGCGCGAGGCCATCCTGGAGCTGAAGCCTCGCCCGGGTGAGGAGACGCTGCGCACCGAGGACATCCTCGCCACGCTGGACCAGCACGGGCACGAAGTGGCCCTGGTGATGTTGGGCAGCGTGAACTACCTCACGGGACAGGCGTTCGACATCCCGGCGATTACGAAGACGGCGCACGCCAAGGGCTGCTTCGTCGGCTTCGACCTGGCGCATGGCGCGGGCAACCTGAAGCTGGCCTTGCATGACGACGGGCCGGACTTCGCGGTGTGGTGCTCGTACAAGTACCTCAACGGCGGGCCGGGCGCGCTGGCGGGGGTGTTCGTGCACGAGCGGCATGCGCGCTCGAAGGACATCCCGCGCTTCGAGGGCTGGTGGGGACACGACAAGGCGACGCGCTTCCAGATGGGGCCGACGTTCGACCCGCTGCCGGGCGCGGAGGGGTGGCAGTTGTCCAACCCGCCCATCCTCCAGCTCGCGGCGCTGCGGGCCTCGTTCGAGCTGTTCGACCAGGCGGGCATGGAGGCGCTGCGCGCGAAGAGCGAGAAGCTCACCGGCTACCTGGAGTTCCTGCTGGAGAAGTTGCCTCCGGGTTTCGTGCGCATCATCACGCCCAGGGACGTGAAGCAGCGGGGCGCGCAGTTGTCGCTGCGGTTCAAGGGCGAGGCGCAGGGGATGCTCAAGCGCTTGTCGGACGCGGGCATCATCTGCGACTTCCGCAAGCCGGACATCATCCGCGCGGCGCCCGCGCCGCTGTACTGCTCGTTCACCGACGTCTACCGCTTCGTGCGGACCCTGGAGGCCCATGCGCGCGACTGAGCACAACGAGACGGTCACCATCGTGGGCGCGGGCCTGGTGGGCTCGCTGCTCGCGGTGGAGTTGGCCCGCCAGGGCTACTCCGTGGAGGTGCTGGAGCGCCGCCCGGACATGCGCCGCGAGGTCATCGACGCGGGGCGCTCCATCAACCTCGCCATCTCCACGCGGGGCCTGTACGCGCTGAGACAGCAGGGGTTGGAGGAGGAGGCGCTCCGCCACGCCATCCCCATGCGCGGGCGGATGATTCATCCGCCGAAGGGCTCGCTGGTCTATCAGCCGTATGGCAAGGACGACTCGCAGCACATCAACTCGCTGTCGCGGGCGTGGCTGAACAAGTTCCTGATGTCGGCGGCGGAGGAGTCGGGTCGGGTCCGCTTCCGCTACCGGCAGCGGGTGACGCACCTGGATGCGAAGACGGGTGTGCTCACGGTGGTGGACGAGGCCACGGGCGAGGAGCGCCGCGAAGAAGGCCGCGTGGTGTTCGGCACGGATGGCTCCGGCTCCGCGGTGCGACAGGCGCTGGAGCAGGTGCAGGGCTTCGAGTCGACGCAGGAGCAGCTGGGGCACGGCTACAAGGAGCTGACGATTCCGGCGGGGCCGGGTGGCGCGTTCCAGATGGAGAAGCACGCGCTGCACATCTGGCCGCGTGGGACGTACATGCTGATTGCGCTGCCCAACGAGGACGGCAGCTTCACGTGTACGTTGTTCCTGCCATGGAAGGGGCCGGTGAGCTTCGAGTCCCTGGACACGCCGGCTCGACTGGAGGCGTTCTTCGAGGAGCAGTTCGCGGACGCGAAGGCGCTCATCCCGGATTTGACGGAGGCGTTCTTCGCGCGGCCCACGGGCAGCATGGTGACGGTGAAGTGCGCGCCGTGGCACGCGGGCGGCAAGGCGGTGGTGCTGGGGGATGCGGCGCACGCCATCGTCCCGTTCTTCGGCCAGGGGATGAACTGCGGCTTCGAGGACGTCACGGTGTTCAACCGGCTGCTCGCGGAGCACGGCTCATGGGAGAGCCTGTTCGGTGCGCTGGAGAAGCTGCGCAAGACGAACTCGGACGCCATCGCGGACATGGCAGTGGAGAACTTCATCGAGATGCGCGACAGCACGGGCAACCCGCGCTTCTTGTTGGAGAAGGCGGTGGAGAAGGTGTTGCTCAATGCCTTCCCGGGGACGTTCGTCAGCCGCTACTCGATGGTGAGCTTCAGTCGGGTGCCGTACCGGCTGGCATATGAAGTGGGGGCGATTGCCGGTGGCATCGTCTCGGAGTTGTCCGAGGGGCTGACGCGCGCCGAGGACGTGGACCTGGAGCGGGCCGGGCGGCTCATCCAGGAGCGGTTGGTGCCATTCATGAAGGAGCACGCGGATGGATTTCGGACTGAAGGGTAAGCGCGCGCTCGTCATGGGCGCGTCGGCGGGACTGGGCTACGCGACGGCGCAGGCGCTGGTGAGGGAAGGCGCGACGGTGGCCATCTGCTCGCGCGGTGGCGACAAGCTGGAGAAGGCGGCGAAGTCGCTGGGCGCGGCGCTGGCGGTGCCGTGTGACCTGACGCAGCCGGGTGCGGCGCGGCGGCTGGTGGACGAGGTGGCGGCGAAGCTGGGTGGTGTGGATGTGCTCGTGGTGAACACGGGCGGGCCTCCGGCGGGGCCGTTCGAGGCGCTGACGGCGGAGCAGTGGCAGCTCGGCTTCCAGAGCCTGTGGATGGCGGCGGTGGATGGGATGCAGGCGGCGCTGCCGGGGATGCGGGAGCGGAAGTGGGGTCGCATCGTGCTGGTGACGTCGCTGGCGGCGCGTGAGGCGATGGCGAACCTCACGGTGTCCAATGGCTTGCGCGCGGGGTTGCTCGGGTTGGTGAAGACGGTGAGCAACGAGGTGGCGCAGCACGGCGTCACGGTGAACGCGGTGCTGCCGGGCTACCACGCGACGGAGCGGATGACGGAGCTGGGGCTCACGGACGAGAAGGTGGCGCCGCAGATTCCCGCGCGCCGACTGGGCCGTCCGGAGGAGCTGGCCGCGCTGGTGGCGTTCCTGTCGTCCGAGCAGGCGTCCTACGTCACCGGCCAGTCCATCTGCGTCGACGGTGGAGCGCAGCGCGGGTTCTGAGCGACACAGGCGCGAGGGCCTCCACCCGAGGCCCCGCGTGCTCGCGGCAGGGCTCGTGACGCATGGGGTCTGCATGAGCGGACCTCATCCGCGAGGATGTTTGGGATAGTGTCTCGGACTCCGGCAGTTCGTGTGCGGAGGCTCCGAAGCCACGGGCACTCCGCTCCACCGTCGCGGAGGTCAGCACCATGAGGCGAGGACACCTTTCCTGGGTCGCCGTGCTGCTGTTTGCCATCACCAACCTGCCTTCGCGCGGGCTGGCGCAACAGGCCCCTGAGGCCCGCTCCGCCGAGCGGCGAATCCAGCTCGTGAAGCTCTGGGGCACTGTTCGCTTCCGCCATCCGCAAGCCCTCTCCAAGCCCGCCGAATGGGACGCGGCGTTCCTCGCTGCGCTGCCCAAGGTCGAAGCGGCGAAGGATGCCCAGTCCTATGCCGCGGCCGTCCAAGGGATGCTCGCGGCGCTCGGAGACCCGGCCACGCTGGTGGAGCCCGAGACACCTCCCGCCACCTCCATTCCTCCTCCCACGCTGCGCGCGCTCAAGAGCTGGGAGAAGGACGTCCTCGTGCTCGACCTGCGCAACCTGCTGGGCCCCGAGGCCCAGTCCGCTTGGGCTGAGCTGGAGCAGTCAGTCGACGCGGACGCGGCGAAGGCTCGCGCGGTGGTGCTGGACCTTCGCATGCGCGGACTCACGCGCTACGGCCTCCCGTGGGTGCTGCCCGCGCTGCTGCCCCACTTCATCGAGGGCGAGCTGAGCGTGCCCGGCATGCGCGAGGTGGCGCACATGGGACTGAAGCCCCAGGACGGTGAGCAGAGCGTCCATGACACCCACTTCCTCGTCTCCGCCAGCTCCCTCATCACGGGCACTCCAGGCAAGAAGCCCGCCCTGCTCGTCTTCCTCGTCGACCCGAGCACGGCCCTCGACCTATCCGTCCTCGCGTTGCAGGCGCAAGGCAAGGCGCTCCTCGTCACGGAGGGCCCGCTCGACGACTCCTCCATCAACCTCCAGATTCCGCTCCCCCTGGGCGAAGGCTATCGCGCGCTGATGAGCAGCAACGAGCCGGTGCTCCCGCTCTCCGCGGACCTGGCGCGCCCCGTCCGCGTCCGCATGGACGGGCCCGATGAAGGGATGAGACAGGCCCTCGCGCTCGCGACACGTCCTCCCAAGCGAGGAAGCCTCCCCGCCAGGACGCCTCGGCCGCTCGCCACCTGGCGTCCGGAGCCGGCCTACCCCGAGGCGCTCTACCCGTCCCGCGAGCTGCGCATCCTGGCTGGGGCCAAGTTGTGGACAGCGGTGGACTCCTTCTTCGCCTACCCCGACTTGATGGACCGGCCCTGGGAGTCACGCCTGCCGGAGCTCCTCGAGAAGATGGAGAAGACCCGAAACGCCACCGAGTACGTCCTCGCGCTGGCCGAGGCGGGCACCTGGTTGCGAGACGGCCATGTCCACGTGAGAGGACACCCCGAGCTCCAGCGGTTCTTCGGCGTCAGCGCGCCGGTCTGGGTGACGGACATCGACGGCAAGGCGGTCGTGCTGGACGTGTTCGTCCCGGAGAGCATGCCGGGGCTCGCGGTGGGCGACATCATCGAGAAGGTCAACGGGGAGCCCATCGATGAGCGGGCGCGCAAGTTCGCCCCCTACACGTCGGCCTCGACGCCTGACTTCCATCGGCACGTCACGCTGCGACGCGCGCTCGCGGGGCCCGATGGCTCCGAGGCGCGTCTCACCGTGCGTGATGCGAAGGGGGTCAAGGAGGTGAAGGTCACCTATCGGCAGGGGCTGGGGTTTCCCCCTTCGTCGCGCAAGGAGGCCTTCCAGCTGCTGGATGGGAACATCGGCCTCGTCGACTTCGCCTTGCTGGAAGCCTGGCAGGTGCCCGCCCTGTTCGAGAAGCTCAAGGACACCCGGGGCATCGTGTTCGACCTGCGCAACTACCCACGCGGGAGCCTGTGGGCGCTCGCGCCCTATCTCGACGTGAAGGGCTCGCGACCGTTCGCCCTCGGGGAGTCTCCCTTCGTGGGCGGGCTGCACTCCGGCTGGCTGAAGAACACGAGCCATGCCTCCCCGAATGCCCCCTTCAAGTATCAAGGGCGCACCGTCACGCTGATTGATACGCGCACCATGAGCCAGGCCGAGCACACCGGCCTGATGTTGGAGGCCACGGCGGACACGGTCTTCGTGGGCAGCCCGACCGCGGGCGCCAATGGAGACATCACCCATGCGGTGCTGCCCGGAGGGGTTCGCTTCTCCTTCACCGGAGCGAACATCCGCCATGGTGATGGGCGGCAGCTCCAGCGCAAGGGATTGGAGCCCCACGTGAAGCTGCGCCCCACCCTCGCGGGCCTGCGCGCGGGTCGGGATGAGTTGCTGGAGCGCGCCCTCCAAATCCTGAAGGAGAAGCCCGCTCAGCCGACGTCTACCCGCCGGGAGTGACCGCTAGACACTCACTTGTATTCCTCGACAGAGAGGTTGTCGACGAAGGCAGCCGTGTTCGAGGAGGGATTGCCCAGCCATATCCACAGGCCGAGCCGTTCAATCGGTGTGACGGCCACACCGTTCGACGTCGCGGCGAAGGTCGTCGACACGGACTGACCGCCAGAAACGCTGGCGGCAATCGAGCGTGAGGCCTGGTCGAGGCTCCACTGAATGTCCACGACTTGCCCGCCCGCAACACTGGCCAGGACGCCAGCGGAGGTGAACAGCGGGTAGTTTCCCTCCATGCCGTTCTCGGTGAACGGGTTCAGGAGCTCGATGCGGGTGGTGCTCGCCTGGTAGTTCCCCACCGAGAAGCCGCCCAGGAAGTCACTCATGTTCGGGCCGTTGACCGCACGCAACCCGATGAGGAGCTGACCCAGGCCCTCCATGCGAACGCGCAGGTGGCCGCGGATGCTCGCGCCAGCCGTGAACACGTCGGAGGTGACGAGGATGGCGCGCTTGCGGAAGTCGGGGGCACTCACGAAGGAGGGCTGCGGCGTGATGCGAAGGCGCTGTCCCCCCGCCGGGTCGGCCACGACAACGGACGTGGTCTGTGTGGACGTATAGGAGGCCAGCACATCGTTCGGCGGGCTCGGCGCCGGATAGGTGGCTGGCGCAGCCCCGAGCGCGTCCTGCTCGAACGTGACATCCATCCGCGACAGCGTCTTGCAACCGACTCCGGAGAGGACAACCACGGCCATGAGCCAGGACCACCCACTCGTTCCTCGCGTCATTTGAATCCTCCGTTCCGCGAGGCCACTCTGCTTCACGCGGCTGGCCCGGTTCGGACGCGGGCCGTGCTGACACACACACTGTCGACTTCCGGGATGCCGAGCCGTTGCATGGCGGACATGCCCAGGATTCCTGCCCCGAATCAGCGGCCCCCGTGCTCGGTCCGCAGCGCGCAGCGCGTGCCCTCATCGCTCAGAGCTCCACCGGCTCCAGCTGGGCGACGAAGTGCGCGAGCCCGGGGACCGGAGACTCCCGCGCGAGCTTCAGACCGTAGCGGATGGAGTTCCTCCGTTGGTACACGGCGGCCACCATCTGGGCCACGTAGTCCATGTGGTGGTTCGAATAGGCACGCCGTGGCACGGCGAGCCGGTACAGCTCCAGTTGAGGAGGTATCTTCTCGCCCGTGGAGAGGTCCGTCTCCTCGAACGCCAGGGCGCCGAGCCCCACGCCTCGGATGGCGCCCTCGCGATACACCTCGATACTCAGCACGTCGGCCGGGTAGTACCTCCGCGGGATGTGCGGCAAGAACGCGCTGGCGTCGATGAAGACGGCGTGGCCACCCACGGGGCGCAGGACGGGGACCCCCACCTCGCTCAGCTGGTCTCCCAGGTAGCCCACCTGCGCCACCCGGTGGGCCAGATACTCCTCGTCCACCATCTCCCGGAGTCCGCACGCCAGGGCCTCCAAGTCCCTCCCGGCGAGGCCGCCATAGCTCAGGTATCCCTCGAACAGGATGGTCCTGGGAGCGAGCTGGTAGTAGAGCGCCTCCGTGCGCGTGGCCACCAGGCCGCCGATGTTCACGAGCGCGTCCTTCTTGCAACTCACGGTGATGGCGTCCGCGCAGTCCATCATCCGCCGGAGAATCTGGGCGCAGCTCAGGTCTTTGCAGGACGGCTCGCGCTGCTGGATGAACCAGGCGTTCTCCGCCATGCGCGCGGCGTCCAGGAACAGGGGGATGCCGCGCGCACGGGCCATCCTGGCGCAGGCCTGGAGATTCTCCAGACTGACCGGCTGGCCGCCGCCCGAGTTGTTGGTGACGGTGACCATGATGAGCGGGATGCGCTGACGCGGATGCTGCGCGAGCACCAGCTCCAGCTTTCCCAGGTCGACGTTGCCCTTGAACGGAGCATCCAGCCCAGGCTGGAAGGCCTCGTCCACCACGCAACTGAGGGGCCGGGCCCCGGCGTGGAAGATATGGGCCCGGGTTGTATCGAAGGGCATGTTCATGGGGATGACATCCCCGGGCTGGGCGAGCGAGCCGAAGACCACGTGCTCCGCGCCGCGCCCCTGGTGCGTGGGAATCACGTGGTCGAACCCGAGCAGCTCCTGGACGGCCTTCTTCAGGTTGAAGAAGCTGTTCGCGCCAGCATAGGCCTCGTCGCCATTCATCATCGCCGCCCACTGCTCCTTGCTCATGGCCCCCGTGCCGGAGTCCGTCAGCAAGTCCAGATAGACGTCCCGGCTCTTGAGCTGGAACATGTTGTACTGGCTGGTTTTCAGGACGGCCTCGCGCGTCGAACGACAGGGCAGCGACAAGGGCTCGATCATCTTGGAGCGAAAGGGCTCCGGCATGAGGCGTGGTTTCATGAGCAGGACCTTCTCGCGGAGAGTTTTTCTTCCGCGCGCCGCAAGATGGCGAGCACGCCCCCTTTCGCCCATGGGTCCCGAGGGTGACTCATCAGGGGACGCACGAACCCGCGGGCCATGCGTCTCCGCGAGCCGGAAGCCCGCTGCGTCCAAGCTACCCGATGGTTCTCGAAGGTTTGTCGAAGGTAGAGCCCGTTGTTTCCCTGTCCGCGAGCCGCTCTTCGACGAGGTGTCTCGAACGCCCTCGAAGTCTGGCGTTGCGTTTCGGGAGCGACGTCGGCCGTATCGGAAGGGCTGTCTGGGACTCTCGGGCGCCCGCGGCCGAGCCGAGCATGGATGGCGTGTCATCCAGCCGTTGAGCCGGTCGCGGCGTGGGGGTGAGTCGACTCCAGCCATGACTCACGGCACCACGCAGGGAGTCACATCAGCGAGCGGATGGCCTCCACCACACGAGGCCACTCCCGAGAGCGCGGGTCGACCACCTCGAAGTGCCCCGCCCCCGCCAGGCTCACCGTGCTCACGGCATCCCCGAGCGAACGGCCCCGGGCGCAGAAGTCCTCGCTCATCGCCACCGGAACCGTGTCGTCCTCGACGCCGTGGATGAGCACCTGCGGCAGGCCCAGCGGCTGGAGCGCGGAGGGTGAGGCCAGCGAATAGGACGCCGCGAGGGCCTCGGGCGTGCCTCCCATGAAGGACTCCACGACGCAGTCGCTCAATCGCAGCTCGAACGCGCGCGGCAGATGCGACACGGCCGCCAGCGCCACGACCCCGCGAGGCCGCAACGGATTGCCGCGACACAATGCTCCACGCGCCGGCAGCCGATGCCTCGCCCCCAGCCACAGCGCGAGATGACCTCCCGCGGAATGCCCCGTGAAGACCACGCGCGAGAGGTCCAAGGAATGTGCCCCCGCGAGGGCACGCAGATGGTCCGCGCCAAGCGACACATCCTCGAACGTGCCCGGAAAGCCTCCGCCCTCATGGCCAATGCGGCGGTACTCCAGGCTCCACGTCGCGAAGCCGCTCGCCGTCAGCGCGGCGCACGCATGCCCCATGTACGTGAGGTCATATTTCGCGCGCCAGAATCCCCCATGGACGACGACCACCACCGGGTGCGGCCCAGGGCCCGAAGGAAGCCGCAGCTCTCCGAAGTGATGGGGCCCCGGGCCATAGGCGATGCGTGCGTCAGGAGCGGGAGACGGCTCGTCGAGGACCCACAGAGAGGACATGCGCGCATCCTGAGGACAGCCCCGCCTCCGGGGCAAGCCTTGCCGCGAACGCCCTACTTCTCCCCTCGCCGCAGCTTCGCCAGCCGCGCCTTGTCGAGCTTCGCGACGACTCCGACGCTGCGCCCCGCCAGATTGGCGACGACGTACTGCACACTGCTGCCCAACACCTGCGCGCTCTCCGAGAGCGTCAGCCCGTAGTCCTGCTCCAGCCACTGCGTCATGCCGCTCGTCGCCGAGCGCAGCGCGTCATCCAGCGAGCCCGCCTGCCCGAGAACCATCAGGTGCGTGGGAGACTCCACTCGAGGCATCGACGGCGCCTTGCCGCGCACCACCTCCACGGTGAGCTCGACCTCCATGGAGGTCTCCAGCGCGTACTGCGACGTCTCCCCATCGCCCTGCGCGGCATGGGCGTCCCCGAAGTAGAGCAGCGCCCCAGGCTGGAAGACAGGGAGGGAGACGGTGTTCCCCTCCACCACCTCGTTGAAGTCCATGTTCCCGCCGAAGCGCCCCGTGTCCCCCGTCGAGAAGGCAGGCAGACCGAAGCCCGGCGCCACCGCGAGCCCTCCGAGCATGGGCCTCAACGGCACCGTGAAGTCCTTGAGCCGCTCCGTCGGTGACTCGGGGCTCGCGACACCTCGCTCCAAGTCCAGCGTCCAGCGCACGGGCTTCCCCAGCTCCGTCGCCTTCGCGGCCAGCGCAGGCGTGAGCGCCCGCCCGACGATGCTGTCCAGGCTGTCCGCATGACGCCGGTTCAACTTCAGGCGCTTCAGATGGATGACCAGCATGTCCCCGGGGCGCGCATCGGCGATGAAGAACGGCCCTGTCTGCGGATTGCCGAAGAGCGCCTGCGTGACGCCGTGCTCATCCACGCCCCCTGAATCGAGCGTGGTCGTCTTCAGCGTGTCACCCGACCAGAGCGTGAGGACCGGCGCGCGGCTCGCGGAGAACTCGTTCGACCAGGTCGTCGGCTTGAAGTCGTGCCGGCGCGGCGCTCCGGCGGGGCGCTCGGGAATCCGCCGAGCGGTGAAGGCATGCTTCACACGAGTCTTCGGATTGTTCGTGTCGGGCATGTCCGCGATGCCCCGAAGCGTGTCACCGCTCACCTTGCCCGTGTAGCTCGACTGGACCTTGTTCGAGTCGGTGACGACGAAGCGAAGGTCGCTGCCCGTGCGCTCGCCCTCCACCCCATCTCCGTCGAGCTCCCCACCCAACCGCTTGCCCGTCCGCTCCAGCGTCAGGCCCTGGTACAGCGGCGTGCCCCACAGGTCCGTCGTCACGACCCAGGACTCCTTCACGGGAGTCTGCGCGAACGCCACGGCGGGGACACAAGCCAGGAACAGCCACGGGAGATGTCGGAGCATGAAGGAGCCCACCATGGCACCTGGAGACACTCCAGACCATGGGGCGGAGCTCACGACTTGCTCGCGCTGACAATCAAGTGGCCGCCCTTCTTCTGGAGCTCGTCCGCGAGGAGCTTGAGGTCCACCTCGGAGAAGATGCTGCACCAGGCGAGGTTCAGCTCGACGAGGTCGCCGTGCTTGATGAGCCGCTTGAGCACGTTCATCGCCACCTCCCGCTCCCACCCTGCGGACTTCTCCCTCGTCAGGGTCCGCGCCAGACTCAGGGTGGTGAGCTGATACATCTGCCCCAGGCTCTCGTAGCAGTCCTCATGGTGCAGGAAGTCCGCCATGATGAACTCCAGGATGCGCAGCGTGGTGATGCGCCTCAACCCATCCAGCATGAAGCCCGGGGCGGCTGACGCGTGGGCACCATAGAAGACCAGCTTCCTCAACCTCGGCAGGAGGCTGAGCGTGAAGTCATCCCAGTTCTCGGGATACCCGCACTTCAGCAAGCAGAGCGACTTGACCTGGTCATGGCGAAAGAGCCGGTCCATCACCTCGGCGTCCAAGAGGACGTCTTTCAAACCCAGCTTCGTCCCCTGGAAGGACTCAATCCCCGAGGCCGCCTTGATGAAGTCGATCTCAGGGAGGGGCATCTTGCCGGCCAGGTAGACATTCCCAGCGGGAAAGACTTCCACGAGCGCCTTGCCACGCTCACAGGTGGAACACAGCGTCGCGTTGTCCAGATTCTCGAGCGCCTGGACAAGCTCCGCCTGCATGCGGTCCCGCTCGTCGTGCTTGACGGTGCCTCGGCTGTTCCACTTCGAGAAGGTCTGCTTCGCCTGCTCGAGCGCAGCCCCATCACGAGACCCTCGCTCCACCGCATCACCCAGGTCCGCCAGCATCTCCAACAAGAGCTGCGCGGCGGGGTCCTTGTTGCTCCACTCGGACCACTGGTTGAACAGCACGCCCCAGGTCCGCTGGATGGTCGGTGGCATCAGGCTCTCCGTGGCATGAGGCTCAGCCGCGAAGAGACTCATCGCGGCGCAACAGTCCGTCCGCGGCCTCGACATCCAAGGTCACGGCGCGGCCTTCTCCCGTGAGGATATCCGCCCGCAGGTGCGCGTGAAGCACCTCTGGAGTCGCGTCTGTATCCAGCCGGACTCCCGCGCTCACCTCCGCGTGGAGGGTGTGGTCCCACGCCACGAGCAGCCCGGCCCGAAGTCCGCCCTCGACCACGAGCCGGTGGTCGTTGCGCCAGGCCAGCAGCGTGTCGGAGACCTCCAGCCGCCCGCCGATGGTGACAGCGCCCATGGTGCACATCCGCGCCGTCGTCAGTGAGCCCCCCACGGCGATGACAGAGCCCAGCTCGTAGTCGAGCGTCGCGCCCCCCACCTCGACATCGCCGGTACACAGCAGCCACGCCCCCTCGTCGACCTTGAGGATGCCGTCGACCTTGAGGTTTCCGGGCACCCAGAACGGAGTGGGGACCGCGCCCGCCAGGTCGTGGGAGATGACCAGGTCGCCGGGAACCGTGGCCAGTCGACTTGGCGCGCCATACAGGTGGATGGCCAGCCTCACGAGCGCGAAGGCACTGGTCGCGTCACCGAAGACGTCTCGCCCGTACTCCGGAGCGGCATACAGGCGCGCCAGCAGCTCCTCGAAGGTCGCGGGCGTGGGCTCGTGCAGCAGACACCGCGACAGCCTCTCTCCCTCCTGGGGTGTCACCGCGACGAAGCGCCCGGCCAGGAGCTCCTCGACGACGGCATGGACAGCGGGGACCAGTGCTTCACGCGAGAGGGGATGCGAGCGCGGCGGCGCGGCCAAGGCGAACTCCCTGAGACGAGGTGGGCCCACCAGGGTACGCCGACCCCTGGTGCCATTGGGCCCAGGAAGCGCCTGCCCACCCCCTCCCCCTGTCCATCGCCCCGCCGGGCAGGCGGCCGTTCAGCCCCTCCGAGTGTCCGGTAGGTGCCACTCCGAGTCCCCCGCACACGTCCCGGAGTGTTGCCGAGCGGGCCTAAAGTCTTCGCGGCTTCATTTTTATATTTGTCCGCCGGAGATTTAGACTTGATTTCAAATCCCCAGATGTAAATTCTGTGCCCACGGATTTGATGCGCCGCGGCGGCGCGCATGGCCAGGGAGGCACGGATATGGACACAAAAGGGCTGAGGACGTTCCTCGAGATTCCCTACGACGAGCTCGAGGAGCGCAACCTGCGGGTGAAGGAGCAGCGCCTGCGGCACGAGTCCCCGGACAAGGTCCGTGAGGAGCGCATCAAGTACCTGACCGACGAGCGCGCCCTGAAGGCCGTCACCGTGTGCTTCACCGACCTCGAGGGTCGGCTGCACATGCTGGACTACGACAAGAAGTTCCTGCTCAAGAGCGCCGACAACCTCACCTTCGACGGCTCCTCCATCCGCGGCTTCTCCCAGCAGGCGGAGAGTGACCTGCGCCTGAACGTCGACTGGGGCTCCTTCTACTGGCTGCCCTCCGACATCTTCGGCCCCGGCAAGGTGCTGGTGTTCAGCGAAGTGCTGGAGCGCGACGGCACCCCGTACCACTCGGACATGCGCGGCCAGCTCAAGCGCATCACCGAGGCCATGTACCAGAAGGACGGCACCGTCTTCCACACCGCGCCGGAAGTGGAAGGCTTCCTCTTCAAGGGCCGCGACGCCGAGCGCCACTACCACGAGACGGGCAAGTTCGACTTCATCTCCACCGGCGGCTACTACCACTCGCTGCCCGGAGACCCGCTGCGCGCCTTCATCGACAAGGCCGCCGAGGCCCAGCGCGCCATGGGCTTCCAGAACGAGAAGGACCATCCCGAGGTGGCGCCCAGCCAGTTCGAGATGAACTTCACGTACAGCGAGGCGCTCATCTCCGCCGACCAGATCCAGCTCTACAAGCTGCTCTGCCGCCAGGTCGCCGCGCAGATGGACACCACCGCCAGCTTCCTCCCCAAGCCCGTCACGGGCGTCAACGGCAATGGCATGCACATGAACATGTCACTGTCCAAGGGCGGCAAGAACCTGTTCTACGACAAGGCCGGCCAGGACGGCCTGAGCCAGATGGGCTGGGAGTTCATCGACCGGCTGCTCACCAACGCCAATGACATCTGCCTGGTGCTCAACTCCAGCGTGAACGCGTACCGCCGCCTGGACCCGCACTTCGAGGCGCCCAATCAAATCAAGGCCAGCGCCAACAACCGCGGCGCCATGGTGCGCATCCCCTACGGCAACGAGCGCTCCGCCCGCGTCGAGTGCCGCTCCGTGGGCCCGGACGCCAACCCGTACCTGGCCAGCTACGTGCTCCTGCGCACCGGCCTGGAGGGCCCGCAGCCCCAGGAGGACGCGGAGAGCAAGCGCAGCCGCACCCGCTTCCTGCCCGACAACATCTTCGACGCCGTCCGCCTCTTCAAGGGCAGCCAGTTCATCTCCAGCATCCTGGGCGAGAGCGTGCAGGGCAAGTTCGCCGAGCTGAAGACGGCCTCCGCCGAGCGCTGCCCCAAGCAGCTGGGCTCGCGCGTGAAGTACTCCGAAATCCAGTTCCACCACGAGGTCACCAACCAGTACCTCTGGAGCCAGTTCTAGGCCCTCGGCCGGGACAGGCCCAGCAGCACCAGGCCCGCCACCAACGCAATCGCGGTGGTGGCGGCCTCCCGGGCGCTCGCGCCGAAGCCCACCAGCGTCAGGCCGAACCCCAGCGTGGGCACCGCCAGCAGCGCGTGCACCGGGCGCAGGCCCCGCTCCTTTCGCAGTGACAACCTCGCGAGCGACGCCGCCGTGACGCCGTACTGCATCAGCACGGCGATGCTGGAGAGCGCGAAGAGCTCCGGCAGGTTCCCCAGGTTGACGAAGAACACCACCACCACCCACGTGACGGCCAGCGCCCGCGCGGGCACGCCCCGGTCGGACATCCCGTCCAGGCCGAACAGCGTCCTCCCTCCTGACGCCAGCGCGGACAGGTAGCGCGGCGTCGTCACCATCATCCCCACGCAGATGCCCAGCGCGGACACGCTCGTGCCCGCCGTCACCACCCGGGACAGCGCCGCCCCGCCCCACACCCCCGCGGCTTCCGCCAAGGGCGCCGCCGACGTGGCCAGGTTCGGCAGCGCCGCGACACACGCCCAGACCAGCCCCACGTACAAGAACACCGCGCCCAGCAGCGAGCCCACCGTGGCCAGCGGCACGGTGCGCGCCGACGAGCGCACCTGTCCGGCAATCACCGGGACGACCTCGAACCCCTGGTAGGCGAACATCACCGCCAACCCCGCGCGAAGCCACGCGCTGTCCGCCATCCCCACCGTCGGAGGCGACATGGCGGGCGGCGCCGTCACCGACGCGAACGCGACGAGCAGCGCGACGAGCGGCAGCAGCTTGAGCACCGTGAGCGCCGTCCACGCGCGCGCCGAGACTCGGATGCCCGAGGCGACGATGCCCGCGAACGCCGTGACGAGCGCCGACGCCAGCACGCGCTGCCCCACCGGGCCCTCCAGCCCCAAGGACGGCGCCACCGACTGCGACAGCCCCACGATGACCGCGGAGGTGCTCAGGAACGCGCTGACGTAGGCCACCCAGCCCACGAGGAAGGCCGCTCGCTCACCGAAGGCCGCTCGCGCGAAGACCACCGGCCCGCCATCCGAGTCGAAGCGGCGCCCCAGCACGCTGAACGCCAGCGCCACGGGCACCAGCGCCAGCCCCGTGAGCAGGAACACGAGCACCGCGCCCATGCCCGGCATTCGCGCGGCGACGCCCGAGGGCGCGAAGAAGATGCCGACGCCGACGATGCCGTTGACGCCCAGCGCCAACAACTGGATGGGCCCCACCGTGCGTTCCGGCGGAGAGGGGACAGCGACGGTGGAGGCGGTCACGCGCCTCAGTTCACTACACCCCAGCCCCCGGCACCAAACCGCGCCCCCAGCACGCGGCCCAGGACACTCCCCGGGTCGCGCGGGACGAACCGAGCCCCGGGGCCATGCCCATCCTCACGGGAGGTGTGGTCCAATCGCGGGTCGAGGCGGTGCGGCGGGGGATGAGCGATATGCCCGCAGGCTCCAAGCGTTTCGACGCTTTGACACAGTCCGTTGGCCCTGTCCCGACCTCCTGGGCCCTGCTGCGCGGAGATAGTCATGCGACGGTTTGGAATGATGCTGGGGCTCCTGGGCTGTGTGGGCTGCGCCAACATGACCCGTGGACTGGCCACCCAGTACAACCCCGAGACGGGGGAGTACGAGGTCCCCACGCAAGAGGTCGTCTACCTGGTCCCCGTCGAGGACGCGATGCGGACGGCCCGGCGCATCCTCGAGGAGGAGCGCTACGACATCCTGGAGAAGGAGGGCGGACTGGAGATGTTCTCCTCCGCCCACGAGCCGGGCAAGAACCGCCTGGGCCTGCGCAACCACGAGCGCTACTACATCCAGGGCGTCCGGCTGGGGCCTCGGCAGACGCTCGTGCGGGTCTTCCGCCTCAGCTACAGCGAGATGGAGAACCTCATCGAGGAGGGGCCCAAGCAGTTCAACGACCTCAACAGCCGCACCAACCGCCAGGAGATGCTCGAGTACCAGAACCCGCTCGACTCGCGCATGGAAGCCATCATGAGCGCGCCGACGAGCTCGCCGGCCGACGTGAAGTCCATGCCCCGGCAGTTCGCCATGGCGAATCCCTTCCCCAATGCCCCGGGGCTGGAGGGCTTCCGCGTGACGAGCGGCTACCGCGACATGGGCATCGAGAAGAAGCTCCTGGAGCGCCTGGAGATGGCGCCCGCGCTGGAGCTGGTCGGCGGCAACAACCCGGTGCCCATGCGCTCCATGATGATGGAGGGCTGGAGCGAGGCCGGTGAGGCCACCGCCACCCTCGCCCCCGAGTGTGGGGCTCCCGTGGAGGGCGCCACGGCGCTGTTCTCCGCGGGAGGCGTGCTGCTCGTCGCGGACCCGCTGGGCACCCAGGAGGTCCCCACCCTGGCGCTGCGGATGCTGTGCGAGGCCACGTCCCAGGGATTGCCCGTGACGCTGGCCCTGTCCATCCCCGTCTCCGAGCAGCCGCTGCTCGAGCAGTATCTCGCCAGCGACGGCGAGTCGGCGGACGCGCAGGAGCTCCTTGCCGGCAGCGCGTTCTGGCGCCGCACGTACCAGGACGGACGCAGCAGCCGCGCCATGCTCTGGCTCGTCGAGCAGGCCCGCCGCCTGCGCGCCTCCGGCAAGGACGTGGCCCTCGCCGCCATCGACGCGAACAAGGCGCAGGGCAACGAGCGGGAGGCCCAGCTGGCCGAGCACCTGCTCGAGGCCCAGGCCACGCGCCCCCAGGCCTGGACGCTGGCGCTCACCGGCAGCGTGCACGCGCGCACCACCGAGGTGAGCTGGGATGGGGACTTCGAGCCCATGGGCGCTCGCGTGGCGCGCGCCCTGCCCTCCACGCGGGCCCTGGACGTGGGCTTCCAGCGCGGCACCCAGTTCGCGTGCCGCTACAACGTCTGGGATGAAGTGGAGTGCAACGTCTTCGCCATCAGCCCCACGCTCGAGGCCCGCCAGGCCGACAAGCAGCGCGTGGGCCTGGAGCTCTTCACCACGCAGCAGCCGCACGGCTTCCACGGCCGGCTGTACCTGGGCGCGCTGAACGCTTCCCCCCCCGCGCTCCAGGCGCAGCGACAGGCCACCGCCGCTCATCACACACCCGCGACGAAATAGACCCCCACCGGAGGAGACGACGATGCGACGGATTGGAATGGTGTTGGGACTCCTGGGCTGCATGGGCTGCTCGTTCTTCACCCGAGGCATCTCCAGCCAATACAACCCCGAGACGGGCCAATACGAGATACCCACGCAGGAAGTCGTCTACTTCGCGCCCGCCGAGGACGCGATGATGTCGGCCCGTCGCATCCTGGAGGCCCGGAGCTTCGACGTCCTCGAGAAGGAGGACGGGATGGTGATGTTCTCCTCCTTCATCCCGGACGTCGTCCCCCCGGAGCGCTACTACATCAAGGGCGAGCGGCTGGGGCCCCGGCAGTCGCTCATCCGCGTCTTCCGCATCCGCTACAACCAGCTCTCGCCGTCCGGGCCGGATGCCACCAGCCGGGCGGGCCAGCACGGCTGGCCGAACAACCTGGCGACGGACTTCAAGAACATCCCGGGGCTGGAGGGCTACCAGCCGGCGTTCGGCTATCGCGACATGGAGATCGAGCAGAAGCTGCTGGCGCTGCTGGAGATGGCGCCCGCGCTGGAGCCGGTCAGCGGCAATCCGCCGGTGCACGTCCGCTCGGTCGTCATCGAGGACCCGGGTGAAGCGGCCGAGGCCACCGCCAAGGCCGCCCCCGTGTGTGGCGCTCCCGTGGAGGGCGCCGAGTCGGTGATGGCCGCGGGAGGCGTCGTGCTCATGGCCGACCCCCTGGGCACCCAGGAGGTTCCGTCCGCGCTGGTACGGATGTCGTGCGAGGCCATCTCCCTCGGGCTCCCGGTGACGCTGGCCCTGTCCATCCCCGACTCGGAGCAGCCGCTGCTGGAGCGCTACCTGGAGAGCGACGGCGGCGTGGCCGCGGTGCAGGAGTTCCTCACGGGCAGCGCCTTCTGGCGCCGCACGTACCAGGACGGGCGCAGCAGCGGCGCCATGCTCTGGCTCGTCGAGCAGACGCGCCGCCTGCGCGCCGCCGGCAAGGACGTGGCCCTCGTCGCCATCGACACGGACAAGGCCCAGGGCAACGAGCGCGAGGCCCAGCTCGCCGAGAACCTGCTCAAGGCCCAGGCCGCGCGTCCCAGCGCCTGGACGGTGGCGCTCACCGGCAGCATCCACGCGCGCACCATCGAGACGAACTGGAACGGGAAGCTCGAGCCCATGGGGGCCCGCGTGGCGCGTGCCCTGCCCGCCACCCGCACGCTGGACGTGGGCTTCCAGCGCGGCTCCCAGTTCGCCTGCCGCTACAACATCTGGGGCGAGGTGGAGTGCGACGTCTTCGGCATCAGCCCGTCGCTCGAGGCGCGCCAGTCCTCCAAGCAGACCGCGGGCCTGGAGCTCTACTCCGCCCCGAAGCCCGACGGCTTCCATGGCCGGCTGTACCTGGGTTCGCTGAACGCCTCGCCTCCGGCGCTCCAGCCGCAGCGCCAGGCGACGGCCGCCAACCACCCGCCCGCCACGAAGTAACGCACCTCCTGGCCCCGGAGACATCTCCTGGGCCGTGTCTCTCGAAAGGAAGTCATGCGACGGTTTGGAATGGTGTTGGGGCTGCTGGGCTGCATGGGCTGTTCGGTCTTCTCACGCGGCCTCTCCACCCAATACAACCCGGAGACGGGCCAGTACGAGACGCCCACGCACGAGGTCATCTATCTGGCGCCCCTGGAGGACGCGATGATGACGGCGCGCACCCTCCTCACGGAGAAGCTGCGGCTCGACGTCCTGGAGCGGGAGCAGGGGACGGTGATGTTCTCCTCCTTCATTCCAGACGTCGTCCCGCCCGAGCGCTACTACATCAAGGGGGAGCGGCTGGGCCCCCGGCAGGCGCTCGTGCGCATCTTCCGCCTCCGCTACACCCATATGTCGGGCGTCGGCACCCAGGCCGCGGACCGGGTCAGCGGGCAGGCGCCCTTGATGGACCTGCGCCCCCTGGCCGATGACCTCAAGAACGCCCCCAGGCTGGAGGGCTACGAGCCGGCGGTGGGCTACCGCGACCTGAGCCTCGAGCAGGAGCTGCTGGCGCGCCTGGAGATGGCGCCCGCGCTGGAGCTGGTCAGCGGCAATCCCCCCGTGTCCATCCGCTCGGTGGTGATGGAGGGAGACGAAGGGGCGGAGACGCCCGCGGCCCTCCCGCCCGAGTGCGGGGCGCGCATCGAGGGCGCCGCGTCCTTGTTCTCCGCGGGCGGCGTGCTGCTCGTGGCGGACCCGCTGGGCACGAAGGAAGTGCCGTCCGCGATGATGCGGATGGTGTGCGAGGCCACGTCCCAGGGATTGCCCGTGACGCTGGCCCTGTCCATCCCCGTCTCCGAGCAGCCGCTGCTGGAGCGCTACCTCCAGAGCAACGGCGACTCCACGGCGGTGCAGGAGCTCCTCACGGGCAGCGCGTTCTGGCGCCGCACGTACCAGGACGGGCGCAGCAGCAGCGCCATGCTCTGGCTCGTCGAGCAGACGCGCCGCCTGCGCGCCTCCGGCAAGGACGTGGTCCTCTCCGCCATCGACGCGGACAAGGCCCAGGGCAACGAGCGCGAGGCGCAGCTGGCCGCGCACCTGCTCGCGGCCCAGGCCGCGCGCCCCCAGGCCTGGACGCTGGCGCTCACCGGCAGCGTCCACGCGCGCACCACGGAGGTGAACTGGGACGGTGACCTCCAGCCCATGGGGGCTCGCGTGGCGCGGGCCCTGCCCTCCGCCGTGCGCGCCCTGGACGTGGGCTTCCAGCGCGGCTCCCAGTTCTCCTGCCGCTACAACGTGTGGGAGGACGTGGAGTGCAACGTCTTCGGCATCAGCCCGACGCTCGAGGCGCGGCAGTCCTCGAAGCAGGCGGCGGGCCTGCAGCTCTTCTCCACCCCCCAGCCCCACGGCTTCCAGGGCCGGCTCTACCTGGGCGCGCTCTCCGCCTCGCCTCCCGCGCTCCAGCCGCAGCGCCAGGTCGCCGCCAAGCCCGCGGCGCCTCCCGCGCCGAAGTAGCCCCCGACGCGGGCATGAGCCAGGAGCCCCGGCGCCCGTGCGTGGCCGGGGCTTCTTCAGGTCCGCCGTCCGGCAACTTCCGCCGGACATGGCAAGTCTTGCCGCCCCGCTTCGGGCCCGGTCCGGCAAGGCTTGCGGGCCGCCGGGCCGCGTCCTCCTGACGCAGGGGCTCCGGAGCGCTGGCATCGCGGTTGCTCTGCCTTCGTCCAGCACGCCTCCAGGGCTTGCGCATGTCGCGACAGCTCGCGGGGGGACGCGCTGGAAAAGGAAGACATCCATGTCGAATCACACGCTCTTGAAGCAGGCGGCGGCGGCTCTCGTGTTGTTGGGCGCCCTGCCCGCGGCGGCCGGCCCGGCCACCTACGCCGGTGGCCTCTGCACCTCCGTGTCGGGCTTCGGCACGCCGTCCATCTACCGCAGCGGCCGGCTGGTCAACACCACGGGCTCCACGCTCGAGGTCGTCTGCCCGGTGCAGCGCAACGTCACCGTCACCAACCTCAACGAGGACGTGTCGGTGCTCGTCACCGTGGTCGACGCGAGCCTGGATGACGACGTCCGCTGCACCGCGACGGTGACGGAGGCCGACGGCACCGCCATCCTCGCCGGCTCCGGCCAGACGAGCGGCGCGGACACCGCCAACGCCAAGAGCATCTCCATCAACCTGGCGCCCGCGCTCGCGTCCTTCTTCGGCTACATCACCGTGCGCTGCGAGCTGCCGAAGACCTACGCGGGCTTCAACTCGGTGCTCGCCAGCATCTACGTCTCGGAGTAGCCGCCATGTCCAAGGTCCGCTGGGGAGTCCTGGGGTTGGCTGGCGCCGCCGTGGCCACCGCTGGGGTGTGGAGCATCTGGGGGGAGACACCTCGCGAGCCCGCGGCGCCGTCCGCTCTCGCGACACCACCGAGGAGTGCTCCAGCGGACCTGGCACAGGAGGTCCGCGCGCTGCGCGCGGAGCTGGACGCCCTGCGTCGGCAGCAAGGTGCGCTGGCGCAACCTCCCCCCACGTCCGTGGTGGAAGCTCCGGCGCGGGAGGCTTCGGAGCAGAGGCCTCCCGTGTCCGGGGAGCAGGCGCGCGCGGCGGCGGAGCAGGCGCGGCTGGAGCGGGTGCGGGAGATAGACGCGGAGCTGGAGGCCGCGGCGAACACGGAGCCTCGGGATGCGGACTGGGCCGGACGCACCGAGTCGCTCGTGACGGAGTCCTTCCGGGGCCCCAGCTTCACGGGCTCGCGGCTCACCCGCGTGGAGTGCCGCACGCACTTGTGCACGCTGGAGGTGGAGCATGACGGGCACGAGGCGCGGGCGGAGCTCCTGTCGCTGCTCCTGAAGGTGCCGGGGATTCAGGGACAGGCCGTCCTGCGTCCCCGCAATGACGGGGGTCGGTGGAGCTCTCGCGTCTATCTCTCGCGCGCGGGTGAAGACCTGCCCTTCACCCGGCGTCCCTGAGCGTGACTCCTCCACCTCCTGAACGGCCACGGGTTCGTGTCTTCACGATTCCCTTGAGTTGCCCGACTCCGCGCGGGCGTGCCAGCATGGACGTCCGCCCGATGGTCGCACCCCCTCCCCATGTTCGAGATACGCGTCCCATCGGAGTCAGCTCCGAGTCGTCCGGGACGAGCGCCGCCTACCTGTTGGTGCTGGAGGGAGAGTCCTCCTGGCGCTTTCCGCTCCCCGCGGAGGGCGTCGTGCTGGTGGGCCGCGATGACAAGGCGGACCTGAAGCTGAAGGACGAGAGTGTTTCCCGACGACACGCGCGCATCCTGGTGACGGAGGAGGGCGCGCGGGTGGTGGACCTGGGAAGCCAGAACGGGACGACGCTGAACGGGCAGCACATCGAAGAGGCCCGGCCGTTGATGTCCGGGGATGTGGTCGCGTTTGGAGCGGTGGTGGCGGTGGTGCGCGCCAGGCATCGGCCCATGCCGGCGCGGCGGGCGTTGGAGGCGGAGCGGTGGATGGGGCAGTTGCGCGAGGAGGTGGAGCGCGCGCTCCGGTATGGCCGGCCGCTCACGGTGCTCGCGTTGGCGTTGGAGGCACCGAGCGCGGCGGGCCGCGAGGCGGTGGAGGCGGTGCTGAGCTCGGATGCGGGGCCCGCGGAGGCGGCGGGGTGGCTCGATGGAGAGCACCTGCTGTGGCTCTTGCCCGAGGTGTCCGGCGAGCCGGGCGAGGAGGGGTTGGGGGAGCGGGTGGAGGCGCTGCTCGCGGCGAGTCCTCGGGCGCGGTTGGGGGCGGCGACGTGTCCGTCGGATGGGTGTGACGCGGAGACGCTGGTGGCCGCGGCGCGCATGGCCGCGAGGACGGCGACGCCGGGGGGGTTCGCGTCGGCGGTGGAGGGGGTCACCCGGCTGACCTTGGCGGAGCGCACGGTGCTGGTGGCGGACCCGGCGATGGCGCAGCTGTATGCGCTGTTGCGGCGGCTTGCCGCCAGTGAGTTGCCGGTGTTGGTGTGTGGCGAGACGGGGGCGGGCAAGGAGAACGCGGCGTTCGCGGTGCATCACTGGTCTCGTCGGGCGTCCGGGCCGTTCGTTCCGGTCAACTGCGCGGCGCTCCCCGAGGGGCTGGTGGAGAGCGAGCTGTTCGGCCACGAGCGCGGGGCGTTCTCGGGGGCCACGGCGACGCGGGTGGGCTTCCTGGAGAGCGCGCAGGGCGGCACGGTGTTCCTGGATGAAGTGGGCGAGCTCCCCGCGTCCGCGCAGGCGAAGCTGCTGCGGGCGCTGGAGTCGCGGCGCATCACGCGGGTGGGTGATACGCGGGAGCGGAGCATCGACATCCGGGTGGTGGCGGCGACGCATCGCGACCTGGAGGCGGAGGTGGCGGCGGGGCGCTTCCGGCAGGATTTGTACTTCCGGCTGGGCGCGGCGACGGTGTTGTTGCCGCCGCTGCGGGAGCGGCCTCGCGAGGTGCCGATGCTCGCGCGGGACTTCCTGGAGCGGGCGTGTGCGGCGCTGGGGCGGCGGGAGCTGGTCCTGGCCTCGGGGACGCTGCATGCGCTGGCGCGGCATTCGTGGCCGGGGAACGTGCGGGAGCTGCGCAACCTGATGGACTACGCGGCGGCGGCGGTGACGGGGGACGTGGTGGAGCCGCATCACCTCCCGGCGCGGATGTTGGGAGGCAAGGCCCCGGCGCAGGCGCCCTCGGTGGAGGTGGAGACGCAGGAGCCGCTCGCTGCGCAGGCGGCGCGGCCTCGGATTCCGCTGGCTCAGGAGATTCGTGAGCTGGAGCGCAAGCGGATGATTGAAGCGCTGGAAGCGTCGGAGGGGGTCCAGACGCGGGCGGCGGAGATGATTGGAATGCCCATCCGCACGTTCTCGTTCAAGCTGAAGCAGTTCGGACTTCATCCACGAGTCACCCGCAGAGGTTCCTCAACGGAATGAGCATGCCGCCCGGGCCGCTGGAGCCACCGCGCGAGTTCGAGGAGTACCAGGTCCTGCGGCCGCTGGGGCGCGGCGCCATGGGACAGGTCTTCCTGGCGCGGGACACGCTCCTGGACCGGTTGGTGGCGGTGAAGTTCATCGCGACGCCGGGGGGGGGGTTGCCGGATGCGGTGGCGCGGGCGCGGTTCTTCCAGGAGGCGCGGGCGATTGCGCGGCTCCAGCATCCCAACGTGGTGGCCATCCACCGTGTGGGAGAGGTTCGGGGGCAGCCGTATCTGGTGTCCGAGCTCGTGCGTGGAGAGCCGCTGGACCGGTTGGTCTTGCCGCTGGAGGGGCGGCGGGTGTTGACGCTCGCGGTGGGGCTCTCGCGGGGGCTCGCGGCGGCGCATCGGTGCGGGGTGCTGCATCGGGACATCAAGCCCGCGAACGCGATTCTCTCCGAGGACGGAGAGGTGAAGCTGCTCGACTTCGGGCTCGCGGAGTCGCTGACGGGGGAAGGGGGTCCGCGCACGTGGGCTGGGCGGGTGGGGCCTGGCGCAAGCGCGGAGGTGCGCGACACGGGGCGGGGTGCGCCGGTCGCGCTGCGCGATACCGGGCGCGGAGATGAGGGCGCGAGCGATTCGGTGACGGGCTCGCATCCGGTGGAGACACGGCCGCCGGCGTGGCCCGTCGGGCCGGAGACGTCCGGGCAGGAGTCGAGTGATGGGCGGCGAGCGTGGGCTTCGTCATCCGCGCCAGCATCACCGGTCGACACGCGTCCCCTCGGGTATTCCGTGTCCGCGAGCGGGGAGCATGAAGCCCACTCCTCCGCATCACCAGTCGACACCCGCCCGCTCGGACACTCCGCCTCCGCGACTGAGTCGCTCGATGCGCGGAGCGCACGAGAGCGGTCATCTGCGCCTGCCTCGCTGGTCGATACGCGTCCCCTCGGACACTCCGTGTCCGCGAGCGGGGAGCATGAAGCCCACTCATCCTCATCGCCATCACCGGTCGAGACGCGCCCTCTCGGACATTCTGTGTCCGCGGATGAGTCGCTCGATGCGCTGCGCGCGTTGGCGCAGCCAGCAGCACCCGCGTCCCCTGTCGACACGCGCCCACTCGGGAAGACGCCTTCGGCGCATGACCCACTCGATGCGCTGCATGCATTGGCGCGGCCCTCCACACCGGCTTCGCGCTTCGAGACGCGCCCGCTTGCACAGGTCGCCTCCGCGCATGGACCGACACTCGGTGAGCACCGGGCGCTGAGCCCATCATCGGCCCCAGCCTCCCCTGTCGACACCCGCCCGCAGCAGACCGGCGACGGCCCGCCTTCCTCGCTCCTGCCTCCCTCTGGCCCGCATCGCGCGACCGCGCGCCGCGACGTCGCGAGCCCTGTCTCTCCTTCCGCTCCCGGTGGTCCTTGGGACGGTGTGCCACTCACGCTCCGCGACCAGCCCCGGCTCGTGTTCGATGTTCCCGGCACCCCGCTCTACCTCTCACCCGAGCTCTGGCGCGGAGAGCCCGCGACCCGCGCCAGTGACATCTACGCCCTCGGCGTCCTCCTCCACGAGCTGTGCACCGGCTCCGCCCCCCACCAACACGTCCCCTTCGAAGAGCTCGGCCAGGCCGTGCTCGAACAACGCCCACCCCCTCTCGCCGGCCAACAGCTCGACCTCCCCACGGGCCTCGCCGCCATCGTGGACCGCTGTCTCGCCCTCGACCCGACGCAACGCTTCGAATCCGGTGACGCACTCCGCGAGGCCCTCGAGTCCCTCGCCCTCCCCACCCACGCCAGCCCCCTCCCCTCCGGCAATCCCTACCGCGGCCTGCGCGCCTTCGAGGCCGAACACCGCGGCGTCTTCTTCGGCCGCGAACCCGAGCTGCGCGAGGTCATCGACCGCCTCCGTGGCGAGCGCTTCGTCCTCCTCGCCGGCGACTCCGGCGTCGGCAAGTCCTCCCTGTGCCGCGCGGGCGTCGTGCCCGCCGTCTCCGGCTCCACGCACGGAGACGATGGCCCCGCGTGGACCCTCGTCTCCTGCACGCCCGGAAGACAGCCGCTCGATGCCCTCGCGGATGCCCTCGCCCCCGTGCTCTCCACCAGCGCGGAGTCCCTCCTCGCCCAGGTGGACACCGAGGAACCCGGCGCCCTCGCACGAGCCCTCCGCCGCCGCCCCACCCACGCGGCCCCCGTCCTCCTCTTCATCGACCAGCTCGAAGAGCTCGTCACCTTCTCCGACCCCACCCAGGCCGCGAAGCTCGCCGATGAGCTCGCGCTGCTCCTGCACCGAGCCCCGCGCGTCCGCATCCTCGCCACCGCCCGCAGCGACTGCCTCACCCGGCTCGCCGCGCTGCCCGGCCTGGGCGATGAGCTCCCTCGCGCCCTGTACCTCGTCCGCGCCATGTCCGAGCGCGGACTGCGCGAAGCCGTGGAAGGTCCCGCCCGCGCCCTCGGCGTCCACTTCGAGTCCCCCGCCCTCGTCGACACCCTCGTCACCTCCGCCGCCCGCGCCGACGGCGGCCTGCCCCTCTTGCAGTTCGCCCTCGAGGCCCTGTGGGAAGCACGCGACGTCCCGCGCGGAGTCATCCCCTCCGAGGCCCTCACCTCCCTCGGCGGCGTCGAGGGTGCCCTGGCCCGCCACGCGGACGCGGTGGTGGACCGCCTCCGCCCCGAACAGCGACCCCGCGCCCGCGAGCTGCTCCTCGAGCTCGTCACCCCCGAGGGCACCCGCCTGCGCCGCACCCGCGACGAGCTGCTGCGCGGCCCCGGCGATGACAACGGGCGCGCCGTCCTCGACGGACTCGTGCGAGGCCGCCTCCTCACCGCGGGCGAAGCCGAGAGCGGCGAAGGCGTCTACACCCTCGCGCACGAGAGCCTGCTCACCGGCTGGGACACCCTGCGCGGCTGGCTGGGCCAGGACGAGCAGCGCCGCGCCATCCGCCACCGCCTCGCGCGCGCCACCGCCGAGTGGGAACGACTGGGCCGCCCCGCCGAGCTGCTCTACGCGGAGCGCCAGCTCACCGAAGCCCGCGTCGCGAACGTCTTCCCCGAGGACCCCACCCAACAAACCTTCCTCACCCGCTCCCAGCAGAAGGCCCGCCGCCGCAGGCTCGCGCGTTGGACCGTCGCCATCGCCGCACCCCTCGCGCTGCTCGCGGTGGTCGCCGTCACCCGCGTCCAGTCGCGCGCCCAGCTGGAGGCACGCATCACCCACCACCTGGACGAAGCGCGGCGCTTCCGCGAGGAGGCCCACCTCAAGGACACCCGCGCCCTCCAGCTCCGAGAGCAGGCCTTCACCCTCTTCGACACCCCGGGCCCCGAGCGCCGCGAGGCCGCCGAGGCCCTCTGGTCCCAGGTCCTCACCGAAGAGCAAGCCATCGAGACGCTCTCCCTGAAGGCCCAGGCCGCGCTGGAGACCGCGTGGGGCCTGGACCCGGGAAGCTCCCGCGTGAATGGCCCCCTCGCCGACCTCCTCGTGGAGCGCGTCACGCGAGCCGACCGCCAACGAAACACCGCGCTGCGCACCCAGCTCCTCGCGAGGCTGGCGACCTACGACACCTCCGGCGCCCGGCGCCAGAAGCTCCAATCTCCCGCGCGCGTCTCGCTCGTCACGAAGCCCGCGGGCGCACGCGTGAGCCTGCTGAACACCCTGCCCGGCCTCGCGGAGGAGAAGGCACGCGACCTGGGCCAGACACCGCTGCGCGACGTGGAGCTGCCCACCGGCTCACACCTCCTGCTCGTGGAAGCCCCGGGCCGGACTCCCGTGCGAGTCCCCGTGCTGCTCGGTCCCGGAGAGGCCCTCGCGCTGGACCTCGCGCTGCCCACGCCGTCCGCCGTGCCCCAGGGATTCGTCTACATCCCCTCCGGCCGCTTCCTCCAGGGCGCCTCCGAGAGCGAGTACCTGCGGCGCGCCTTCTTCTTCGCGCCCCCGCTCCACGAGGTGGAGACCGGCGCGTACCTCATCGCGCGGAACGAGGTCACCTTCGGCGAGTACATCGCCTTCCTCGAGACCCTGACGCCCGACGAGCGCACCGCGCGCATGCCGGGCTCGCGCCGCAGGCTCACCGTGGTGGACCTGGCCCAGGAGCAGGATGGCCGCTGGCGCCTCAACCTGCGGCCCGCCTCCGCCAGCTACAGCGTCCGCGACGGAGAGCGACTGCGCTACGGCAAGCGCGAGCGCCGCGCCGAGCAGGACTGGCTGCGCTTCCCCGTGTCCGCCATCTCCTTCGATGACGCCCTCGCCTACGTCGCCTGGCTGGACCAGACCGGCCGCGTCCCCGGCGCACGCATCTGCACGGAGCACGAGTGGGAGCGCGCCGCGCGGGGCGCGGATGGCCGGCGCTACCCGTCCGGCGACTGGCTGAGCCCGGACGACGCCAACCACGACGTGACGTACGGCCGCGAGCCGGGAGGCTTCGGTCCCGATGAAGTGGGCAGCCATCCGCGCTCGCGCAGCCCCTTCGGCGTGGATGACCTGGCGGGCAATGTCTGGGAATGGACCCGCTCCAGCGTGGACCCGGCCAAGCCCTCCGCGCAGGGAGGCAGCTGGTACCAGAGCGACCTCACCGCGCACAGCGCCAACCGGGACCGCGTGGAGCCCACCCAGCGAGAGGCCCTCATCGGCCTGCGCGTCTGCGCCACGCCTCGCTCCTGAAAAACCCCTTCGCGGACGGCAACTTCGGCCGGACCGGCAAGTCTTGCCGGTAACCGCCGCCGCTTGGGCCCCCCTCCGGTGCGCCAACCTTGCCGTCCCCCAGGTATCTCCGGACATCCCCCTGGCACGCGGGATGCTCTACACGTCCCCGAATGAGTCGAATGAAACCCGAGGTCCTTCGCATGAGCGCCTTGTCCCGACTGCTGTCATCGAGTCTGTGCTTCTCCCTCCTCCTCGCCTGCGGCCCCGTCCCGGAGGACACCGCCGCCGCGATGGAGTCCCAGACCGCCTCCATGGAAGGTGACGACTCCCACTCCCAGGGCACCCAGCTCCACGGCACCTTGGTGGAGGCCACCCGGTTCGCGGATGCCGCCGTGATGTACGACGGCAACCGCCGCGCGGCGAAGCTCCTGCTCCACCGCGGAACGCTCGAGGCGGACATGACGCTCCAGGTGATGGGGACGACTCCCAGCCTCGTCGCCTGCCTCCAGCCCACCAGCGGGCCGGACCGCGCCTGTGGCTTCACCGTCGCGGGACAGGGCGTGTGTACCCCCGGCGCGCAGGTGAACCTCTCCAGCGGGACCTGCTCGGGCACCACCGGGAGCTGCTCGGGCAAGCCCATCCTGCGCGTCTGCGCGGACGAGAAGCCCTGTGAGCACCAGGGCCCGGGCTACCTCGGCCACGGCGTGCCGACGCCCGGCAGCCCGCTCGAGTGCACCATCCTCTGCCCCAAGGTCACCTTCACCTGCCCCGCCAGCGGCATCTACACGGTGCTCGACGCGCCCATGGCCTCCACGCAGAACAACTGGAGCGCGCCCGTGAGGACGCTCGTCGCGCCGTACTTCCCCGCCAAGGCGAAGCGCCTGCGTGGAGCGCAGCTCATCGGGGCGCGGATGGGCGCGCGGCGGCAGAGCGAGCTCTACTTCAACACCACGCTCGAAATCGTGGACGCGCGCAACGCCGACACCGTCACCATTCCGGAGTCACCGGGCATCTGGGACGACAGCGGAGAGACGTACCTCTACCGCGTGAAGGTCCGCCCCCCGCCCACCACGGGCGCCCCCAGCGTGGACCTGTGCACGACGGGCGTGGACCCCAACGTGGGCTGGGGCTGGGCCGCGCCGCTGTCGGGGACGTTCTCGAGCGCGGGCAACCGCACCGAGACCACCGAGCACTTCACCTTCGCGTGTGACCCGGGCGTGCTCGCCAAGTGCTACCGCTGGGGCTACAAGCCCTGGCTCGACGGCCTCGTGTCCGGAAGCGTGACGATGGCGCACTGGGCCTGCACCCGCATGGCGCGCGCGGACTACTGCGGCAACGGCACGTCCTTCACGCAAGACGGCACGAAGATTCGCCCCTGGGACAGCATGAACCCCAGCATCATCCCCGCGCCCCAGTCTCCTCCTCCGGCGGACATGACCTTCGAGGCGGGCTGGAGGCCCGAGGGCCCCGCGTGCCTGAGCCACTGGCGATGGCAGCACCTGGAGGCGCCGTGCGTGCAACTGAACGAGCCCAAGTACGACCAGAACGGCCACATCACCAACGACTGCCGCCTCTACCCCACGATGCCGCGGTGCTCTCAAATCTGCGACTCCGCGCAGGAAGCCAAGCAGCACTACCAGAGCATCGTCTTCAACGAGTCCAAGTCCAACCAGCTCCCCCAGCCCTGAGCTACCCTCCTCCCCTCTCGGGAGGAGGCACGATGATGGTGGGCGCGATGGGGCTGGCGGTGCTGTTGTCGCTGGGCAGCTCCAGCATGGCGTGGAAGGAACAGGCGAGCCACACCACCGTGCGGCTCCGAGGCATCAGCGCCGTCAACCCGCGCGTGGCCTGGGCGAGCGGAGACAAGGGGACCTTCGTCCTGACCACGGACGGAGGCCAGACGTGGAAGGCAGGCACCGTCCCGGGAGCCGAGGCGCTCGACTTCCGGGACGTGGACGCCTTCAGCGACACGACGGCCTACCTGCTCTCCATCGGCGAGGGGAACAAGTCCCGCATCTACAAGACGGTGGATGGCGGCAAGAGCTGGACGCTCCAGTTCACCAACACCACCGCGGGCGCGTTCTTCGACGGCATGGCCTTCTGGGACGAGCGCCGGGGCCTCGCCTTCAGCGACCCGGTGGAGGGCCAGTTCCTCGTCGTGAGCACGTCGGACGGCGGCGCCACCTGGACGCCGCTCCCGGCCACGGCGTTTCCTCCCGCGCTCCCCGGTGAAGCGGGCTTCGCCGCCAGCGGCACCAGCATCGCCACGCGAGGCACCCAGCACGCGTGGTTCGGCATGGGAGGCGCGGCGGCGCGGGTGCTGCGCACCACGGATGGAGGCACGTCCTGGAGCGCCGCCAGGACGCCCCTGGCCACGGGTGACGGCGGCGGCGTCTTCTCGCTGCTCTTCTGGAGTGAGCAGCAGGGCATCGCCGTGGGGGGCCATCACCAGCGGCACTCCGACCCGACGGGCAACCTGGCCCTCACGCTCGACGGGGGCAAGACGTGGAGCGCGCCGCGCACCCGTCCCGCGGGCTACCGCTCCGGCATCGCCCTGGTGCATGGCGCTCCGGGCCCCACGCTCATCACCGTGGGCCCTTCCGGCTCGGAGCTGTCGGTGGACGGCGCGCGGAGCTGGATACCGCTGGGGCCCTTGGGCTTTCACGCCGTCGCGTCGTCCCGCTCCGGAGCTGGAGGCGGGCGGGTCTGGGCCGTCGGGGACTCGGGACGCATCGCCACGCTCGAGCGCGTGCGAAGTCCCGTCACTCCCCCTCCAGCAGGCGCTCCCAATCCCGGTCGTCGCTGAACAGCCGCGCGCCCAGGCGGGCGACGGTGTCCGCGTGAGTCACCGCCGCCGCGCCGCCCACCCAGACGGAGAGCGCCTCCGGCAGCGCGCGCATGAGCTGGGAGAGCGTGTCGCGAAAGACGTCCTTGCCGGAGTCGGTGACGGCGGACAGCCCCACCAGCTCCGGCCGCAGCCGCGCCACCGCGCGCCCCAGGTCTCCGGCGGGCACACGCTGTCCCAACAGCGTCACGCGAAAGCCCGCGTGCCGCAGACGCAGCGCCACGCCCAGCAACCCCAGCTCGTGCTCCTCATCCGGGAAGCACGCGAGCACCGCGTGGCGCCGTCCGCCCTCGGGAGCCGAGTGCAGCAGGCTCACCAGCCGCGCTCGCACCACCTGCGTCACCAGGTGCTCCTGCGCCACCGACAGCTCGCCCAGGTGCCACCGCTCACCGACCTCGCGCTGGAGCGGAGCGAGCACTCCCTCGAAGGCCTTGAGCGGAGGCAGCGCGGACAGCACGTCATCCACCACCGTGGACACGCCGCCCTGGTCATACGCCTCCGCGGCCAGCAGCGCCGCGTCCCGCCAGAAGGTCAGCGCCGCGCCGGAGCCATGCACGTCGCCGTTCGCCGCGGGCGTGGCGGTCAGCTCCGAGAGCAGCTGCGGGAGGAGCTTCGCCGCCTCGCTGATGGCCACGCCCTCGTCGGTCAGCTTCTTCAGCCGCTTGAGCACGGCCACGTCCCGCTCCGTGTAGACGCGATAGCCCGCGGGGGTTCGCAGCGGCTGCAGGACTCCGTAGCGACGCTCCCAGGCGCGGATGAGCTCCACCCGAACGCCTGACAGCTCCGCCGCCACGTGGATTCGGTAGGTGCGCTCGGCCATGGGGATGAGGTCAGGGGCGATTCTGCGCGCATCGCGCCTGATTCCACAGGGCAATCAGCTCCTCGGCGGACTCGGCGTACTGAGCCCCCGTGTTGAAGGTGGTCAGCAGGTGCTGGCGCGCGGCCGGGCCCCCCACCGCGACGGGCGTGGGCGAACAGGTCCGTAGCACCTCTTCCAGCAGGGATTGAAATTCCGTCCGCTCGCGGCTCTGCACGAAGGACAGCGCCACCAGGTCCGGAGTCAGCTGCGCACAGGCGGCACGCAGCGCGTTAGCGGGAGTATCCGCTCCCAGCATCGTCACGCGCCAGCCCTTGCGCTTGAGCTGGACGCCCAGGCCCAGCAGCCCGCCCTCGTGGAAGTCCCCAGGCGGACACGCGAGGAGTGCGCGAGGACCCAGGGCCGGGCTCTCCACGCTCAACAACACCTGCCACAGCCGATGCCGGACCAGGGCCGACGCCAGGTGCTCGCGCGCGATGTCCAGCCAGGAGCTCATCTCGCGCAGCAGCGGGAGGAGGAAGTCGTCGCAGTACGTGTCCACGTCCATCGACTCGCGAGCGGCGCTCAGCACCCGCGACATCTCCTCGGTGTCCATCAGCCGTGCTGCGGGCCAGAAGCGCGCCGTGAGGCGGTCCGTGCCGGGCGGCACATCCAGCGACGCGTTCTCCACCTGGGCGATGGCGTCGCTCACCGCCAGCCCATCCATCTGGACGAGCCGGGCGACGCGGCGGACGGACTCCACCTCGTCGCGTGAGTAGACGCGGTAGTTGTTGCCCTCCATGCGAGAGGGACGCGGAAAGCCGTAGCGCCGCTCCCACGCGCGCAGCGTCGCCTCTCGGATGCCCGTCAGTCGGGCCATGGTGCGGATGCGGACCATCATGGCGACATCCCTCGGACGGTGTCCCAGCGCTCGGCGACGCCGCGCGCGCCGGAGACCTTGAGCGTGAAGCCGTCCAGCGTCGTCGCGGCCAGGAGACTGCGCACCACCGACTCCAGGCCGGACTGGAAGACGGACAAGGGGCCGGGTGGGTGCGGTGTCCCCACTTCCAGCAGCACGTCCGGGCGCTCGTGCTCGAAGAAGGTGTAGCGCACGGCGATGGGCACACACTCCACCCGGGACACCCGCCCGAGCAGCTCCACGCCGCGCTCCATCCGCAAGGGCAGCTCGCCCGGGGGTCGGTGTTCGCCCTCGGGAAAGACATACAGCGCCGAGCGCGGACGGCGGAGCAGCTCGCGCGCATAACGCAGCGACTCCACGGAGGAGCGAGGGTCCTTGCGGCGGATGCTGAAGGCGCCGATGCGCGAGAGGAAGCGGTAGCGGCGGAGGTTCTCCTCCTCCATCAGGCAATAGCCATCCCAGCCCGCGACGTGTGAGAGCTGGTGCAGCATGAAGCCATCCCACCAGTTGGTGTGGTTCAGGTACACGAGCCGCCCCGGCCCTGGGGCGGGAAGCTCCCCGCGCACCCAGAGCCCGCGAAACGCCGAGCGGAACTTCCGCCCGATGTACGCGTCGAGCATCCACCCGAAGGGCCCCCCCTTGGCCGCGGGAATCACGGTGCTCGAGCCTCCCGCCTCTTCGCCAGGAGCTCCACCAGGCCCGTGAAGAGGGCCAGCCCCAAGGACACCAGCACGCTGGTCACCAGGAAGAAGATGACCTCCTCCAGCGGCACCACGCCCAGGTAGATGCCCAGGTGCAGCCCGTCACCGAAGTTCCAGATGCCCGTGGTGATGGCCAGGTGGTCGGCCACCGCGAGGTACAGGCCCACGATGACGGCGGGAGGCAACACCGCGCGCAGCACCGCGCCCGAGCGCTCCTTGTAGTGGTGCATCAGCATCCACAGCTGGAAGAGGATGACGGGCAGCGCCCATGCCAGCAGGTGGATGAGATAGGCCCAGCGCGTCTCCATCATGACGACACCTCGCGAGGGGTCAGCACGGGGCTGGGCGCCACGGGGGTGACGGACTCCTTCGGCGCCAGTGCGCGCGCCAGTCGCGCCCGCGCCCACAGCCCGACGAGCAAGGTCTGGAGGCCGAAGAAGAGATACTCCTCGAGCGGCAGGTAGCCCAGCTTGATGCCCCAGATGCGGTGTGCATCGAAGCCCCAGAGGCCCCACTTCACCGCGAGGTTGTCCCAGGGCGACGTCGCCGCGTAGACGACCACCAGCAAGAGGCCCATCGGCGCCAGGGTGCGCGGCGTGAAGGTGCGTCGGTAGCGCCAGAGTTGAAAGAGAATGGGCAGCAATACGAACAGCCCTAGAAATCGCGCGTACGTCATCCCGGCCCTCCGTTCAGCTCCGGCCACACCCGAACCATCCGGCCTCCAGGCAGCAACGCGTACGTGTGCCCGCGCCACGTCACCGTGCCCTGCCGTCCCAGTGAAACCCCGAAGGCCGTGAGGAGCAGCAGCTCTCCCAACAGCCAGTCCGTCAGCGCGCGGCTCCGTCCACGCGGGGCTGCTTCGTGCGGTGCGCTCAGGGCATCGAGCCGCAGGGCCAGCAGGACGCGCATGCCCACGAGCACCGCCACCGCGAGCGACAGCGGGGGCGAGCCCATGAGCGCGGCGAGCACCACCAGCGGCACCGTGGGCGTGAAGAGCAGCGGCACGGTGGGGAACAGCGCGGGACGATGGCTGGCGAGCACGCGCATCCAGCGGGTGAAGCGGGAGAGCGGCACGTCCCACGAGCCCACGGTTCCGACGGGAACCTGCGCGGGCGCGGTGCTCAGCGCGACCTGGAGTCCCCGCGCGTGCAGACGCTTCGACAGCTCCAGGTCCTCGCCGATGTGGTCGGACACGTGCTTCAGCTCTTCCATCGCGGCGGGGGAGAAGCCCAGGGCCTTGCCACAGATGGCCTTCGCGCCCGCGCTCATCACCTGGAGCGCGAGGAAGCTGTGGTGCGTGTAGCGGAGGAGTCCCGCCATGGCGCGGCCCGCGCCGTCCTGTGCATCGATGGGAGTGGGGGCCGCGGAGCTCAGCGCCGCGCCTTGAAGCAGCGGGGCCGCGAGTCCTTCCACGAGCGCCCCCGTGACGGCGACATCCGCGTCCACCGCCAGCACGACCCGTGCGCCCACGGGCAGCGCCTCCAGCGCATAGAGGAGATGCCCCACCTTGCGGTTGGGCGTGGGCGGGTCGCTCGGCAGCCAGCGCATGCCGGGCGGAAGACGCGGCCGATAGGGCGACACGACCACCTGCTCCAGCGGCCCCGCGTAGTCGATGGGCCGAGAGAGGTTCTCCAGCTCGCGAGGGGTCGGTGCATCGACGGGGCGCAACAACAGCACCGCGGGCCGGGTGCTCAGCGGGCCTTGCGTGGGGCGCATGCGCGCGAGGCGGAAGAGCGCCACCGCGCTGAAGCCCGCGGCGAGCACGGCCCATGCGACGCCGACGAGCACCGGCACGCTCGCGTCCGACATGAGCACCGAGGCAAGGCCCTCGTGGGTCAGTGCGCTCATGCCGCCGTCCCCATGCGCGTGCGGAAGTGCGCCATCCATCGGATGAAGGGCGAGTGGAAGCGGCGGAAGTCCGCGACCTCGCCCATGCAGTCCAGCGAGTCCTGACGCGCCTCCATGCGGGCATAGAAGGGAGACGACTCGAGCAGCCGTCCCTCCCCCACCACCACGTTGCCCGTCTGGAGTCGTGAGGGCACGCGCAGGCCCCACCCCGTGATGACGGTGGAGCGCAGCGGAGACTCCGAGCCGCAGCCACACCACACGCCCTCCTCACGCGCCACCATGCGAAGCGGCTCGACGCCATCCGGCAGGTGGTAGTCCACCACCGTCGCCTCCCGATGATGCGTCCGCGTCCAGTGCCACCCGGCGAGCCGCTCCCCCAGCAGCTCGTCGCCATGGTTCGTGTCGTGGTAGCCGAGCCCCTCTTCCTTCACCCCCAACGACGGCACCTCCAGCCGAGCCCGCGCACGCGGCGCCACCGCCTGCCAGTAGTGCGGCAACCCGGGCATGAGCCGCACCACGTCCCCCGACGGCGTCAGCGGCTCCAGCGTGAGCCGCGCACTGACGGGCCGCCCCCACGGCGCCGTCCAGTCCGCGACCTCCATCCGCACCGCACCGTCCTCCCCATAGCTCAGCGTCGAGCGGCCGATGCGCAGCTGCCTCCCCTGAATCACTTCCGCCTCGGGGTACTCGCTCAGCACCCAGAGGCGGCGCACGCCTTCGTGGTAGAGCGCGAAGTTCACCGCGCAGTGCTCCATCGGCCCGCCGCCGCGCCTCGCGGCCACCGAGTAGCGCGGCGAGAACAGCGAGCCCAACATGAAGATGCACACCGCGCTGAAGGGTCCCGCCGAGACATCCGCGTAGAACCAGCGATACGCCCCCGCCTCACTCGGCGGCATCGGAATGACTCGCGAGGTGCTCATGCACTCCTCCGCAGATGCTCCGAGGCCAGCTCCGCGGCGAAGCGCCCCGACAGCATCACCAGCGGCACACCGCCACCGGGATGCGTTCCCCCGCCCGCGAAGAACAGGCCCGGCGTGGTTCCTCGGATGCGCGGACGGCGGAACGGACCGAACTTGCCGTGCGGCAGGAAGCCATAGATGGACCCGCCCGGCGCCCCTTGCGCCGCGAGGTCCACCGGCGAGCGCTGCCCCAGGATACGCACGCGTCCGCGCAGCTCCGGATGGTGGGCGAAGAGCTTCTCGAACATCTGCGCCTTCACCCGAGCGCCATGCAGCTCCCAGGCACGAGCCTCCACCTCCGCCCTCGCCGCCTCCACGGGCAACGACGGTGCGTTCACCATGACGAACAGGCCCGTGCGCCCCGGCGGCACCATCGTGGCATCCGTCGCGGACGGGTTGCAGAAGTACACCGTGGGGTCCGACGCGAGCTCTCCCCGGAACAGCTCGTCGAACTCGCGCCGATAGTCCCCGCCGAAGAGGACCGCGTGGTGCGGCAGCGAGGGGCGTCCTTCCACCTCCAGCAGCAACACGTAACCGGAGAGCGCCAGCGACTCCTCGCCGCGATGCAGCGACTCCAACGGGTCCGCGTTCACCACGACGCTGTCGAAGCCCTCTGCGTCGGCTCCCGCGCTCACGCGATAGCCCTCGCCCGTGCGCTCGAAGCGAGCCTTCGTCTTCAGATGCACGGTGACGCCGAGCCTGCGCACCGCTCGCCCCAGCGCATCCACCAACGCGCCCACGCCCCCCTGCGCGTGGTGGACCCCCATCGCCCGCTCGATGTGAGGAATCAGCGCGAAGGCCGCGCTCGCCTCGTAGGGCGAGGCCCCCGCGTAGGTCGCGAAGCGGCCCACGTACTGTTGAAGCTGAGGCGTGCGCAGGTGCTTCACCGCCAGCCCATGCAGGGACGACATCCGCATCCCCGCCAGCACCGCGCCAATCCCCCGCCGAGCCACCCGCCCCATGAAGCCAGCCATGCCCTCGAACGGAGCTTCCAGGTACGGCTCGCCCGCGGCCCTCCAGATGTCCTCGGCCTCCGCGAAGAGGCGACGCAGCCCCTCACCTTCTCCTGGGCTCACGCGGTCGGCACTCGCCACGGTGCGCTCCAGGTCCTTGAACGCGGTGAACGTGCCCCCATCCGCGAACCGGTAGGCACACTGCGTCTCCAGCTCCGTGAGCGGAGGCATCAGGTCCGATGCGCCCAATTGCTCGAACGTGCCGCGCACCAGGTCCGGCAACGTGAGCAACGTGGGCCCCGTGTCCAACGTCACGCCGTCCACCGTGACCGCTTGAGCCTTGCCGCCGAGCGAGGCCCCGCCCTCGAAGAGCGTCACGTCATGCCCCTCTCGAGCCAACAGCCCCGCGGCGGTGAGCCCGCCGATGCCACCGCCCACCACGGCGACACGCCTCCGCATGCGCGACTCACCCATGGCGTCGCTCCTCCAGCACCCCGGGAAGCAGCGGCACGTGCGCCCCTTCCGGGAGCCTGGGCAGCACGGACTCGGGACGCAGGAACGACGCCGCGGCCAGCGCCAGCTTCCGCCGCGTCGTCACATGCGCCCGCGCGCTGAACACGTCGTAGTCCCGCGCTTCGATGTCGCGAAGGATGTCGCCATAGATGGCGCCCATCAGCCGCACCATCCGCTGACTCCCGAAGCCCGTCAGCGAAGGCACCCCTTGCGCCGCCCTCGCGTAGTACGAGCGCGCCCGAGCCACCTGGAAGCGCATGAACTCCCGCCACCGCGCATCCACCGTGCCGCGCCGCAGGTCCTCCTCGGACAGCCCGAACGCGGCCAGCTCCTCGGCGGGCAGGTACACCCGGCCTCGCTCGAGATCCTCGCGCACGTCGCGCAGGATGTTCGTGAGCTGCATCCCCCGGCCCAGGTCCGCCGCCGGCCGCAGCGCCGTCACATCCGAGCACCCCAGCACCGGCGTCAGCATCAACCCCACCACACCCGCCACGCGGTAGCAGTAGAGGTCCAGCTCCGCCCACGTCTCATAGCGGTGCTTCGTCAGGTCCATCTCCATGCCGGAGATGAGGTCCTGGAAGGGCTGCTCCGGAATCCGGTAGTGCCGCACCGTATGCGCGAGCGCCGCGAACTCCCCCGCGTCCCACGGCGAGCGCGCCACCCCACCCTCGAGCCGCCCCCCCGGCGGTCCCATCTCCTCCGACGCCAGCTCCGGCATGGACACATACAGCTCCGCCACCCGGCTCCGCGCCCGAGCCAGCCGCACGGACAGCTCCTCCGCGCCCGAGCCCGCCTCATCCACCAGGTCATCGAGCCGCCGGCAGAACGCATACAACGCGAACGCCGCCTTCCGACGCTGCCCGAACAACAGATACGACGCGAAGAAGAAGCTCTTCGCGTGGTGACGCGTCACCTTCCGGGCCAACGCGTATCCCTGGCGCACCAGCGCCCCATCTTCGGAGGAGGTGCTCATGCCGCGGCCTCCTTCTTCGACAGGGACGTCGGCGCACGCTCGCGAGACACCAACGTCACGCCCTGCGCCCGCGCCCAGTCCGTCAGCCGCTCCGTCACCAGCCGCGCGGAGATGAGCACCGTGGGCAGCCCCGTCCCCGGCTGCGTCGAGGCCCCGACGAAGAACAGGTTCTTCACCCTCGCGTCCTGATTCGCGGGCCGGAAGGGACCAATCTGGAAGAAGTTCTGCGCCAACCCGAACGCACTGCCGCGCGCCAGGTTGAACGTCCCCGCCCAGTCATCCGGCGTGAAGACCCGCTCCACCTCGATGTCCGACTCCAGCTTCGGAAAGCCCAGCTCGGAGAGCCGCGCGAAGACCTTGGCGCGGACCTTCGGCCCCTCCACCTTCCAGTCCAACGACGGATGCTGGTGCGGCACGGGCACCAACACGTAGAGCGAGTCCTTGCCCGCGGGCGCCAGCGACGCATCCGTGCGCGTGGGCGCGTTGACGTAGAAGCTCGGGTCCTCCGGCACTCGGAAGCGCTCGAAGATGTCGTCGAACGAGCCCCGGTAGTCGCGGCCGAACACCACGTTGTGGTGCAGGAGCTCCGGGTACTTCCGGCGCAGCCCCAGGTAGAGCATGTAGCCGCTGGACGTGTAGCGCAGCTTCTCGCGCCGCTTGAGCGTCGTGGCCTCCGGGTCCAGCAGCTTCTCGTAGGCGTAGGGCAGGTCCGCGTTGCACAGCACGGCGTCCGCCTCCAACACCTCGCCGCCCTGCAACCGGACGCCCGTCGTGCGGCCACCCTCCGTGAGGATGCGCTCCACCGGCGTCCCGTAGTGGATGCGCACGCCCTCCTCCAGCGCCAGCCGCTCCAGCGCCTGGGGAATGGCATACAGCCCTCCCTTCGGGAACCAGATGCCCACGCCCAGCTCGGTGAAGGGCAGCAGGCCATACACCGCGGGCGACTCGAAGGGAGACACGCCCAGGTACATCGTCTGGAACGTCATCGCCGCGCGCAGCCGGTCATCGCGGAAGTAGCGGCTGACGTCCGAGTACATGCGGCGGTGCGCGCGCACCTGGAAGATGCGGGCCAGCACTCGCGGCGAGAGGTAGTCGGTGATGCCCGCGTAGTTGCGGCCCACCAGGTGGTCCAGGCTGGTGCGGTACTGGACACGGCCCTGCGCGAGGAAGGCGAGGTAGCGCGCGTAGCTGCCGGGCTCCACCCGCTCCAGCTCGCGCCCCATGGCGCACAGCTCGGAGGTGAAGGTGACGTCCGAGCCATCCCGGAAGTGCAGCCGGTAGTTCGGCTCGCACTTGAGCAACGTCAGGTAGTCCTCGATTCGTCGGCCCAGCGCGCGGAAGGTCTCCTCGAACACCTCCGGCATCAGCACGATGGTGGGACCGAGGTCCCAGGTGAACCCGTCCACTCGCAGCCGGCCGCAGCGCCCACCGGGCGCGCCTGTCTTCTCGACGACCTGCACCTCGAAGCCCTGGTGCGCCAGCCGCGCCGCCGCGGCCAGGCCTCCCACGCCCGCGCCCACCACCACCACCCGTCTGCCTTGCGTGCGTCCGCTCATGGTCTCCTCAAGACACGCGCCGCGAGAGGTGGACGATGAGGGCATCCAGCAAGTCCCTCACGCCGTTGGAGTTGGGCAGCGACTGGAGCGCCCGCCGAGCAGCACGCGTGCTCCGCTCCACCATCCGCTCACACGCCGCGCGCCCGCCGAACTGCTCCACCAGGGCCCGCGCCCGTGCGAGCGCCTCCGCGTCCTTGCGCGACTCGGGCAGCGTCCACAGCGCCTCCAGCTCCGCGCGTCCACCGGGCGTGGCCCGCGCCAGCGCCGCGAGCACCGGGAAGGTGCGCTTGCCCTGGAGGAAGTCCCCGTCCGACGCCTTGCCCGCGACGCGCGAGTCTCCGAAGAGTCCCATCACGTCATCCTGGAGCTGGTACGCGAGCCCCACGTGGCGCCCCACGCGCTCCAGGCCGTCGAGCAGCTCCGCGCTCGCGCCGCCCAACATGCCGCCACACACCAGGGGCGCGCAGAAGCCATAGCGAGCCGTCTTCAGATAGGCCACGCGGAGGACCTGGAAGAGCGACACCTCCGACAGCGGCGCGTGCCCCAGCGCCAGGTCCAGGTATTGGCCCGCCGCCGTGTGCCGACACACCGCCAGGTAGTGGCGCACCACCTTCGCCACGCCCGGCAGCCCCGACTCCAGCATCGCTTCCAAGGAGCGCGCGAAGAGGTGGTCCCCCACCACCACCGCCAGGTCCTCGCCCATGCGGCCCGGGGCCAGCACGCGGTGCAGCGCCACGCCGCCACGCCGCAGCGAGGCACGGTCCGCGATGTCGTCGTGGATGAGCAGGAAGGTGTGGAGCAGCTCCATCCCCGCGGCGAAGCGCCACAGCTCGGAGGGGACCACGGGAGTGCCTCGCGCCAGGCAGTGCCCCGCCATCACCAGCAGGGGCCGCACCCGCTTCGCGGGACGCAGCGCGAACGCCTTCGCCTCCTCCATCGCCCGAGACCAGCGCGCGTCGATGCCCACCTCATCGGGAAGCTCGAAGAGCTCCCCCAACGACGCCTCCACCTGCGCATGGATGAGCGACAGCCACGCCCGCTCCAGGGGGACCTCTCCCGGGGACGGCAACACCGCGGGTCGAGGAAGGGCCACGGGTGATTCCTCCAGTTTCACAGCTGTCCGTCCTTCCAGAGGTAGCGTTGCGTCCATGGCTTGTCAAGGCTATGTCTAATGTCTGTATAAACCTTGTCCACTAGGGGTCACCTTCCATGAAGCTGTGGATCACAGGCACGCTGGCAGTGGTCCTGTTCACACAGGCCGCTCTCGCATCCAATTCACCGGACGTCCCACCCGATGCCGCGTTACGAACTTCCAGCGGGGACTCCGTCCGGTTGTCCAAGTGGCGGGGCAAACCGGTCATCTTGTTCTACGAGGACCGGGACTCCACCGCGCTCAACGCGGGACTGAAAGAGGACCTCTTCGCGCGGGGGCGTGAGCGCAACCTGCTGGGCTCCGCCTGGGTGGTGGCGGTGGCCAACCTGAAGTCCTTCGACTTCTTCCCCGCACGGCAGATTGCCCTCTCCTATGTGCGGGATGAAGAAAAGAAGGTGGGGGTGCCCATCCTGGTCGACCTGGACGGGACGATGGGTGCGTCCCCATGGTCCCTGCCCATGAAGACCTCGAATGTCCTGTTGCTCGATGCACGAGGCGCGGTGGTCTACCGGCACTCCGGGCGGATGAAGCCCGAGGAGCAGGTGGCGTTCTTCTCCGCGCTCAGCCAGTTGGTGGGCGTGGACCTGACGACACCCGCGGCGCCGGGAGCGTCCCCATGAAGGTGGCTGTCACGGGCGCCACGGGCTTCCTGGGCGTGGGTGTTGTCCAGGGTTTGTTGAGCCGGGGGCACCACGTCCACGTGCTCGCGCGCGACGTGCCCAAGGCGCTGGAGCGGTTACCGCCGGGCGTGACGGGGGCCGCGTATGACACGGGGACGGCGGTGTCCGGGGAGGCCCTGGCCGGCGCGGAGGCGGTGCTGCATCTGGCGGGGGAGCCCGTGGCGCAGCGGTGGAACGCGGAGGCCAAGCAGCGCATCCACGACAGTCGGGTGCGGGGCACGCGGCTGTTGGTGGAGGCGGCGAAGGCGGCGGGCACGGTGAAGCGCTTCGTGTCCGCGTCCGCCATCGGCTACTACGGAGGGGCTCGCGAGGCGGAGCCGCTGACGGAGGAGAGCTCACCCGGAGACGACTTCCTCGCGCGGGTGTGCATGGCGTGGGAGGCGGAGGCGGCACGAGCGCGGGAGGCGAACATCTCCACCGCGGTGGTGCGCATGGGCGTGGTGCTGCACCCCGATGGCGGCGCACTGCACAAGATGTTGCCGCCCTTCCGCATCGGCGCCGGAGGGCCCGTGGGCAACGGCCGGCAGTACGTCAGCTGGATTCATCGCGAGGACGCGCAGGCGCTCTTGTGCTTCGTGCTCGGGGACACGCCGCTCGAAGGTCCCTTCAACGCCACGGCGCCGGAGCCCGTCACCAACGCGGCCTTCGCACATGCGCTGGGCCATGCGCTGGGAAGGCCGTCGGTGATTCACATCCCCGCGTTCGTGGTGAAGGCGGCCATGGGGGAGATGGCGAAGGTCGTCGTGGAGGGTCAGCGCGTGCTGCCTTCGCGCGCGCAGAAGGCGGGCTTCACCTTCCGCTTCCCCGAGGTGGAGGGAGCCCTGCGAAACCTGCTGTCATAGGTTGACGAGCCATGGACGCCAGGGAGCTGGAAGTACGCGCGCGCGCCGAGGGGACGCCCGTCATCACGGGAGACACCGCCACCTTCGTGTGGCGCGGCCGAGGGCCCGTGTTCCTCCAGGGGGACTTCCAGGACTGGAGGGGAGAGCCCCTCGCCCTGGAGCGCGTGGCGCCGGGGCTGTGGGTCCGCTCGCTGGCGCTGCCTCGCGATGCCTATGTCGAGTACGCGCTGTTCGACGCGCGCGGACAGCGGCTGCGCGACGACTTCAACCCCCGCGTCTCCGACAACGGCTTCGGCGACGTCAACCACGCGTTCTACATGCCGGAGGGCGGGCCTTCGCTGCCGGCGCGCAGACCCAGGGGGGCGCCTCGAGGACGTGTCACCCAGCACCGCGTGGACATGTCCGACGTGGGGCTGGATGGCGAGCGCACCGTGCACCTGTACGCCCCCCCCACGCGAGAGCCCGTGCCGCTGCTGGTGGTGTTCGACGGCGAGGACTACCTGCGCCGCGTGCGCCTGCCGGAGCTGGTGGACACGCTCGTCGCCGATGAGCGCATGCGCCCGGTGGCCCTGGCGCTCGTCTCCAACGGCGGCATGACGCGAGGCGTGGAGTACGCGTGCAGCGAGTACACCGTGGCCCTGCTGCTGTGGAAGGTGCTGCCCCTGGCCCGCGCCAACCTGCCCCTGCTGGACGAGCGGCACCACCCCGGCGCGCACGCCGTGCTGGGGGCGTCCCTGGGCGGCCTCATGGCCCTGTTCACCGGACTGCGCGCGCCGGAGGTCTTCGGCCGGGTGCTGGCCCAGTCAGGCGCCTTCGTCGTGGAGAATCACGAGTTCGTCGTCTTCGACCTGGCCCGCCACGTCCCACGACGCCCGCTGAGGGTGTGGATGAGCTGCGGTCGCTTCGAGGTCCTCTTGGAGGGGAACCAGCGGCTCGCCCCCCTGCTGACGGCCTCGGGGCACCGCGTCGAGTACCGGGAATTCAGTGGGGGACACAACTATCCAGCCTGGAGGGATGACGTGGTGCGTGGGCTGGAGTGCCTGTTCCCCCCTGTTCTGTCGCCCAGGCGCCGCTAGTTTTCGACTTGGACGCAACTGGAGCCGGGGGGGCCCGATAACCTCCAGGAGACGTCCCGGAGCCATGCCCCCAAAGGGCTCCCCGTCTTCCTGGAGCGCATGCATGTCGCGCATTGATGGTGGAAACCGCACGTCCCCGCCGAAGGGCTCCTCCACGGAGCGCTCCAGCACGGAGCGGCCGGACTCCGCCTCCAAGAGCGCCCAGCAAGTCCCGGGAAAGAAGGACCTCCCGACAGCTCGTGCGGTGAGCCCGTTTCAGGGACGCAGCGACTTCGAGCCGGACCGCCGGACACCTCCGCGCGGCACGCCGGACCTGAGCGGTGCGCTGACGTCGCTCGCCGCGGAGGCACACGCCCGGGCCATCGCCGGAGCGGACGCGGAGCTGGAGCTGCTCTCCGAGTTCCCCGACGCCGACGCGCAGGGGGGGATGGCCTCCGCCATGCTCCACGCCCACGCGGACGAGCCCATGTCGCAGACGCGCATCGTCGAGCGGCTGAAGCAGGACGGCCGCCTGGAGTCGCTCTTCGGCGAGGTGTTCCGCGAGGGCAACCCCTACGTCGAGCAGCCGCACCGCGCCGCCGTCGTCCGCGCACTGGACACCGCGCTGGCGCGAGGCGCCGTGACGAGCGAGGACCTGCGCGCCTTCACCCGAGGCGCCTACGCGCAGGAGTGGCGGCAGATTGGCTCCGAGCTCTCCGCGCCGGCCGTGAGCCCGCGCAAGCCGTAGTCACGGCGGAGAGCCCGGAGCGCCGCGCCCCGGGCTTCTTCCTCAGGGCAGCGTCACGGCCCCCGGCACGGTGCGCTGGCCCGGGAGGCCGATGCCCAGGGTGCCATGGACGTTGGTGCCCCAGCTCATCGCGCTGCCATCCGCGCCCTGGGCCACCGAGAAGTCCCCGCCCGCCAGCACGCTCTTCACGCCGTGCAGCCCCTTCACCAGGGTCGGCTCCAGCCGGTCGGAGCTGTCCCCCGTGCCCAGCTGCCCGTGCGAGTTGCGTCCCCACGCCCAGGTCTCCGAGCCCACCGCGAAGGTGTGCGAAGTCCCGGCGCCCACGGACGCGATGGCCGTCAGTCCGGGCACCGGCGCGGGCACCCGCCGCGTCGTCACCGTGCCATCTCCCAGCTGGCCCTGGCCGTTGTGGCCCCACGTCCAGACGGTTCCGTCCTCGCGCAGCGCGACGGAGTGATAGCCCCCCGCGCGCACCGTCCGCACCTGGTCCAGCTCCACCACCTGGAAGGGTGACAAGCGATTGGTGAAGGTGCCCTCGCCCAGCTGGCCGTGGGAGTTGTTGCCGGTGGCCCACAGCGTCCCGTCGAAGCGCAGCATCAGCGAGTGGTACTCACCGCCGGCCACCGCCACCGCGCCGTCCAGCCCCAGCATGCGCGTGGGCACGGCGCGCGCGTCCATCGTCCCGTCGCCGAGCTGGCCGAAGACGTTGTAGCCCCAGGCCCACACCGTGCCGTCCTCGCGCACCGCCAGCGAGTGGTAGCTGCCCGCGGCGATGGCCGTCACCTTCTCCAGCCCCACCACCTGGACCGGGAGCGTGCGCCGCGTGTTGGAGCCGTCCCCCAGCTGCCCGAAGGTGTTGTCGCCCCACGCCCACACGGTGCCGTCGGAGCGCAGCGCCAGCGTGTGCCGCGCGGCCGGGGCCACGGCCACCATCGCCCCCAGGCCCGCCACGGTGATGGGCGTGGCCCGGCTCTCCGTGGTGCCATCCCCGAGCTGCCCGTCCGCGTTGCCACCCCACGTCTGCACCGTGCCGTCCGCGAGCAGCGCCGCCGCGTGCTGATGCCACGCGCTCACGGAGACGGCGGGCACCAGCACCTTCGAGCTCGGCAGCTTCACGCCCACGGGCTCCAGGCTCGGTCCCGACTCCGCGTCACCCAGCTGGCCGTACTCGTGGCTGCCCCAGGAGAGCGCGCGCTCGTCCCCCAGCAGCGCCAGCGAGTGCTGCTCTCCCGCCGACGTCTCCACCGCGTTGAGGAGACCCTCCACGCGCACGGGGCGGAAGCGCCAGAAGTGGGTCCCATCGCCCACCTGTCCGAAGGCGTTGGCGCCCCAGCCCCACACCGTCCCGTCATGCCGCACCGCCACGACGTGGTGCGCGCCCGCGGTCACCGCCTTGACGTCGGCCAGGTCCTGCACGGGCTTGGGCGTGGTGCGCGCCACGTTGGTGCCATCACCGAGCTGCCCGCTGTCATTCGCGCCCCAGCTCCACACCGTCCCATCGGGGAGCACCGCGAGGGAGTACGCCTGTCCGACGCTCACGTTCATCGCGGCGGACAACCCCGCCACACGCACGGGCGACGCGCTGGAGGTGGTGGTGCCATCCCCGAGCTGTCCTCGGCCGTTCGCGCCCCAGGCCCACACCGTGCCGTCCTGGCTCACGACGAGCGCATGCGCTTCGCCCATCACCCCGGTGGCGATGCCGGCCAAACCCTTCACCTCCAGGGGCGAGGCACGGTCTCCCAGCGTGCCGTCACCGAGCTGCCCGCTGCCGTTCGCGCCCCACGTCCACACCGTGCCGTCCGCGCGCAGCACCATCGAGGAGTCTCCTCCCGCCAGCACGGCCACCACGCCCCACAGGCCCTCCACCTTCGCGGGATACGCGCGCGACGTGACGCCGCCATCGCCCAGCTGGCCCTGGCTGTTCCCACCCCACGACCACACCGTTCCATCACACGCGAGCACCAGCGAGTGCTGTCGGCCCGCCGACGCCGCGCGCGCGCACGGCAGGTTGCGCGCGAGGACCGGTGAGGCGCGATGGGTCGTCGAGCCATCCCCGAGCTGACCGGAGGTGTTCTGTCCCCACGCGAGCACGGTGCCGTCCGCGCGCACGAGCAGCGAGTGCGCACGCCCCGCGGAGAGCCTGCGCCCCTGCCCCAGTCCTCGCACCTGCACCGGCAGCGAGCTCCACCCCGCCGCGCCCAGGCCGAGCTGCCCGAAGCGGTTGTAACCCCACGTCAGCAGCATGCCGTCCTCGCGCACGGCGAGCACGTGCAGGTAGCTGGCGCCCAACAGCTTGATGCCGGAGAGGCCGGGCACCGCGCCCGCCACGACCCGAGGCGTGACCCCTCCATCACCGAACTGTCCATACGCGTTGCCGCCCCAGGCGCGCAGCGTCCCGTCCTGAGCCAGGGCCATGGAGTGGTACAGCCCGCCGACGACGGAGGACACCCCCGTCAGGCCGTAGACCTGCACGGCGCGGAACCGGTCGGACCACGAGCCGTCTCCCATCTGCCCTTCCGTGTTGTCACCCCAGGCCCACACGGTGCCGTCATCCCGCACGGCCAGGCCATGCGCGGCGCCCGCGGCCAGCTTCACCACGCGCGTCAGCCCCGTCACCTGGACCGGCGACGCGCGCTGCACACCCGCGCCATCTCCCAGCTGTCCCTCGAAGCCATCACCCCAGGCCCACACGGTGCCGTCGGTGCGCAGCGCCAGCGAGAAGTAGGCGCCCGCGGCCACGGACGTCACTCCCGACAGGCCGGTCACCTGCACGGGCGCGCGGCGGTCGGTCGTGGTGCCATCCCCGAGCTGCCCCGCGCCGTTGTAGCCCCACGTCCACACGGTGCCGTCCGTGCGCAGCGCCACCATGTGGCTGCCGCCCGAGGCCAGCGCCTTCACGCTGCTCAAGCCCTCCACGCGCGCGGGCGAGGCGCGGTCCTTCGTCGTGCCGTCCCCCATCTGCCCCTGCGCGTTGCGGCCCCAGCCCCACACCGTCCCATCCGAGCGCAGCGCGAACGAGTGATGTCCCGACGCGCTCACGGAGACCACGCCGGAGAGCCCCGGCACGCGCACGGGCAAGTGGCGCTCGGTGGTGGTGCCATCACCCAGCTGGCCATTGGTGTTGCGCCCCCACGTCCACACCGAGCCGTCCGACAGCGCGGCCACCGAGTGGAAGCTGCCCGACGCGACCGAGGCGACGTTCGACAAGCGCGTGACGACCTCCGGCGAGAGCATCCGCTCGGAGCTGCCGTGTCCCAGCTGGCCCGTCGCGCCGTGGCCCCACGTCCACAGCGTGCCGTCGGCGCGCAGCACCACCGCGTGCTGCGTCCCCGCCGCCAGCGACGTCACCGCCCCCAGCCCCCGCACGCGCACGGGGAGCGGGCTGTCCGCCGTGGTGCCAATCCCCAGCTGCCCCTGCGAGTTGAGCCCCCAGGCGAACACGCCGCCGTCATCGAGCAACACCAGCGAGCCCGCGTCCTGCGCGGCCACGGCCTTTGCTCGCGCGATGGAGGTGACCTGCACCGGCGAGGGGCGGTCCGTCCACGTCCCATCGCCCATCTGCCCGGAGGAATTGGAACCCCAGGCCCACACCGTTCCATCCGAGCGCAGCGCGAGCGCGTGATAGAGGCCCGCCGTCACGGCGGAGACCCCCTGGAGCTGGGACACCTGCGTGGGCGCCAGGCGCTGGATGTAGGTCCCATCGCCGAGCTGTCCGGAGCCGTTGGCGCCCCACGCCCACACGGTGCCGTCCGAGCGCACAGCGAGCGAGAAGTCGAAGCCCGCCGCGAGCGCCACCACGCCCGTCAGGCCCACGACCTGCGCGGGAGAAGGACCCGGCTGCGAGTGGCCACGTCCGAGCTGGCCATAGAAGTTGCTGCCCCAGGCCCACACGGTGCCATCGGCGCGCAGCGCCAGCGAATGGAACTCCCCCGCCGCGACGGCGACGACGTCGGAGAGCCCCGGCACCTTCTGCGGCGTGGGGCGGTCGACGTTGGTGCCATCCCCCACCTGGCCCGCGTTGTTGCCTCCCCACGTCCACACCGTCCGGTCCGCGCGCAGCGCGAGCGAGTGGGCATCCCCCGCGGCGATGCTCGTGACGTCCGTCAGCCCCGGCACCTGCTGGGCGACGACGCGCTGGAACGACACACTTCCGGTGCCCAGCTGTCCGGAGCCATTGCCGCCCCATGCCCACACCGTGCCGGCCTGCGTGACATAGAGCGAGTGCTGCGCACCCGCGGCGACCTTCGACGTCGCGGACGCGAGGGCCTGGGAGCGAGCAGCCGGAGGGTGGGACGGTTCCGCGGGGCTCGAGGTGCCTTCACACCCCATGACGAGCCAGACGCTCAGCACCAAGACCTGTGCGAAGCCCGGCCTCGCCATCACGTTGTCCTTCCGCATCACTTGCCTCCAGCACGGGAAAGCGGCCGTCCATACTCGTCTCCCTGGCGAATGAGAAGCCTGGGAGCACGCGGCGTCGCCCTGAGTGGCCACCGCGAGAGAAGGACCCCGCCACGAGAACCCGAGCCACCGCCATCCGCGAGCGCGTTTCACGTTTCTTCACGCGGAAGGCATTGCGACGCGGCGACAGTCGGCAAGGATGGGGTGGACATGAACTCATGGGTGCGTTTCGTCGTCTTCGTGGTCCTCACGAGTGGACCCATCGTGGGAGTCCACATCTACCTGTACCGGCGCCTGTTCTCGGACACCTCGGAGAACCGCATGTGGCGCCTTGTGGGAATGGGCGCGATGGCGGTGCTGTGCACCCTGCTGCTGTTGTCCTTCACCCTGACGCGCGTGCTGCCGATGGACTTCACGTTCAAGGTCGCCACCGTCGTGTGGATGTGGATGGGCATCTCGCTCTACCTGCTCTTCGCCTTGTGGCTCATCGGCGGGGGGCGCCTGGCGATGCGGCGCTTGCGACGCCTGAAGGCCGCGGTCGTCTCCGCGGAGCCCGGTGTGATGGCCGTGAGTGGCGCGGGGACGGTGCCCGCCGCCGCCGTGCTCGCGGCGCCTGCCGAGGTGCCCGAGGTGAACGTGGAGCGGCGGCGCTTCCTGGCGCGCGTCTCGGCGGGTGGTGCGGCGCTCGCGGCGGGAGGGCTGTCGGGCTACGGGGCCTGGAACGCGTTCCATCCGCCGGTGGTGAACGAGGTGGCGGTGCGGCTTCCGGGGCTGCCTCGGGAGCTGGATGGCTACACCATCGTCCACCTGAGCGACATCCACGTGGGCCCGCTCATCCGGCGCCGCTTCATGGACGAGCTGGTGGCGCGGTGCAACGCGCTGCACCCGGACCTGGTGGCCATCACCGGTGACCTCGTCGACGGGAACGTGCCGGAGCTGGGCCCCTCGGTGGCGGCGCTGCGGGAGCTGCGCACCCGGGACGGGACGTACTTCGTCACGGGCAACCACGAGTACTACTGGAACGCGAACACGTGGGCGGAGGCGCTGGAGGGCATGGGCGTGCAGGTGCTGCGCAACCGGCACGTGCGCGTGGGTGACTCGGCGGCCTCGTTCGACCTGGTGGGCGTGGACGACTGGGCGGCGAAGGGCATGGGCCCCGGTCGGGGCTATGACCTGGAGGCGGCCGTCCTCGGGCGACAGCGGGACCGGGCCGCGGTGCTGCTCGCGCACCAGCCCGCCAACTGGCGCGTGGCGGCGCAAGCGGGCATGGGGTTGCAGCTGTCCGGACATACGCACGCGGGACAGTTCTTCCCCTTCACGCTCGTGGTGTCCGCCATGTGGGAACACAAGGCGGGGCACTACGAGGAGAACGGCCAGCACATCTACGTCAGCCAGGGGACGGGCTTCTGGGGCCCGCCTCTTCGCGTCGGCACCGGGCCGGAAATCGTCAAGGTGACGCTGCTGGCGTGAGGCGTTGCCGACGCCTCGAAAGACTTCGGGCGGCCCTCTTCATCGAGAGAGCCGCCCGAGCCTGAACCTCCGCTGTCACGGAGCGCGGGGCCCCGTGGGTCTCACTAGGGCAGGACGTTCTGCCGACCCGGCGTGAGCGTGGGGGAGAACTGGAAGTCATCCACGTTGTCGTTCGTGTCCGAGCTGTCCGGCTTGCGGCCCAGCGAGCCCTGCAGGTTCGCGTCCGCCAGCCCCGTCGGGCTCCGAGGGCCTTCCACGAAGTTGAACGGCCCGCGCACCGGCGTCCCGGCATCCCACTGGATGGTCGCGCTCGAGACGGACCCCGTGTAGGAGACCGAGTCCAGCAGGACGTTCTGGGTGCTGTCGTAGATGGCGATGGCATCTCCCACCGGAGTGCCGCCGTTCTGGATGGCCTTGCCGACGGGCAGCTCCATCACCTTGACGCCCGTCTGGCCTCGGAGCGGGTCCACCACGTTCGGGTGGCCCAGCACCAGGTACTCACCCGGCTCCAGGACCTGGAGGTCGGTCAGGTCGTACCTGTCGTAGCTCGTCGGCTGGGCGCCATTGCCGTTGATGAGGACGATGAACACCCCCGACAGGGAGACGGGGTTGGCGGTCGAGTTGTAGATCTCCACGAACTCCTTGAGCACGGTCGAGTCCGTGCCCACCGGGTCGTAGTCGAACTCGTTGACGACCAGGTGGCCGGTGGCCGGGCGCTCCTCGGTGGTGATTTCCGCCACCTTCGTCACGCCGGCATACGTCGCGGACAGCGTGCCCGTGCTCGCCGTGGTCCCCGCCGTGAAGCTGACCTGCACCTGCGTCGCGCCTTCCGGCACCGTCACCGTGGCGGAGGGCAGCGTCCCCAGTCCCGTGGCGGGAGCCAGCTCCAGCGCGATGACCACGCCGCCCGCGGGAGCCCTGCGGTCCAGCGTCATCGTGAAGGCCTGGAGGGTCCCGAAGTACACCGTGCGACGCTCGGGAGAGATGGACGCGAGCTTCGGCGGCGGCGGCGTCACCGTGACGTTCGTGCTCCGACGCACCCCGAGCAGCGACGCGGACACCGTGCCCGCGCCATCCCCCTGCGCATCCGCGGTGAAGTGGAACGTGGCCTCCGTCGCCCCCGCGGGCACCGTCACCGTCGCCGGCACCGTGCCGAAGTGGGTGACGCCCGTGGCCGGCGTGGCGGCCAGCGTCACGGAGACATCCTCCGTGGGCGCCGAGGACAGCGTCACGCGGAACTCCTGCGTCTGCCCGTAGCCCACCGTCACCGGCGCGTCCGGAGTCAGCGTCGCGAGCCTCGGCGCCGTCAGGTCCAGCGTCACCGTGGCGGTGGCGCCGCTCGAGCCGATGCCAGCGCTCACCGTGCCCGTGGGCCCCACGGCCGCTTCGTCGACCGTGAGCGAGAACGACGCCTGCGTCGCGTTCAGCGCCACCGGCAGCACGCCGTTGGCGGGCGTCAGCGTGCCGAAGCCCGCCGCCGGATTCACGCTCAGCGCCACCGTGGCATTCGCGGGAGCGGGGCGGTCCAGCTCCACCGTGAAGGACACGGTGCCGCCCGGCACCACCGTCACGTCGGAAGGCGTCACGCCGACCACCGCCGGCTCCTCCGCCGCGCCCAGCACGCGGAACGAGGACTGGAGCGAGGTGGCTCGCAGCGTCGCGGTGAGCGTCACGCTCGCCGCGGACGCCAGGGGCTCCACCTTCACCTCCACGGAGCTCTGGCCCTTGGGCACCGTCACCACGCCGTTGGGCACGCGCAGCGCGCTGCTGTTGCTCGAGGTGATGAAGACGTCCAGCGCTTCCGTGTACGGGCCCGACAACGTCAGCGTCAGGGCCTGCGGGAAGGTGCTGACGGGGCCCGCGCCGCCCATGCGGACGAAGCCGCCAGGGCCGAAGCCCGTCAGCGACGGCAGCGGCGGCGCCAGGTCCGCGATGCTGCGGGGCACGACCTTGGAGTCGCTGAAGTTGTAGGTCAGCACGCCGCGCAGCGAGCCGTAGCGCGTGCCCACCACCGGCGGGTCGTACGAGTAGGAGAAGTCGTCCACCATCAGCGACGGCTGCCCCGGGTCACCGCTCTCGTTGACCAGGAACTGGATGAACCGGTCCGCGGCGGTGTTGACGACCACGTCGCGCACCTCGACCAGCACACCCTCCAGCGCCGCGGCCCTGGGTCCCCCCGTGCGGACATCCGCCGAGGTGACCACCACCGGCGCGGGCAGCGCGTTCTTGCTGCTGCGCTTGGAGTACTTCACGTCCACCAGCTCCGGCAGGCCGTTGTAGACGGTCAGCACGCCCGTGGTGATGTCCACCCGGTCGCCCACCGCCAGGTCCGCCTTGGGCGAGTACACGTAGATGCCCGAGTGCTCCACGCTCGTCCCCGACGGCAGCGGGTGCACCTGGAGCCAGTAGCCCTCGTTCGTCGACGTGCCCTTCACCACGCCCGTGACGATGGCGTCGGTGAGCGCCACCTCCTTGCCCTCCAGGGGCAGGCGGTCGCCATCGGGCGTCTTCAGCGCGTGGATGGTGGAGGGGCAGCCCAGGTTGCCGGGGTTCGCCACGTCGCACGCGTCGCACACATCGCCCTTGCCGTCGCCGTCCCGGTCCGCCTGGTCGGCGTTGGCCACGAACGGGCAGTTGTCCTGCCACGTCGGGATGCCATCGAAGTCGTCATCCCCCACGGCCTTCGGCGCGCACGAGGTGGAGTTCGCCGCCAGCGGGCACACGTCGCACGCGTCGCCCACGCCGTCGCCATCCGAGTCGGCCTGCTTGCCACCGTCCATGGGACGGATGGGGTTGAAGACGAACGGGCAGTTGTCGGCGCGGCCCTTGAGCCCGTCGCCATCCCGGTCGTCCGCGCGGGTCTCGCCCGAGTAGACGTTGGAGCCCGTCACGGACGCGGGCCACTTCGGCTCGTTCGCGATGCGCCGGGGCTGGCACACGGGCTCCCCTTCCGGGACGCCGCAGGCGAACAGCGGATAGGCGGTGGCATTGGCGGTCTGCAGCGCCGCCAGCGCCTTGCCCAGCTCCGACTGGAGGCAGGCCGACTTGGGCTTGCCGCACACGTCCACGGTGTCGCAGGCCTCCGTGGTGCCCTTGAGGGCCTCCACCAGCGTCCGGTCACCGTAGAGCGCCTTGCCGCCGCGCATCGACAGCACGACGTCGCCGGGCTCGGCGGTGATGACCGCGCGGTGCGGGGACTTCGCGAACGTGCGCAGCGAGAAGACCGCCAGGTCCCCCAGCATCCCCGGGGCGATGCGGCCCAGGCGGCTCTGCGCGTTCAGCGCCTCCGCCGCGTTGGCCGTCGTCATGCGCCAGAGCTCCTGGTCGCTGTAGGCCCGGAAGAAGTACGTCGAGTTGAGCGCGTCCGCGCACTTCAGCTCGCGCAGCATGTTCATGGAGCCGGACTGGAGCCACTCCGTGCTCAGCGCCACGCTCACGCCCATCCGCTTGAAGACGGGCAGCATGGCCGTGTCGCCATACAGCGCGACGTTGGAGCGCGGCGTCCACACGAGGCCCGTGCCCCGGTCCGCCATCTGTGAGATCTCCCGCGCCGTCAGCGCGATGCCCTGCACCACCGCCGTGCGCGGCATCAGCACGTCGTTGCCGCCCGCCGACACACAGCGGAACTCGTTGAAGGCCTCCTTGTTGATGCCCTCGGCGATGTGCGGCAGGTACGCGGCGTAGCGAGGCAGGCTCGACGTCCGCGGCAGGAAGGAGTAGCCGCAGCCCTCCGCGTAGGTGTCCGTCTCCAGGTCGCCCAGCGGGTAGAGGCTGGAGACGACCGGCCACAGGTCCGGGCCCTCCTGCCGGCTCACCAGCACGATGTCCAGGTTGCGCAGGAGGCCCGCGGAGCCGCCCGACCCCGCGCCCGCGATGGACGTGGTGCCCGCCATCAGGTGGCGCAGCTCCGCGAAGCTCACCGCATCCACGCCCGCCGCGCTGCTGTTGTTGAGCTCCGTGTGGTTGCGCAGGCCATGGTGCCAGTCCAGGCGCTGCTCGTAGCGCTCATCCGACGAGGCGAGCGGCGGCGACCGGTAGTTGACGTGGTCATGCGCGTTGATGAGGCCCGGGGAGATGACACCCGTCGGGCACGACACGTGGGTGGCCTCGGCGGCGCCCTCGGCCGCGGAGCAATCACATGCGGAACAGGTGATGACACCCTGCGCGTTCACGAGCACCTGCCCGCCCGCGAGCGTCTGCTTCTCCATCAGCACCAGGCCCGTGACCAGCCGCGCGCCATTGCCGGGCTTCGTCACCGCGCACGTCGCGCCATCCGGGAGGGCAGGCGCCTCCGCGGCCGCGCAGCGAGTCACCGTCAGCGAGCAGTCCGCCTGACAGCCGTCGCCGTCCACGGTGTTGCCGTCGTCACAGACCTCGACGTCCTCGACCTTGTTGTTGCCACAGACGGCCTTCTCCGGCACGGGCGTCGTCGAGCAGTCCGCCTCGCACCCGTCACCCCCCACCAGGTTGCCGTCGTCACACTGCTCCCCTTCCTCCTGCGTGTTGTTTCCACACGCCGCGGTGACGGGGGGGCCGCACTTCTCACCGACGCACCTGCCGTCGTCGTCCGAGCAACCAAATTGCACCAACAGCACCGCGCCAAGCGCGGCCAACCATAAGCGAGGGGACTTTCGCATCTCGTGGGTCTCCCGGAGACTCCGGCCAGGGGTGAAGCGGCACGTCCTACGACACGCGCGGAGAGTATCCCGTGAAACATTTCAGCGACAGGCGACCCCCGGGGGGCTGGGGACGAATCCGGGGGCAGTCGCGGAGACCCCATGGGCGCACCCGCAGGCTCGGCGGGGTGCGCCAAGCGTCCGGCTCCCACCTTTCTGTAGAGTGAGGCCTTCGATGACGGCCCACACCCTGACGAGCCCTGTTTCCCGCTTCCTGGATGGACACTTACGACGCGACGCCCAGGCCCGGGAGCGGTCCGTGGCGCGGTACATGGCGGGCCTGTGCGGAGCGTCGCTCCTGGTGGCGGCGTCGCTGGGCTCATCGCTCGGGTGGGGTTTGACGCAGGCGCTCATGGGGTTGGCCGCGGCGCTGGCGCTCTACTACTTCGCGCTGTGGCGGGTGCTGAGCGCGGGGGTGTTCCACCCGGTCATCCCCTGGTTCAACGTGGCCATCGAGGTCAGCATCCCCGCGGTGGTGCTCGCGGTGGACCTGCGCTTCCAGGGGCCCATCTACGCGCTGACGGCGCCCACGCTGGTCATCTGGCCCACGCTGATCACGCTGGCGGCGCTCCGGAGCAACCCCCGGCTGGCGCTGGCGGCGGGCATCCTGGTCGCGGCGGAGTACCTGGCCATCTACTACTTCTCCGTGCTGCCGCTGTTGCCGGAGTCGGCGCTCCTCACGCTGACGCCGCGCTTCATCGCCATCCGCTCGTTCTTCTTCGTGGCGGCGGGAATCTTCACGGCCACGATGGCGCGGCACTTCATGAAGCTCACGAAGGGCGCGCTGTCCGCGCTGCGGGAGCAGGAGGTGATGGGGAAGTACGTGCTGCACGAGCGCGTGGGTGCGGGCGGCATGGCGGAGGTGTACCGGGCCACGTACTGCCCGGAGGGCGGCTTCCAGAAGCAGGTGGCGCTCAAGCGCATCCTCCCGTCCGTCGCGGATGACGACGAGTTCGTGACGATGTTCCGCCGGGAGGCGGAGCTGTGCTCGTCGCTCAACCACCCCAACATCATCCAGGTGTTCGACCTGGGGCGGCATGGGGGGACGTACTTCCTGGCGATGGAGTTCGTGGAGGGGATGGCGCTGAGCGCGCTGATGCGCGGCGTGGGGCGCAGGCCGTTGCCGGTGGCGGCGGTGGCGTTCCTGGGGGCGGAGCTGGCGTCGGCGCTGGACTACCTGCATCGGCGCATGGGCGCGGATGGGCAGCCGCTGCGGCTGGTGCACCGCGACTTGAATCCGCCCAACATCCTGGTGTCGCGCTTCGGGGACGTGAAGCTGTCGGACTTCGGCATCGCGCGGGATGCGGCGCGCTCGCAGCTCACCGCGGTGGGGAACGTGCGGGGGAAGCTGGGCTACATGGCGCCGGAGCAGGCGGCGGGCCGGCCCTTCGATGGGCGCGCGGACCTCTTCGCGCTGGGGCTCACGCTGCATGAGGCGCTCACGGGGCGCCGCGCGCTCCAGGGCTCCACACAGGAGGACATCCTGCGGGCGACGTTGGACAAGGAGCTGGAGCCGCCCTCGCGCTACAACCCCGAGGTCCCCGCGGCGTTGGACGCGGTGGTGATGAAGCTGCTCGCGAAGGAGCCGGAGCAGCGCACTCCGAATGGCGCGGTGTTGCGGCAGCAGCTCCTCGCGCTGGAGGGCGAGGCGACGCCGTATCCTCGGGGACAGGCGTTGCTCGCGGGTGTCTTGCGCGAGGCGCAGGAGCGGGCGCAGCAGGGACAGGCACAGGAATCGAAGGAGCAGCCGGTCGCTCCCGAGGCGTCCGCGAGGCGCTCCGCCTGAGGCCAGCACTGTTGGTGTGAGGGGGCGTCGGCTTCTCGGACAACCGGGCTGGCTTGCGGCGTCTCGTGTGGGGAGGAGGGCGTCCTGGGCGCTCGAAACTCCTGCGCGGGTGGAGGCTTCGCGCTAGTTAGGGCGCGCACGCCTCATCAGGAGCCACACCATGGACGTCGCGATTCTCACCTACTCCGGTCTGCCTCAGCTCGACGCGTATGACGCGCCGCTGCTGCCTGCTCTCGCGGAGCTGGGGGTCGATGCGCGGCCGGTCATCTGGGATGACCCGGAGGTGGACTTCCGCGAGGTGAGGGCCGCGGTGGTGCGCACGGTCTGGGACAGTCATCTGCGTCGGGACACGTTCGTCGCGTGGGCGGAGAAGGTGGGCCGGCTCACGAAGCTCTTCAACTCCGCGGAGGTGCTGCGGTGGAACACGCACAAGTTGTACCTGCGTGAGCTGGAGGCGAAGGGTGTTCCGGTGACGCCGACGGTCTGGGTGGAGAAGGGCGGCGGGTTGGACCTGGAAGCGCTGATGCAGTCGTTCGGTTGGGAGTCGCTGGTGCTCAAGCCAGCGGTGTCGGCGGGCGCGCTGAAGACGTACATCATTCCGCGAGCGGAGGCGGCCGCGGCCACGTCGCTCGTGACGGACCTGGCGGCGAGCTGCGAGCTGATGGTGCAGCCGTACCTCAAGGCGTTCGAGACGGAGGGTGAGCGCAGCTACATCTTCATCGACGGGGCGTTCAGCCACGCGGTGCGCCGGCCTCCGACGCTCCAGTCGGCGCCCCGAGGTTTCGCGAAGCCCACGGTCTTCACGCCGGACAACAGCGAGGAGCTGAAGCTCACCGAGCGCGTGCTGGAGGCCATCGACCGGCCGCTGCTGTACGCGCGAGTGGACGTGGCGACGGACAACACGGGCGTCACGCGGCTGCAGGAGGTGGAGGTCACCGAGCCGTCGCTGTTCCTGTCACTGGACCCGGAAGCACCGCGCCGCCTCGCCCGCGCCATCGTCGCGAAGCTGTGAGGACGGTCAGACTTCTTCGAACTCCGCGCCCGTCACCCGGGCGCGCTCCATGGCGACTTTGATGTCCTCGGAGACGATGAGGGCGACGGTCCAACCCCAGGTGCGGAACACCTTGGCGTCGCCCACTTTCGTCCGGTCGATGCGCATGCCGTAGACGCTGCGGTACATGCCGAGCTTGTCCGGCCGTTCGTCCTCGGGCTTCCAGCGGAGTATCTCTTCCGAGGCCTGGTCATCGATGCAGCGGATGAGTCGGGTGGCCACGAGAATCTGGTACTCATCCGGGCAGCCTTTGATGTCGACCGGGAAGAGTTGCACATCCTCAGGCGCCAGCTCCGCGAAGAGGGTGGCGACCTTGATGTTGACGACGGGGGTCCTACCGGCGCCCGCCATGTTGAAATCGCGCCGACGTCCGGGCTCACCGATGGGAATCGTCATGCGTCTCCGCGCATGCACGGGTTCGCCCGACGAAAACTCCCTCATGTCCTCCAACTCCTGGCCCTGAGGCTCCAAGGGAGTCCCCAGGTACCAGTTCTCGGCCAGCACCTCTTCCTCAAGCCTGAAGTATCGAGTGGGCATGGTGGACTTCTCTGCGACCTCACTTGCCCTGAGTCAGCAGCTTGTGGAGTTTCGAGCCTGGGGTCTGGGCTTCCTTGGCGAGGCTGCGTAGCTCTCGTGCAAGGGCTTCTCGGCAATCTACCACCTTCCGACACGCCCCCAGGGCTTCCTCCAATCGGTCAAGAACACGTCGGTGGTATTGCTGAGGATGCGGGCCCTTGTGACCAACGACCTCAACGATGTTCTCAGGGTCCTTGAGCGTCATTCCCGCCCTCGCGAAGAGCTGCCGAAACCTCGGTGTCCAAGGGCCTCCACGCAGCGACGAGATGTCGTTCTTGTTCGTGGCGATATGGTGGCGATGCCCACCCTTCATGCCCTGACTCGCCATCGCCAGGGCGTTGGGCGCGAGCGTGATGGTGAATCCATCTGCCACCACCGCGACGGAGCGCACACTGCCCGCCGCCGAGAACTGGAAGCCCGCCTGGGACTCCACGGCCAGCGCCGCCTGCGCGGAGCCCGGTAGCCTCGAGGCCTTCGCGGCCAACCCCACGGTGCTTCCAACGGCCGCCGTGGCCAGCATCACGAAGACACGCGCCGCGTTCTCCCCGAGCACTTCGCCATATGCCTCGCCCGCCGCGCTGAGCTGTGCATACGTCGTGGCCCGCTCCACCTCGCGCACCAACGTCAGCCACCCGTCCAACAGGCGCCACACCGTGTCCACGCCCAGGTAGGCGATGGCCAGCGCCGTCAGGGTCGCCGCCACTCCCTTCGAGAAGGGCTCCGGCAGTGCCCACAGCAGGAGGTACATCGTCGCGGCCGAGGTGACGGTCGCCATGACCGCGCCCGGGTCCGTCATGTCCTCCAGCGCCTCGGCCGTCTCGTCCCACACGGAGTCCATCGCGATGGCGAAGGCCCACGTGTACTTGCCATCACTGGCAAGCAGCGGCCCTTCCCCCAGCAGGCGCAAACAGTCCCCAGGTTGGTCCTTCCGCTCGCACCACTGGCCATAGGCCTTCGTCAGGCCGTCGTCCGAGTAGGACTCCAGGAGATGAAGTCCATCCATGTCCGCGCGCTGAGGGATGAGCCGACCCGGATGGCCCTCATAGCCGAACACCCCGCTGCGAGAAGGCACGCCGAAGAGCTCGCGCGCCCACTGCATGGGATTGTGAAGCGGCCGCACGTCCCGGCCCAACTCCGCGAGGGCCTCGGCGAACTCATCGTCATCGAGTTCCGCCGCCGACACCTCCGCACCCGGCTCTTCCCGGGGCGTGACGACGAAGGACTCACGTCCCGTCTCCAGTCGCACGACTCGACTCGTCGCGCAGCCGGTGGACACCGCAAGGAAGAGCAGCATTGCTGCCCAACGAAGCAACATGGAATGCCCCCCAGCCAGTGGCCGCCACACCGCGAGCACATCCCAGCCTTACAGGGACACTCCGACATTCGGCCCGACTTGCCCGCACCGTACAGAGGGGCGCAGCCGACCTACCTTACGCAGCACCCTCCGCAGCCAGCGGGAACCTCAGAGCCCACACACTCGCGGGTCCGTGTTCCGGAACGCGCAGAGCATCTTCGGCAATCGCTTCTTCCAGAAAGCCCAGTCGTGTCCCCCACGCACTTCATTCACGTGGGCCACCGAGTAACCCCGCGCGCGCAGCGCGGCCACGAACTGGAGGTTGGACTGACAGTCGTCAGCGCCTTCCTCTCCGTCCCGCGTACACCCGGACTCGGGCGAGCCGTGGTCCACGTAGAAGCGCACCGGCACCACTGGCTCCTGCCCCGCGCGCACCACCATCGCGTTGCCGTCGTCCCGGTCCACTTCGCCGTCATGCGGCCAGAACATCGTCCCGGACTGCGTCCCCACGAAGCCGAACTCCTCCGGATATCGGAACCCCGCGTACACGGAGATGAGCCCCCCCAGTGACGCACCACTGATGCCCGTGTCCCCCGCCCCCGTCTTCACCCGGAAGCCCGCCTCCACCTTCGGCATCAAGTCGTCCTTCACGAACGCCAGGTACTCGTCCCCTCGCGGCGTGGGCCACCCCGGTGCTCGCGCCGGAGGAAACGTGTACTGCGCCAGCCGCACGTCCTGACTCGGCAACGCCACGAAGACCAACACCGCCGCGTCCTCCGGCCGCGCCGCGTAGTACGCATCCGCCGCGTCCACGAAGGACTCACGCGTGAGGCTCTCGTTGCCATCCTGCACATACAGCACCGGCAACACCGGGCACTCCGGACCGTCGTAACGCGCCGGCGTGTAGACAAACACATCCCGCGCATCCCCCAGCACCGTCGCACGCACGTCGTACCAGGCCGTGAGCCGCCCCTTCGTCGCGTCCTGCGCCCCCGGGTACACCAGCGAGTTGAACTGTCCCACGCTGTTGCGGTTGAGCCGGTCCCACTCCACATGCCGCGCCCCGGGGTCCTCGACGTACGAGCCCCCCTTCACCCACTTGTACGGCTGCGGCCCCGTGCGCGGAATCACCACCTCCGCGAGGAACAAGTCCGTGTCGCGCACCTGCGTCAGCGGCGTCGCGCTCGGGGACCACGCGTTGAACTCCCCCGCCACGAACGTGTCGCGACCCGCGGCACCTCGAACGAAGAAGGCCACCCGCTGCTGGCCCGCGCTCGCGTCACTCACCAGCGGCGAGCCACCCTTCGCCTCCACCTCCGCCACGAAGCGGTCGATGGCCTGCGTGCGCGCCTCGGATGACGTGGCGCGGCTCATCGCGAGCTGCAAGTCCGCCAGCAACGAGATGGGCGCGCCATGGACCACGGCCGCGCGCTGACATGCCCAGCTCACCGGCCCCGCATCCGGAACCACGCCCGCATCCGGAAACGTCTGCGTGAATGGAGGAGGCCGCATGTAGCGCGGCCCCTCATTCCCCTCACAGCCGGACAGCAGACTGGCCCACAGCAGGACGGCGGACAGACGGCGCATCACGGCTCCAGGGGCTGGAGTGAACCCGCCTTTTGCCTACGGCTTGGGCGTCGCGGCGGTGACGGTGGCCACCGGGAACTCACGTCCCCACAGCCGCACCTTCTGCGCCTTCGCCGCCTCACCCTCGAAGTAGATGCTCGCCTTCACCTTCACCGACGGCGGCACCTTGATGGAGTCCGCCGACTGCCCCGGCGAACGCGCCTGCAGCGGCGTGGCGAAACCATCCTTGTCCAGCAACTGTGCCCCACCACTCTCCTGCAACCCCAGCAGGTGCAGCGGATGCTGCGTCTTGTTCGTCACCGCCAGCACCACCTCCACCCCCCCGCCTCGGAAGGCTTCGCCTCCAGCACGGACACCTCCGTGTTGGCGTAGACCTCCTCCCCCGTCGACAGCGTCTGCGAGCCATCCGCGCTCACCGCGCCCTTGCGGCCCTCCTTGAACCCCTCCACCACCCCGCTCCCCGCGCCCTTCGCCACTTCCACGGTCTTTCCCACCACCGTGGCCGTGACATCCTTCGCGGTCTCTCCCTTACACGCGGGAACCAGAAGCAGGAGCGGAGCGAGCAATAGACGACGCATGAAACCTCCCAACATATGTGGGCAGGGGTGTACTACAGGCTCCCGCATGGGTGCGAGTGGGCCTCCCCGGCTGGTTTCCGACCATTCGTGGACACCGATACCCACCTTCTCGCGCCCATCCGCCGCCGAAGAGGTTATGAGTCTCGCATGGCTCGCGCACTGCTGCTCTCGCTGCTGGTGAGGCAGCACATGGCACTGAAGGAGAAGTTTCGCGCCAAGTACCCACACCCCTGGCTGGTGTGGGAGGCAGGCGCGTGGAACGTCCCCGAGACGACGGAGGGGAACGTGGGCGCCACCCGCCTGCCCCTCTCGGACCTGCGGGACTGTCTGCCCGCCGGAGACGCCATGTGCTTCGAACTGGTGGCCCTGGCCGAGCGAGGACCCATGCGCCTGGGCCGCGCCTCGCACAACGCCCTGGTCGTCAACGACGCCACGGTGTCGCGCGAGCAGCTCATCCTCACGCCCCGCCCCCACCACGGCTGGCATGTGGCGCGAGTGGCGGACTCGAGGCCCGTGAGCATGAACGGACAGGAGCTCGCCGCGGACGGAGCCCTCCTGCACCCCGGCGCCAAGCTGGAGGTGGGCGACGTGCGCCTCACCTTCCACGACGCGGACGGCTTCGACGAGCGCATCTCCCGCATCGCCGCACAGGTCCTCGCGCAAGCCATCTCGCGCTGACCCGCGTCCTCCGCTCAGCGCGTCGCGGGCTCCGCGCTCGCCGAGCGGACCGCCGCCTTGCGCGGTGCGGCCTTGCGCGACGGGGCCTCGCTCCGGGTGGCCTTCTTCTCGGTGGCCTTCGCCTTCGGCTTGGGCGCCGTGAGCGACTTGACCAGCGGCAGGTCCAGCTCCGTGTGCGCGTTCAGGTTCACCGAACGCTTCAACGGCACATACCCCGACAGCTCCACGCGCAAATCCAACGGCACCTCGCGGCGCGGCAGCTCCCGCACCAGCGGGGTGAGTCCCAGCTCCTCACCCGTGTCCGCGCGCACCACCTTCGCGCCCTCCGGGAAGGAGCGCACCGTGAGCGTGACGGGAGGCGCCGTGGGCTTCTGCGCCTCCAGCGGCACCACCTGCGCCACGGCCTCCGCCAGCTGGCCCGGCGCCACGACGGAGAGGGCCTCCGGCTCCGCCAAGGGCGCGGTCGACGAGCGCGCCGCCGCCCACACCATCGCCGCCAGGAGCAGCGTCGCCACGCCCCCCGCGGACACCATCGCCAGGCGACGGCGCCCCATCACCCCCGCCACCGAGGGGAGCTTCTTCGTGGGCCGCTCCGACGCCTCCAGCGCCGCGGGCGACTGCACGGGGACGAGCAACAGCCCCGTCATCACCTCCGCGAGCGACTGCGGACGGCCCTCCGGGTCCTTGGCCAGGCACCGCATCACCAGCTCCGCGAGCGCGGCCGGCAAGGGCTCACCCGACGGCAGGTGCGAGGGCAGCGGCGGAGGCGGCTGGGTGATGATGTGCACCACCAGCTGCCCGAAGGCCTCCACCCGGAAGGGCGGATGCCCGGTGAGCATCTCGTACAGGATGTTGCCCACCGCGTAGATGTCCGAGCGCGCATCCACCGGCAGCCCCGCCGCCTGCTCCGGGGACATGTACGCCGGCGTGCCGACGATGGTGCCGTCCAGCGTGCCGGTGTGAGCGCCCTCGGCGGCCATGTGCTTGGCGACGCCGAAGTCCAGCACCTTCACGAAGTCCGACTGCCCCGAGCGCTGCGTGAGGAAGAGGTTGTCCGGCTTGATGTCCCGGTGCACCACGCCCACCAGGTGGGCCGCGCCCAGCGCCGCGCACACCTGCGCGGCGATGCGCTGCACGCGCGCGAGCGACAGCGGCTCCTGCTTGAGCAGCTCGCCCAGGCCCCGTCCCCGCAGGAGCTCCATGACACAGTAGACGTGGCCGCCCTCGCCCTCGTCCACGAAGTCGAAGATCTCCACGATGTGCTCGTGGTTGATTTGATTCACCGTGCGGGCTTCCTGGAAGAAGCGCTGCACGAAGCCGCTGTCCCGCGCGTGCTCCGGCTTGAGCACCTTCAGCGCCACCTGGCGGCCCAGCCGCGCATGTCGCGCCTGGAAGACGCGGCCCATGGAGCCTTCGCCCAGCAGCGTCTCCAACTGGTAGCTCCCCAGCAGGGCGCCTTCCCGCAACTCCCCCCCCACCTGGAGCTCTCCGCTCACGGAGCCTCCCTGTGACAACGGGTTCCGCGAGAAGTGGTCATCGTGTCCCATGGGGGGGAGACCTTTCCATGGTCTGGCGCCGTGGCAACCCACCTGGCGCCCTCTGTCTTCCATGCGACGTCAGCCACGCCGCCAGGCGCCCCGCAAGAAGACACGCGGGCCCCCACCACCGTCCACCGCTGGACAGCCTCGTTCGACGAAGATCGAGGTGGGAGCCGGGTCATCACGATCAGCTGCAAACACCGGCCTGGCAGGTGCCAGGCACTCGGTTGCCGCCGACGCGACGCGTGCAGGCCGTCGTATCGGGGCAGTCGATGCGGTCCTCACAGTCCACGAGGAAGTCGCCGTCGTCATCCAGACCGTCAGCGCAGTTGCTCTCCGGACGGCGCTGGCAGACGCCCTCCACGCAGTCCTGCTGCGTGTTGCAGCGCGTGCCGCACGTGCCGCAGTTGAGCCGGTCCGTCATCAGGTTGAAGTCCTCGTCGACCTGACCGTCGCAGTCGTCATCCAGCCGGTTGCAGGTCTCGGTCGAGGGCGTCACCTCGTTGATGCAGGCCTCCCCACCCTGGCGGCAGACCGGCTGGCCGTCGCGGCACACGCCCTTGCCGCGCGCCTCCGCGGGCCCGGTGAAGCACGTGCCCTCCATCTCGTCGATGAGACCGTCGCAGTCGTCATCCACGTTGTTGCACTTCTCCACGGGCTCCGGGAGGCAGCAGTACTTCGGCCCGTTGTTGGGCAGCGACGTACAGACATAGCCGTCCCCGCCGCAGTCCCCGTCCAGGTCGCAGGTGTAGGGCGCGTCATTGGGGAACTCCACCGAGCAGCCCACGCTCCCGGACACCAGCACCAGGGAGCACAGCGCGCACAACCAAGCATTGAAGGTCTTCATAGGCTTCAGAAACTCCCACCGACGACGACGTGGAGCGCCGTGGACGAGGCACCGCTCGAGGCCGGGTTCGCGGACGCCGGAGCCTCCGAGCGCGCCGGCACCACCAACAGCCACGTCACACTGCCCGCCGTCGCCACACCGCCGCCAATCAAGAGCGCGGTGGCGAGGTTGGCCTTCGACTGCGCGTCCAGCCGCTCCTTGCGCGTGATGTCCATCATCCCGTCGCCATCCGCGTCCGTCGCCCGCTTCTCCACGTCCTTGGCGCCCTTGCCCATCACCAGGCCCACGCCCACCGCCGCCAGGCCCACCAGCGCGGTGTAGAGCGCCGGCCGCTTGTAGATGGGCGTGCCGCCCTCCCGCGCCGACATCGCGCGCGCCACCGCCTCCTCCGGCCCTTCCGGCGCCGGACCCGAAATCTCCATGCGCACCACGACCTCTTCACGGCCACCGGGCTTGAGCGCCACCGTCTTGGTGAAGGTCGCGTACTCCTCCGCGGACACCTCCACCTGCACGGTGCCCGGCGCCACGCGCGCCTCCACGCTGCCCACGCCCAGGATGCGCTCGCCCACCTTCACCACCGCCGTGGGGACGTTGACGGTCACCTTCAGCAGCGCGCGCGGGCGGGCCAGCCCCATCAGCCGGTTGCCCAGCTTCGTCGCCGCTTCCTTCTGGAAGGCCGCGTCCTTCGGGTTGCGCCCCGTGACGGCGTCCTCGTGCACCACGTTCTTGTCCCGGTCATACGTCCACGTGCGCAGCGTCCAGCCCGCGTCTTCCAAGGACAGCCGCGCCGCCGTCATCAGGTCCGCGTCCAGCGCCTCCGCCGGGCCCGACATGCAGGCCGCCTGCGTGCAGCGCAGCGCCGCGTCGTAGCCGGACTCCAGCCGCTCGCGCACCTCGCGCAGGTTGCCGCCGAACGCCACCATGCCGGAGGACACCGCGCCGCGCGCCAGCTCCCGCAGCCACACCGTGGCCTGCTGCGCGCCCGCCCGCTCCGGCGTCTCCAAGCCCAGCAGGATGTAGCGCGGCGTCAGCGAGACGGTGTTCCCGTCCCCCTCGCGCAGGTCCAACCCCACCGACTCCTGCGGCGAGGACGTTTGCGAGGACGTGTCGGAGCTGAGGTCCAGCCCCAGGCCCCCCTGCTCCTGGGCCCACGAGGGACGGGCCAGCAGCACGAGCGCCAGCATGGCGACAGGCAGAACGGCGGGAATGCGCATGCCGCTGTTCTACTCCTTTGCCAACCCCAACGGAATGATTGGTCAGGTTCCCAACAGCGAGGTGGAACCCAGGGTGTCAACCTGGTGCGACACGCCCGCCTGCCCTGCGCACGACGGGGGAGCGCCCGGGGCTGGAAGCTTGCCGGGCGTCTCCGGGGTCCTCATCTCCCACCCTAAGGAGGCGTGACACATGGCGGACGCAAAGCTCTGGATTCTCGTGGGGAACGCAAGCCGGGCAAGGCTCTTCGCGACGGACGCGAAGGCGGAGGCGGACTGGAGTCTGGTCGAGGAGTTCCACCATGACGAGAGCCGGGCCAAGAGCGAGTTCCTGCGCGACCAGCCAGACAACCCGAACGCCGGCACCCTGCACGGCCCCCCGGGGGAGAACGAGCCCCAGGGCCGCCGAGAGCTGGAGCATGAGCGCTTCGCCCGGGAGCTGTCCGGCGTCCTGGACCGGGGGCATGACCGGCACGCCTTCGACAAGCTCGTCATCGCCGCGCCGCCGGAGTTCCTCGGCCGGCTGCGCAAGGCCCTGAGCACGCGGGTGCGACAGCGGGTGTTGCTGGATGTGGGCTCGGACTACTCCACGGTGCCGGCCCGGGACCTGCCGGAGCGGGTCCCCCTCCTGTAGGCCCCCACCCGTCCTGGATTTCCGGGACGGAGGCACGCTCCGTCGGCGATGATGCTCCGCGTCGGTTTCCGGTTTTTCCGGCGCGAGGCGGGAGGTGCATCGATGGCGGAGGTGAAGGCGGTCCTGCTGGACCTGGGCAATGTCCTCGTCTTCCACGACAACGTCCTGCTGTTCTCCCGGCTGGGCGCGTGCGCGGGGATGCAACCCCATGAGGTGTCCCAGCGGCTGATGGGCGCCGGGTGGACGGCGGCGAACCGGGGCCTGCTGGACGCGGAGGGCATCCGGCAGAGCGTGTGCGGGGCGCTGAACATGAAGCTGCCCATGGCGGAGTTCGCGCCGCTGTGGAGCAGCCACTTCACGCCGCACGAAGCGGTGCTCCCTCGAATCGAGTCCCTGGTCGGGAAGGTGAAGCTGGTGCTGGTGTCCAACACCAACGCGCTTCACGCCGCCTACCTGCGCCCCCGGCTGCCGTTGCTCAAGCACTTCACCTCGCTGGTGATGAGCTGCGAGGTGGGGAGCGTCAAGCCGGAGCCGGACATCTACCGCATCGCGCTGGAGCGCGCCGGGTGTGAGCCGGGCGAGGCGGCCTTCTTCGACGACCTGCCGGAGTTCGTGGAGGCGGCCAACGCGATGGGGATGCGCGGCCACCTCTTCACCACCGCGGCCGCGTTCGACGCGCAGCTGGGAGCCCTGGGACTATGAAGTTGGGGGGCTACGTCCTTCACCGCGACAACCGGGACACGCTGGAGCCGTGCCTGCGCTCGCTGCTGTCGCTGTGCGACGAGGTGGTGGCGCTGGACACGGGCGCCACGGATGGCTCCGCGGAGCTGGCGCGCTCGATGGGGGCGCGCTCGGTGCCGCATGCGTGGCGCGGCTATGGCGCGGCGCGCGTGGCCGCGGTGGAGGCGCTGTCGCCGTGTGACTACGTCTTCTTCCTGGACTCGGACGAGTCGCTGGAGCCCGAGGCCCTCCAGGCCCTGCGCGCGTGGAAGGAGTCCGCGCCCACCGCCGCCGTGTACCGGCTGCCCCGGCGCGACTGGGCGGAGGTGGACGGACACCGCTTCCTCTTCCGCACCCAGTGGCGCGCGCGGCTGGTGCGGCGGGAGAAGGCGGTGTGGCACGCGCGGCACATCGTGCATGAGGCGCTGCCCAAGATGCGGGGGGGCCGCGTGCAGGCGCCCATCGACCACCGCTTCGCCACGTCGGTGGCGCGCAGGAGCGCGAAGGAGGAGCGCTACGCGCTCTTGTGGGCCCTGCGCGCGTTCTCCGAGTCGCGCAGGCTCAAGCCCGTGGCCGTGCAGCGCGTGGCCTCGTGGGTGCGCGACTGCGTGCTGAGCGGCGCGCTGTTCCGCGGAGGCTCCAACGCCTCGCGGCTGGCGTGGGCCGTGGCGGGCTACCACTCCGCGAAGTACGCGTACCTCCGCGAGCTGCGCCAGGGCCGTTATCCGGAGCTGGCGCGCACCTACGCGGAGGGACGCTACGACGAGCTCTTCACCCGCGTGCGCGAGGGACGGCTCGACTGACGGCGCGCTACTCGTACTTCGGAACGGGGGGCTCGCTCCGGGCGGCCTCCGCCCACTTGAGGAAGCTGGGGTGGGAGACCAGCGCGTCCCGGTACGCGTCGCACACGGGGTCCAGCGACACGTCGTAGGTGATGAAGCGCGTGGCCACGGGCGTGTAGAAGGCGTCCGCGATGGTGAAGTGGCCGAAGAGGTACGGCCCCCCCTTGCCGAAGCGGGCGCGGCAGTCATTCCAGATGTGCTGGACGCGGCGGACGGCCGCCATGGCTTCGGGGGTCCGGCCCTGGCCCGGCTTGCGCGCGCGCAGGTTCATGCCCATGTGCTGGCGCAGCGCCTCGAAGCCCGAGTGCATCTCCGCCGTCACGGCGCGCGCCACCGCGCGAGCCTCGCGCGACTCGGGCCACAAGCGGGCCTCCGGGAAGGTCTCCGCCAGGTACTCGCAGATGGCCAGCGAGTCCCAGATGACGAGGTCACCGTGCCTGAGCAGCGGCACGTGCCCGCTGGGCGAGACGCGGGCGATGCGCTCCGCGGTGTCCGGCCGGTCCAGGTAGATGACCTCCTCCTGGAAGGGCTGCCCCGTCTGGGCGAGCGCCATGTACGGACGGAGCGACCACGAGGAGTGGTTCTTCGAACCAACAACGAGGGTGAGCTGGGTCATGCGTCGCACCGTAGCGCCACGCATGACCGGACACCCGTGAATCAGTGCGCCGTGGTGCCGCGACTCAACAGCGAGCGCATGCGCGACAGCCAGGGCTTGCGGTGGCTGCTGTCGGGCGGGTCGATGCGGTAGACGGCGACGGGGAGACGGATGTTCTTCATCTCGCCTCGGCCCAGGCGCACGGGCGGAGAGGTGAGATGTCCTTCGACCTGCCTTGCCACGGATTCGCTGACATAGAGCGTGCCGGGCCTCGCGAGCGCTTCGATGCGCGCCGCCAGGTTGACACCCTCACCGAAGACGTCGCCGTCGCGGTGCACCACCAAGCCGACGTGCACCCCCACGCGCATGACGACGCGGCGGTCGGCGGCCACCACGCCGTTGCGCGCCTCGAGCGCGCGCTGGAGCTCCAGCCCGAAGTCCACCGCGGACGGCCCGCCCTCGAACTCGAGCAGGAAGCCATCATCGAGCCGCTTCACCTCACGGCCGCCGTGACGCGGTAGCAACTCACGGACGAGTAACGCGTGCTCCTCGCGCACCACCTGTTGGAGCGCTTCATCACGCCAGGACTGACGGACCACGGCCTCGATGCCCGTGAACAGGATGGCCGCCAGTTTTCCCAGCTCGGGTGCCTCCACCACCATTCGTTCGTCTCCCCTCCCCCCGATGCCGAATGTTGAGAACAATACTCCAGGACGAGGTCTCCGATGCCAGCCCCGCCCCCCGCCATGGCGCGGACTGGAATCGGATGACCCCTCGCCCTGGGAGGGCGCGGCCATGCCACGTGTGTGTGTGAGTCCCTCCCCCTCCCCCCCAAGGGCCGCCACGAGCGCCTCGTCCCAACGGGCGGGCAACTGTGTGGTGGTCGGCAACCCGTGAAAAGGCCCTGTTCAGCCCTATCAGGATAGGTTCACCGAGTAATTCGCGCAAAAACCACCTACGAGGATGGATGGCGTCGTGTTTGACGCACAACGCGATGAGTCAGGTGGGTTTCCGCAAATTGACGCTCAACGACACATCCCCGGTGTCTCACCGAAACACACGACACCGAGTCCGGAGCGACCAGCATGTTTCACGGTGGCTCGGATGTCTCACCGCGAAGCACAGGGTGGGCTCAGGCGTCGAAGCTCGTGCCTCGAGACATGCCGTGGTCAGGAACGACTCTCGACGTGGCGCCCGTCGAAGGCACGACGGGGGGGGTCCGTGAGGATGCGCGGGAGGCGCGCAGCATCCAGAGCCCCGCACCCAAGGCCGCGAGCACGCCCATCACCACCGCGACCCGGACCCAGCGCTGACGCGGGCTGAGCGAAACGACGCCGTGCGAGGGAGAGCGAATCGTCTCCGGCTCGGGGAACGCGTCGGGCTCCTCCGAGACGGGAGGTGTCGCGGCGGGGGACTCGCTCACGTTCGGCCGTGTGGGGAGCGGCTTCGCCGCCAGGGCGGACACGGGAGGCCCCAGCGAGAGCGGGCGCGGGAGCGCGTCGTCCGGCACGGGCGGCGCGAGCACGATGGGCGGGACCTTGGGCGGAGAGACGCGGACCGACTTCCCGAAGAGCCCCACGGGGGCGGACTCGGGCGAGCGCGAGACAGGTCCCTGCGGCGCCTCCACCGCGTGCACGGCGGCGGCTCGCTCCAGACGGTGCTGTCCGTTGGAGAGCGGCGCGGCATCGCGCTCCAGGCGTTGCTGCCCGTCCGCCGCGTGGCCCGACTCATCGCGCGTGGCCCGCTGGACGGGCTCCGCCAGCGCATGCGCCGCACCGCGGTCAGGAGGAGGCCGACGGGGAGCGGCGGGAACGGTGGGAGGCCGCGACGGGGGAGACGCGATGGGACGGGGCTGCACCGTCGCCGTGGGGCCCTGCGGCACGGCCTGGACGGGCGCGAGCCTGGGCGCATCCGGCGGCGGCGTCAGCGTCCGCAGCGGTGTCCCCGTCAGCGCCGCGATGAACGCGCTGACATCCGCGAACCGGTCCTCGGGCCGCTTCGCCAGCGCCTTCTCGACGGCCCGCACCACCTGCGCGGGCGCCTCCGGGGCCAGCGCCGCCAGCGGCTCCGGTGGATCATAGACGATGCGGTAGATGAGCTCCGCGAGGATGCCCTCGTCCTTGAAGGGCAGCCTGCGCGCCAGCATCTCGTAGACCATGCACCCGAACGAGAAGATGTCCGTCCTCGGGTCCACCTCCTTGTTCTTCCCCGTCGCCTGCTCCGGGGCCATGTACTGCGGCGTGCCCAGCAGGATGGCGTCCTGCGTCTGCACCGTCTTCGAGTCGATGATTTTCGAGATGCCGAAGTCGAGCAGCTTCACGTGCTCCACCGGCATCCCCGCCACTTCCATGGGCACCAGGAACACGTTGCCGGGCTTCAAGTCCCGGTGCACCACACCCGCCCCGTGCGCCGCCTGGAGCGCGGAGCCCATCTGCCTCGCAATCGAATACACCTCCGGCAACGTCAGCGGCGCGCCCTTGCGCAGCCGCCGCGACAGCGGGACGCCGCGCAGGTGCTCCATCACCAGGAACGGAGAGCCGTCCTCCAGCGCGTCGAAGTCAATGACCTCCACGATGTTGGGATGCCCCAGCCGCGACGCAATCTCCGCCTCCCGCCGGAAGCGCAGATAGACTTCCTTCCCCAACGACGCGTCGTGTCTCAGGACCTTGATGGCCACCTGCCGACCCGGAAGCCGCAGATGGCGCGCCAGGAACACCGTGCCCATGCCGCCGCGGCCGAGCACGCCCGAAATCTCGTACGTGTCCCTCAGCACCGTTCCGAGGGGGATGTCTTTCGTTGTCGAGGAACTCATGAAAGGACGGCCTTCACTCCAGAAACCGCATTCTATCCTGGAGCCCCTGACACGCCTTGGCCAGTCACCTGACGCGTTGCCTCGTCCTCGGTCCCCACGGGAATCCGCAGGGTCACAACCTACCAGCACCTCCCCCACACGCGCTCACTATCGACTTCTCACAGGGTGAGGAAGCCGGGGCCACCGTCGGAGTCCATCCTGGGTGGCCCCGCTGCGGAGGCCCTACTTCGCGGGTGAGGCGGCGGCCTCGCTGGCGGCGCGCAGCTCGCGGACGACGTGTCCGGCACCGTACACATGCTCCAGGGCGGCGATGAGGCCATCCCCGTGCACGGCCACGGCGCGGTGGGTCTCCGGGACATACGCATAGCGGCTGCCCAGCGAGTGCAGGTTGCCGTCGAAGATGAGCCCCACCACGCGCCCGTCCCGGTCCACCAGGGGCGAGCCGGAGTTGCCGCCGATGATGTCGTTGGTGGTGGCCACGTCCAGCGGCGTCGCGTCCGGCACCTTGCCCCGCGCCTTCAGCCACGAGTCCGGCAGCTTGAAGGGGTCCTTGCCCGTGTGCCGCGCATACGCGCCGCCGAAGGTGGTGAGCGCCGCCACCGGACGGCCATTCTCGTCCCAGCCCTTCACCTGTCCCGCGTTGAGGCGCAGCGTGAAGGTCGCGTCCGGATAGCCGGAGGTGCCGTACACCGCCAGGCGCGCCTTCGCGAGCCGCTCGCCGTTGCGCTTGAGCACCGCCTCCACCGTGTCCTCGTAGCGGTTGCGCACCGCGCGCGCCTGCGCGTCCACCTTGCGCGCGAACAGCACCATCGGGTCCTTGGACGCCTCCACCGCCGCCTTGCCGCCCTCGAGCAGCACCTGCCGCGCCTTCACGTCGCCCAGCTTCGTGCCGCGCACCAGCGCGCGGGCCAGGCCCTCGGGAGACTCGGTGCCCAGCACCTCGCGCACGAACGGGTCATCCGCGCCCAGCGTCTCGCGCAGCCGGCCCAGGCCGAACGCCAGCAGCGCCTCATCCAGCTCCTTGGCGATGGGCGCCGGGCGCAGCAGCTGCTGACGCAGCGACGGCACCTGCGCATCGGTGTACTCGCGCAGGCGCGCCGCGTTGGGCTTGGGCAGCTCCTCGGCGGCGCGCACCAGGTGCCGCGCGAGGGCGTAGAGCTCCCCGGAGAACGCATCCCCGGCCTCCTTCATGCGGTACTCGGGCATCAGGCGGCGGTACTCATCCAGCGCCTTCGCCGTCTCGTCCCACGCGCCCGCCGTCGCCGCCCTCAGGTCGGCGTTGGCGTCCACGCGCTGGCGCAGCTCCGCCTCCTCCTGCCGCTTGCGCGTGAACAGCGCGGGGTCCGCCAGCGCCTGGTGACGGCCTCGCAGCGCCTTCAGCCCGTTCTCCACCGCGCGCAGCCTCGCGCGGGTGACGCGGTAGCGCTCCGGGGAGCTGGCCGCGAAGGACCTCAGCATGCCGCGTGTCTCGGAGAGCATCATCGTCATGTACGGCAGGTACACGTCGCGATGGGACTCCAGCTCCGCGACCGTCACCTTGCGGTCCGTCCCGCCCGGGTGGCCCGAGACGAACACGAGGTCGCCTTCCTTCGCGCCCTGCTTCGCCCACGGCAGGTAGTCCGGGCTCTTCGCGGGCGCGTCGTCCTTCCACACGCGCATGAAGGCCACGTCGTAGCCGAAGCGCGGGAAGTTGAAGTTGTCCGGGTCCCCGCCGAACGCGGCCATGGAGAACTCCGGCGCGAACACCAGGCGCACGTCCTGGAAGCGGCGGTACTCGTAGAGGTGATACTTGCCGCCGTTGAACAGCGTCACCACGTCACAGCGCACGTCGGTGGAGGTGGTGCACTCGGACTCCACCGCGGACATCTCCCGCTTGAGCGCGGTGTTGAAGGCCGCGCCGGTGAGCCCCTTCGTCGCCGTGTTCATCCGCGCGGTGACGTCCGTCATCTTCACCAGCTGGTTGGCCTCCACCTTGGGACAGCGGCGCTCCTGCGCGGGGGTCCGGGCGAGGAAGCCCTTCGCCAGCAGGTCCTCCTTGGGCGAGGACAGGTCCTCGATACATCCGCGGATGCAGTGGTGATTCGTCATCACCAGTCCCTCGGGCGACACGAAGCTGGCCGAGCAGCCCCCCGCGAGCCGCACCGAGCCCAGCCGGACCTTGTCCAACCACGCCTGCGTGGGCGTGAAGCCATGCGCCTTGCTCACCGCCTCCACGGGGAAAGCGTCATAGGTCCACATGCCCTCGTCCGCGACCGCGGGGAGGGCCATGAGCAAGCCGAGTGCGAGCAATGCACGGTCCACGAATGTTCGTCCTTCTGGAAGGCGGTTGAGAACAGCGCCGGTCAACGTGTACTCGGCGAGAGCATTCCCGAGGGGACTCACGCGGCGCGTCAGGTATGGTGGAGACAATGGCCGCGAAGCACCACATCTATCTCGTCCCTGGGTTTTTCGGGTTCATCAACCTGGGCGAGCTTGTCTACTTCGGACACGCGCTCGACTACCTGAAGGCGGAGCTGGCCCGACGGGGAATGGGGGAGTCGGAGGTCGTCATCGTCCTGTCGCATCCGACGGCGTCCATCCGGACGCGGGCGGCGGACCTGCTCAAGGCGGTCCAGGAGACGGCGGGCGGAGATGACGGCCCCATCCATCTGGTGGGGCACTCGACGGGTGGACTGGACGCACGGCTGTTCGTCAGCCCGGGGGCGCAGCTCGCGGAGGGACTGGAGCTGGAGCCCTTCGCGCGGCGGGTGCGCTCGGTGGTGACGGTGTCCACGCCGCATGCGGGCACGCCGCTGGCCTCGTTCTTCCTGGGGCTGTTCGGTCAGCGGCTCCTGAAGCTGCTCTCGCTGTTCACCGTGTACGTGCTGCGCTTCGGACGGCTGCCGCTGCGCGTGGTGTTCCGCTTCGGGCACCTGATGGCTCGCGTGGATGACCAGCTCGGCTGGAAGCAGACCCTGCTGGACCAGCTCTATGACCAGCTGCTGGGAGACTTCTCCTCCGAGCGGCGCGACGCGGTGGCGAAGTTCCTGAGCGACGTGGGCAACGACACGTCGCTGATTCCACAGCTCACGCCGGAGGGCATCGACCTGTTCAACGCGAGCACGGTGGACCGGCCCGGCGTGCGCTACGGCTCGGTGGTGACGCAGGCCCGCCCGCCGTCGCTGCGCACGCGCCTGTCGGCGGGACTGGACCCCTACGCGCAGCTCACGCACACCATCTACGCCTTCGTGTACGGACAGACGCAGCGGATGCCGCTGACCGCGCTCCCGCCGCACACGCCCGCGCAGTCGGCCGCGCTGATTCAAGCGTATGGCGCGATGCCCGGCCCCACCGCGTGTGACGGCATCGTGCCCACGCGCTCCCAGGTCTACGGACGCGTGCTCGCGGCGGTGCGCGCGGACCACCTGGACGCCATCGGCCACTTCGACCAGCCCGCGCACCAGCCTCCGCACGTGGACTGGCTCATCTCCGGCTCCGGCTTCCGTCGGCCCCAGTTCGAGGCCATGTGGAAGAGCATCACGGACTTCATGCTCGAGGACGAGAAGCGCTGAGTCTCGAGGCCGGGCGCCGTGGGGACGGGAGCAGTCCGCGCAGCGTCTTCACGGCCGCGCGCAGTCCCGCGGGGCTCGCACCCGAGAACCCCAGCAACAGGCCCTGCTCCGCCTTGCGCCCCAGGTAGAGCGGAGACAAGCGCCGAGCCCCCAGGCGCCGCTCGTCCGCGCGGGCGATGAGGGCCTCCTCGGAGACGCCCGGGGCCAGCAACGCGGTGAGGTGCATGCCCGCCTCCGAGGGGCCTGGCTGAAGCGCGTCGACGCCCTCGCGATGGAGCGCATCCAGCAGCGCGTCCCGCCGCTCCGCGTACACCAGCCGCATCTGCCGCAGGTGCGCCGCGTAGTGCCCCGCCTCCATGAAGTCCGCCAGCGCGGCCTGGGGCAGCGGGGGGACATGGCCCTCCGTGGCGGCCCTCGCCGAGGTGAAGGCGTCCACGAGCGGCTCCGGGACGACGAGGAAGGCCAGCCGCAGCGCGGGGAACATCACCTTGTTGAAGGTCCCCGCGTAGAGCACCCGGCCCGCCAGGTCCATGCCCTGCATCGCCGCGAGCGGCCGCGTCACGTAGCGGAACTCGCTGTCGTAGTCGTCCTCGAACAGCCACATGCCGGAGGCCCGCGCATGCTCCAGCAAGGCCAACCTCCGCGTCAGGCTCATCGTCACGCCCAGCGGGTACTGATGCGAGGGCGTGACATAGGCGAGCCGAGCCCCCGGCGCACGCGCCAGCCCCACGTCCACGCGCAGCCCGTCCTCATCCACCGGCACGGGATGCAGCCGCGCGCCGGCCGAGGAGAAGGCCACGCGGGCGCCGAGATACCCGGGCTCCTCCAGCCACACCCCGTCCCCTTCATCCAGGAGCAGCCGCGCGGTGAGGTCCAGCGCCTGCTGCGTGCTGGAGAAGATGAGGACGCGACGCCAGTCGCAGCGCACCCCACGCGAGGGGCCCAGGTGCGCGGCGATGGCCTCCCGCAGGACCCGCAGGCCCCCGGAGTCCCCCGCGGTCATCCGCGCGGGCTCCAACAAGCGCGCCTGTCGGGCCATCGCACGCGCCCACGGCTTCACGGGGAAGAGCTCCAGCGCGGGCAGGCAGGGCGTGAAGGGCCGCACGTCGCTGGGCTCGGGCGGGAGCACCTCACGCGACAGCTGCCTCCCCCGCTTGGACAGCCCGGCTCGCGACGAAGCACCTCCACCGCGGACCGCCGCGGTGCGAGGCCGCCGCGCATGCTCTGGCAAGGCCACCACGCTGCCCGCCCCCACCCGCCGCTCCAGGAAGCCCTCCGCATCCAATTGCGAGAAGGCGAGCTCCACCGTGCCTCGGGACACCCCCAGCTCCGCGCAGAGCCTTCGAGTGGACGGCAGGCGACTGCGCGGCGCGAGCGTCCCCGAGAGGATGGCCTCGCGGAGCCGCTCGTACAGCCGCCGGTGGAGCGGCCCCTCTCCCGCCTCGGGGTCCAACGACAGGAAGGGCAAGGACACGCCCGCGGAGCGCTTCGGCATGCACACCCTGTAGCCGTGGCACCGCCCCACGACAACCCAGGCCCCGGTGAAAGTGGTCCAGTCTCCTGCTCCAAAATGGTGCTGTCACCTGGACCATTCCTGGCGCACTGTCCTGGCCACGTCAGCCCTCACGGAGTCACGCCATGCCCCCCGCCAGCACGCCCTTCTCCTTCGTCCTCGAGACTCCCGCTGCGCCGCCCGAGGAGGCCCGCCGCCACTTCCTGGCGAAGCTCTCCGTGGAGACGGACTCCGCGGACCTCCACCTGGACCTCGAACGCGGCAAGCCCGGCATCGTCGTCGTGGATGTCCGCTCGCCGGAGGCCTACGCGGAGCGCCACATCCCCGGCGCCCTGAGCCTGCCCGCGCGGACCATTTCCGAGAGCTCGACGGCGCACCTGGACAAGCAGGACGTCCTCATCACCTACTGCTGGAGCCCCGGCTGCAACGGCTCCACCAAGGCCGCCGCGCGGCTGGCCGCGCTGGGCTTCCGCGTGAAGGAGCTCATCGGCGGAATCGAGTACTGGGTGAAGGAGGGCCACCCCACCCAGGGCACGGCGCCCCAAGGCCAGGCCGTGTACCCCGAACGTCCGACGCGCTGAGCCCGGCCGCGCTCAGTACACGCCGATGAGGACGACCTTCACGCGCGGGTTGCCCAGGTACTCCTCCAGGCGCCACCGGCTGCGCAGGCCGTCGTCGCGCAAGCCCCGGCCCGACTCCGGCGGCGGGTCGGCGCTCGCCAGCGCGTCGCGCAGGTGTGTCACGGCCCACTCGTCGAACTTCGGGTCTCCCGAGCCCTCCAGCACCTTGAGGTCCAGGAGCGTGCCGTCGCGCGCCTGACGCACCTCCAGCACCGTGGCGAGCGCGAGCACCGGCGCGGTGACGTCCATCATGAACATGTTCGCCGCGCGCCCCGCCTCCACCGCGGCCTGCATGCGGTTGCGCTGCTCCAGCCGACGGTCTCGCTTCTCCGCGATGAAGGGAGTGCCCGTCTCACCAAAGCGCTTGATGGCGTCCACCTGCTCGCGCTTCACGCGGGAGCCCAGCACGTTCAAGTCCGGCGACGGCGGGTTCACCAGCTTCTTGGCGAAGCGGTCCCGGAGCGACGAGAAGTACGGATGCACCGCGCCGCTCTCCGCGCGCGCCGTGGCCAGCGCGTCCGACGCCCACCCGTCCACCTTCTCCTTCGCCTCCGCCGCCTGCTGCCTGGCCACCTCGCGAGCATCCGGCGCCGTCCCGTCGTTTCGCAGCGTGCGCCCCGACTGGAAGGGCTTGCCCGTGGGCTCACCGCTGCCCCACAGCCCCTTGGGCATCAGCGAGAGCTTCGGCGCCTCCGTCGCGCGCGGCGCATCCGGTGAAGCCCGCCCCTCGGGCGCCGCTCCATCTCCCGCCGGGCCTTGCGCCAGCTCCGAGGGCTTCGCGGGCGCGGGGGTCTCCGGCGCCTGAGCCACCTCGGAGGGCGGGCGCTCCGGCTTTCGCGTGGGAGCCGTCCGGCTGGGCGCGGACGGGCGCGCATCATCGGGCTCCGGCGCGGGAGGCTTCACCGCCTGAGGCGGGGGCCGCAGGTAGACCAGCTCCAGCTCGGTGATGGAGGAGGTCGGCCGCGCGGGCGCCTCCACGTGCATCCGGGACAGCGCGAAGAACAGCGCCCCGTGCAAGAGCACGGAGACCAGGACCGCGACCATCCACGAAGAGCGCCGGGACACCCCAGGAGTCTGCCCCCAGACACCCTCGGGGAGAAGCACCCTGTCGTCCGAGCGAGATGACGCCCCTTCCACCTTCTTGTGTGAATCCCCGGGTTTGCCCGCTTCCACGCCTCGGCGGGGTGCCACGCGACGCGGGGGGAGCCGCCTGCCCGTCAGGCCGCCCCTCGGGCGTGATGCCGGCGCATGGCGCCCGGGGGAATCCATCCCCACCCTCCGGAAAGCCTTCTCGGAGGGAGCGCGGAACCATGAACTTTCCCAGCCATGTGAATGTCCCCAGTCAGACGCGCGAGGAAATCATCGAGCTGCTCAACACCTTGCTGGCCGACGCCATCGACCTGCACTGGCAAATCAAGCAAGCGCACTGGAACATCCGGGGCACCCACTTCTACAGCCGCCACCTGCTCTTCGACGACCTGGCCAAGCACGCGCGCAAGCAGGCCGACGAGTTCGCCGAGCGCGCCGGCACCCTGGGCGGCTACGCCGAGGGCACCATCCGCCTGGCCGCCAAGAACAGCGAGCTGCCCGAGTACGACCTCAAGGCCGTCGAGAGCGAGGACCACCTGAAGGCCCTGGTGGACCGCGTCACGCGCTACGCGGCCTCCCTGCGCAGCGGCATCCAGCGCTGCGACGAGCTGGACGAGCCCATCACCGTGGACCTGCTCACCCAGGTCCTGGGCGACGTGGAGCTGGACCTGTGGTTCCTGGAGAGCCACCTCAACGGCGGCATGCGCCCCGGCGGCACCCGAGGCAAGAGCGGACGCGAGGAGAGCACGCGCTCCTCCGACGCCTGAGCGCGTCTTCCCCGGGACACTCCCTCCCGCGCGAGCCTGGCGCTTCCACGAGCGCCCAGGCTCGCGCCGGCGTATAGAAGGCGTCCTCGAGAGCGAGGGGACACCACATGCGCGCGGAGACTCGGCTGGACGGGAAGGTCTGCCTCATCACCGGGGCCACCGGAGGCATTGGTCTGGAGACGGCCAAGGCCCTGGGTCGCATGGGCGCCACCCTGGTGCTCGTGGGCCGGGACGAGGCCCGCACCCAGGCCGCCGTGGATGCCGTGAAGCAGGCCGTCGCGGGCGCCCAGGTGGACACGCTGCGCGCGGACCTGAGCTCCATGCAGTCCGTGCGGGCGCTGGCCGCGGACTTCCGCTCGCGCTACTCGCGCCTGGACGTGCTGCTCAACAACGCGGGCCTCATCATCGACCGCCGCAAGACGACGGTGGACGGCTTCGAGGCCACGCTCGCCACCAACCACCTGGCGCCCTTCCTCCTCACGAGCCTGTTGATGGACACGCTCAGGGCCAGCGGGCCCGCGCGCGTCGTCAACGTGTCCTCGGACGCGCACCGCGTCGGCAAGGTGGACTTCGACGACCTGCAGAGCGAGCGGAGCTACGACGGCTTCCGCGTCTACGCCACGTCGAAGCTGGCCAACATCCTGTTCACCCGCGCGCTCGCGAGGCGGCTGACGGACTCGGCCGTGACGACGAACGCGGTGCACCCCGGCGTGGTGCGCACGGGGTTCGGCCACAACACCGAGGGCTTCTTCCGCTGGGTCGTGAAGCTGGGCGCGCCGTTCATGCTCTCCGCCGAGGGCGGCGCGAAGACCTCCATCTATCTCTCCTCCTCACCCGAGGTGGAGGGCGTCTCCGGGAAGTACTTCATTCGTCGCCGACAGAGGAAGCCGTCCGCCGCCGCGCGGGACGACGCCTCCGCCGAGCGGCTCTGGCTTGAAAGCGCGCGGCTCACGGGAGTCACACCATGATTGACCTGTACACGTTCGCCACGCCCAACGGGCGCAAGGTCTCCATCGCCCTGGAGGAACTGGGGCTGCCCTACACCGCGAAGTCGGTGGACATCACGAAGGGCGACCAGTTCAAGCCCGAGTTCCTGGCCATCAACCCCAACAACAAGATTCCGGCCATCGTCGACTCGGAGGGCCCGGACGGCCGCCCCCTCACCGTCTTCGAGTCGGGCGCCATCCTGCTGTACCTCGCGGAGAAGACGGGCAAGCTGATGCCCTCCAGCCTGCGCGGCAAGACGGAGGTGACGCAGTGGCTGATGTTCCAGATGGGCGGCGTGGGGCCCATGTTCGGCCAGTTCAACCACTTCCACCGCTTCCTCTCGACGAAGATTCCCTACGCGGTGGACCGCTACACGCAGGAGTCGAAGCGGCTCATCGGCGTGCTGGACGGACAGCTCGCGAAGGGTGACTACGTCGCGGGCGCGTACTCCATCGCGGACATCGCCCTGTACCCCTGGGTCCGCGGCGTGCGCGACTACGCCCCGGACCTCTTCCACGGGACGCGCGGCGTGCCACAGTGGCTGGAGCGAGTGGGCAGCCGTCCCGCCGTGCAGCGTGGCATGAAGGTGCCCTGAGTCCCGCCGTCCCGTGTGTTGCGCTCTCCATGTCCACGCTCGAACAACTCCGCTTCGACAACACCTACGCCCGCCTGCCCCCTGGTTTCGGGGCGCGCGTGGAACCTCGCGCCCTCTCGAACACCCGACTGGTGAGCGCCAACCCCTCGGCGCTGCGCCTGCTGGGTCTCACGCCGGAAGAGGCCCGGAGGCCGGAGTTCCTGGAGGCGATGGGCGGAGGACGCCCGCTGCCGGGCATGGAGCCCTTCGCGATGGTGTACGCGGGGCACCAGTTCGGCGTGTACGTGCCCCGGCTCGGGGATGGACGGGCGATGTTGCTGGGCGAGGTGCGGGCCCCCTCTGGAGAGAAGTGGGACCTGCACCTCAAGGGCGGTGGGCCCACGCCCTTCTCGCGCGGCGGAGACGGCAGAGCGGTGCTGCGCTCCTCCATCCGCGAGTACCTGTGCGGCGAGGCCATGCACGGGCTGGGCATCCCCACCACGCGGGCCCTGTGCCTCTTGGGCAGCGACGCGCCGGTGTACCGGGAAGAGGTGGAGACGGGCGCGATGATTGTCCGGATGGCGCCGTCGCACGTGCGCTTCGGCACCTTCGAGTTCTTCCACTACACCGAGCAGCACGTGCACGTCGCGCGCCTGGCGGACCACGTCATCGACGCGCACTTCCCGCACCTGTCCGGTGCGCCGGAGCGGCACGTGCGCTTCTACGCGGAGGTGGTGGAGCGCACCGCGCGGCTGGTGGCGCAGTGGCAGGCGGTGGGCTTCGCGCACGGGGTGATGAACACGGACAACATGTCCATCCTCGGGCTCACGCTGGACTACGGGCCCTTCGGCTTCCTGGACGAGTTCGAGCCGGGCTTCATCTGCAACCACTCCGACCACCGAGGCCGCTACGCGTTCGACCAGCAGCCGCGCATCGCGCTGTGGAACCTGGCGTGCCTGGGTGAGGCGCTGCTCACGCTCATCTCGGAGGACGACGCCCGCGCGGCGCTCGCGACCTTCGAGCCGAGCTTCAGCGCGCACTTCCTGACGCGGATGCGCGCGAAGCTGGGGCTGGCCGAGTCGAAGGAGGAGGACCGCGCGCTCGTGTGTGACCTGTTCGCGCTCATGGCCGAGGCCCGGGTGGACTACACGCGGTTCTTCCGCGCGCTGTCTCGGGTGGACGCGGTGGCGGAGATGTTCCCGGACCGCGCGCGGTTCCAGGCGTGGGCGGAGCGCTACCGCGCGCGGCTGACCGCCGAGGGCAGCGTGGACCTGGAGCGGCAGGCACGCATGGAGCGCGTCAATCCGCGCTACGTGTTGCGCAACTGGATGGCGCAAGACGCCATCACGCAGGCGCAGCGCGGGGACTTCTCGCAGGTGGAGCGGCTGCTCGCGGCGCTCGAGGACCCGTTCACCGAGCGCTCCGAACATGCCGAGCTCATGCGGGAGCCTCCCTCGTGGGGACGGCACCTCGTGGTGAGCTGCAGCTCCTGAGCGGAGGACCAGGGCTTCAGGGAGCCGTGGCCACCTGGGGCTTCTTCCCCACGGCGGGCGCGGCCTGGAGCTTGTGCTCCCGCAGCCACGCCACTGTGTCGCGCAGCGTCTCCTCCAGCGGACGGAACGACGCGCCCAGCTCTCGACGGGCCTTCGTCGAGTCCACGCTCAGCTTCGCGTGCATGACCTGGACCCCCTCCACCGTCAGCGACGTCGCGCTTCCGGTCAGTCGCGCCCACGTCTGTCCCACCACCGCCAGGGCCAGCGCCAGCCCATGCGGCAGCGTCCGGCGCGGCCCCTTCACGCCCGACACCTGCTCGAGCGTCTGCGAGAGCGTCGCCAGGTCCACGAACTCGCCGCCCACCACATACCGCTCGCCCGCACGCCCCTGCTCCGCCGCGACCACCGTGGCCCGGGCCACGTCGCGCGCATCCACCAGCGCCGAGCCGCCATCCAGCAGCGCCGGCATCTTCCCCGCGAGGAAATCCAGCACGAACTGGCCCGCGGCCGTGGGGCCCGCGTCCCAGGGGCCGAACATCCACCCCGGCAGGATGTAGACGACCCCCAGCCCCGTGCGCGCGCTGAATTCGTTCAGCTCCCGCTCCGACTCCACCTTGCTCTTGAAGTACAGGTTGGCGGAGGCGACGGGCGCGGGCGGCGTGTGCTCATCTCCGGGCGAGCCGTCCGGCTTCGTCCCCACCGTCCCCGAGGAGCTGATGTCCACGAAGCGCTTCACCCCGCGCCGGTGGGCCTCCTCGGCCAGCTCCACCGTGGCCTTCACGTTGATGGCATACAGCTTCGGCCAGTGGTCGCCGGGCGCGTAGTATTCGCGGAAGTAGGCCGCCGTGTGGATGACCACGTCGCAGCCGTCCAACGCGGCCGCGAAGCCCTTCACCTCCAGCATGTCCCCTTCCACCACCTCCACTCCCTCCAGGCCCCCCAGCACCTGGCGCGCCTTCGACGCCGAGCGGGCCAGCGCCCGCACCGTGTGCCCCCCGGCCACCAGCGCCCGCACCACGTTGCTTCCCAACAGCCCCGTGCTTCCCGTCACGAATGCGCGCATCCCGTGTCTCCCATCAATATGAACACTGCTCAGATAAGAGTCCGTCTTAACAGTGTCAAGATTATCGGTGTGCCCGGAAGGGAGCAGGGGCGATGACGACCCGGGGCGTGAAGAAGAAGGCGGCGGCGCCGCGACGGCGGGCCTACCACCACGGCGACCTGCGTCAGGCCCTGGTGGACGCCACCCTGAAGCTCATCGAGGTGGAGGACGTGGGCGCGGTGTCGCTGCGCGAAGTCGCTCGGCGGGCGGGAGTCACGGCGGCGGCGCCCTACCACCACTTCCGGGACAAGGACGCGCTCCTGGCCGCCGTGGCGGAAGAAGGCTACCGGGACCTCAACCAGCGCATGGACGAGGCGCTGGCGAGCACCCGCCCCCCGCGCACGGACCTCCAACTGCGCGCACTGGCCCAGTGCTACGTGCGCTTCGCCGTGGAGCACCCCGCGCACTACCGCGTCATGTTCCGGCGCGAGTGGAGTGACGAAGAGAAGTACGCGGGCCTGCACACGGAGGGCATGCGCGCCTACGGGCGGCTCCAGGTGCTGGCGCAGGAGGCGAAGCAGGCCACGGGCGACAAGGTGGACATGGACACGCTGGCCTTCACCATCTGGGCCTGGGTGCACGGCCTGGCCGCGCTGTGGAACGAGGGGCCGCTGCGCAAGAAGTCCCGGAGTGACTCCATCGAGCCGCTGCTGGAGCGCTCCACGGACCTGTTCCTCGGATGGGTGATGGCGAAGTAGCTCCAGCGTCCAGCGAGGGAGGGGGTGCGCCATGGAAAGCGAGGTCCAGGTGAGGCGGGAGTCGGAGCCGGGGAAGCCCGCGCTCGCGGAGCCAACCCTTCCGCGTGAGGAGGCGCCCTCGTTCCGGCCCTGGCGCCTGAGTACGTGGCCGGCGCGACTGGGGCTGATGTCCCTCTGGGCCGTGGTGCTCTTCGTGGCCTTCCAGCCGGGGCTGCTCTCCAGCGACTCGCTCTACATGCTGTGGCAGGGGCGGACCGGGAACTACACGGACTGGCACTCCCCCTTCTCCTCCTTCCTGCTGGGGAAGGCCTTCGTGCTGACGGGCTCGACGTGGCCCGTGCTGGCCCTCCAGCTCCTGGGGTTGGCGCTGGGCCCGGTCCTGCTTCTCGGGCGGGTCTCCGGACGACGAGGGTGGAGCGCGCTCGGGCTGCTCGTCGTGTACTGCCTCCTCCCCAGCGTCTGGGCGGTGGGCGTGGCGCTCTGGAAGGATGTGCTCAACGCCGTGGCCTTGCTGGGCGCGGTGGTGCTGCTCACCCGCGGGCGCCCTGGATGGGCCTTCGTCTGCCTGCTCGCCGCGACGCTGACGCGGCACAACGCCATCTCCGCGAGCGCGCTGCTGGTGCCCATGGTGGTGGCCCGCGTGCCCGCGTTGATGAGGAGCCGGGGCCGCTCGGTCCTCGCCACGGGGATGCTCCTCGGGGTTCTCGCCTCCGCGCCCGGGCTCGTCGAGCGGGCCTCCGGCGCGACGAAGATGTGGGTCGGCGGCGCGCTGCTGGTGTTCGACGTGGTGGGGGTCTACGCGCACGAGCCCTCGGCGATGGAGGGCTCGCCGCTGGTGGAGCGCTGGCGGTGGGATGCCGCGCGCGTCCGCGCGATGTACGAGCCCCGGTCCGTCTCGCCGATTCTGTGGGGAGACACGGCGCGAGGCGCCATCTCCCCGGCGCAGGTCCTCGAGTCGAAGGAGGTCCTGACTCGCGAGTGGCTCCGCGTCGTGCGCGCCCATCCTGGGGCGTACCTGCGTCATCGCTGGGCGGCGTACCTCGCGAACCTCGGCCTCGCGTCATCCACCGACGGCTACTATCGGGACATCGGGACGTATCACCGCGAGATCGACACGAATGACCTGGGCCTGACGCTGCGGAAGCACACCGCGCTCCATCGACGGCTGGCCGCGCTGCGCGAGGCCTGGCCCGACGTCGTGGCCCGAGGGGCGCCATGGCTGGTGGTGGCGCTGGGGCTGACGGCCGTGGGCTGGCGGCGGCGCGCTCGGGATGGTGGGCTGATGTTCTGCGTGGCGGCCTCGGGAGCGAGCTACGCGCTGGCGTATCTCCCGGTCTGCGTGAGCGCCGAGTTCCGCTTCTACTACTGGACGGCCATCTCGGCGTTCGCCGCGAGCGCGCTGTGGCTGGCCGGGCCTGTCTCCCCCCGAGGGAGGAGTGAAGCCGTGAGCCCGAACGGGTAGCCGCTCGCTCGCCCAGCGGGAGGTTGCCTCGCGGAGGAGACGTCCCGACCTTTCAGGTCCATGACGGACTTCTCCCGCTTGCCCCTGCGCGGACGCAGGGGCGCATTCCATGTCGTCGTCGAGTCGCCGCGGGGCTCGACGGTGAAGCTCAAGTACGAGTCCTCGCTCGGCGCCTTCTCCCTGTCCCGGCCGCTTCCTCGCGGCATGCGCTATCCCTTCGACTGGGGCTTCGTTCCCATGACGAAGGGGCCGGATGGGGATCCACTCGACGCCATGGTGCTGTGGGATGAGGCCACCTGGCCTGGAGTCGTGCTGCCCTGCCGCGCGCTGGGGGTGCTCCAGGTGGACCAGAATCGCACGGGCGGGAAGCCCGACGAGCGGGAGCGGAATGACCGCATCCTCGCCGTGCCCATGGTGGCGCCTCGGTACGAGTTCCTGCGCACCTACGAGGATGTCTCGCAGCTCGAGCGCGAGGAGCTGGCGTACTTCTTCCTCGCCGCCGTGCACTTCGAGGACAAGGACGCACGCATCCTCGGCTGGGAGGGCCCCGAGGCCGTCGAGGCGATGTTGTCCTCCCAAGAGGGAGGTTAGCGACATGGCGCAACCCACGCCCGTTCGCGGCCTGAGCGCGGACAGCCAGCTCGGCCTGGCCGCGCGGCGCATCCTCGTCGCGAGGTTGGCGGACATCCGCAAGCCCGAGGCGAAGCTCTCCGACGCGTTCGACGACGAGGCCGTGCATGACATGCGCGTGGCCACGCGGCGGCTGCGTGCGGCGTTCCAGGTGTTCGAGCCGCTCGGTGGATGGGTTGCCCGAATGGAGCCGGAGGTGAAGCGGCTCCAGGACGCGCTGGGTGGAGTGAGGGACCTCCACGTGCAGTCGGCGTGGCTTCGGACAGTCGCGGCGAAGACTCGGAAGGAGACACCGGGGACACGGGCCGACATCACCGCGCTGGGCAAGACGTGGCTCGCGGGACTGGCGGACAACGAGACGCGGCTGCGGGAGGAGCTGGAGCGCTGGCGGTCTCGGACGCTCCCTCGCTTGCTGCGCAAGGTCGACGCGCTGGAGGACGACCACCGCTTCGTCGGGCGCCGCGTGAAGGAGCCCCTGGACTGGCGGGTGCGGCGGGTGCGCAAGCGCATGGAGGTGTACGCGGACTCGCCCGATGCGGCGTCGGCCCATGCGCTCCGCAAGGACTTGAAGAAGCTGCGCTATGAGCTGGAGATCTTCCAGCCGGCGCTGCGTCGCACCTTGGGGGCGCTGGTGAAGTTGTTCGCGCCGCTCCAGGAGGGGCTCGGCGAGCTGCATGACGCGGATGTGCGGCTCGAGATGTTCGAGCGGCTCGCGGCCCGAGGCAAACCTCGGGAGCGCAAGGCGGCCCGCGCGTTGCTGCCGCTCATCCGAGAGGGCCGAGCCAAGAGCTCCGCGGAGGTGGCCCGGGAGCTCCAGCGCTGGCACGCCGAGGCGATTCCCCGGCGGCTGCGTCAGGTGCTCGCGTAGCGGTCACCCATCGCAGTCCAGGGGACAGCTCTGGTGCGACTCGAAGCTGTCGCAGAGGCCATCTCCGCAGGACACGGCGGGGCCGTCACAGTCGAGCGGGCAGGTCGCGTGCGTCTCTCCTTCGTCGCAGACCCCATCGTTTCCACAGACGTCCGGCGTCGACGCGTCACAGTCCACCGGACAGACTTGATGCGATTCCGCGACTGTACAGAGGCCATCTCCGCAGAACGGGAGCGGAGCGTCACAGTCCTGGGGGCAGGACTGAGGTGATTCGCTGATGTCGCAGGTGCCGTCTCCGCAGAGCGGGTCGGGACCGTCGCAGTCGAGCGGGCAGGTCGCGTGCGTCTCTCCTTCGTCGCAGCGGCCGTCCTCTCCGCACGCTCGCCATGGCGGGCCTTCTTCGGAGAGGGCGCCGCGAGAAGAGACTTCCTCCTGAGCCTCCTGAGTGGGACCGCACCCCATGAGCACACCGCCGAGCCCCAGACATCCCAGGATGACCACCCATCGCCGATACATGTGCGCCTCCTCGTGTGGAGGCGGGACGTATCATGTGCGCGCGCCTGGGGCTCGGAACTGTTGTTACTGGGTGGCGACTACTGGGAGGGCTGCGTTTCTTGGGGGGACGCGTTGGTCCCGGTGGTGTCCTCCTGCGTCGTCGCCTCGAGGCGGACGGCGCGCCCCTGACCCGTGGTGGCGTCCGTGGTGTAGGCGGCACGGACCTGGGTGCCTTCCCGGATGTCCTCGGCGACGGAGCTGAAGCCGTTCAGCGTGACGTGAGTCTGCGGGTCCACGGACAATTGGAGCTGCGCTTCGCCACTCTGGCCGAGCAGCACTTCGTTCTCGCTCGCCTTCACCAGCTCGCCGACGAACTCCCGCACCGTGTTCTGCTGAGGCGTCTGGGTCTGCGTCTCGGAGGTCGTGCTGCCGCTCCCCTGTTGTGAGTCCGAGGAGAGGTACGGGAGCAGGGCCAGCGGTGACTGGAACCCTGGCTGGGTGAAGGTCCCGGAGGTTCCTGTTCCCCACTGGGTGGGCAGCTGCTCGGACGTCGAGGGGGTGGTGGCAAAGGGCTGTTGCGGAGGGACCTGTGTCCCTCGAGGCGTGGTGGCTCCCGTCGAGTCCGTGGGTGAGGAGGCGGTGTATGGCTGCTCCTGCCCACCCTGTTGCCAGGAGTCGAGCTGCTCCAGCGGAGAGAGCGCCTGTGGGGCGTCTTCCGTGGGCTGCCCCGTGCTGGAAGTCGAGGGTGACGAGGAGCCCGGCCACGACGGTGGCTCCGTCACGGTTGGCGCGGAGGCCACCTGTTGTTGCGACTGCATGTCCGTTGGCGAGGAGGCCACGGGCTGTTGCGATTCCGCTCCGGTGGGGGACGAGTCGGACTGCGAGGCTTGCTGACGAGCCCGTTGCTCCGCTCGCAGCGCGGCCTCGCGTTCAGCGCGAAGCTCGGCTTGTGTGTCCGCGTCGCGCTCCTCGTCGTCCGCGGAGGCGCTCGATTGCGACTGGGTGACTTGTTGCGACGCGTCCTCTGTCCCTGGCGGGGTTTCCTGCCCGGGCTGTCGCGGAGCTGTCTCGGGCGCCTGTGCGGCCTGGGCGGTGTCCTGCTGCTGTGCCGTCTCGGCTGACGGGCCCGACTCCGGGGATGGCTGCGCACTCTGCTGTGCCATTTCGGATGTCGGGGGAGTCTCGTCACCCTGGCTTGCCCGCGCGGACTGTTGCGCGGCCTCAGCGGCCTGCTGGCTCGCGCTCTTGGGCGGCTGATTGGCCTGTGCGCCTTGCGGCGAAGCACTCCCCACCTCCTGCGAGGACTCGGGAGACTGCGGTGCACCCGCCTGGGCTGAAGCTTCGGCCGATGGCTGCGGCGCTGTCCCTGGTTGCGCTCCCGCCCCAGTGGACTGCTGCCGTGCGGTCCCGGACTGCGCCGCTCCATCGGAGGCCTGCGGTTGCGCTGCGCCAGACTGTGCTGCTGCATCGGCGACCTGCTGCTTCGCCTCCGCTGGCTGCTTCGTCGCCCCAGTCGACGGCCGGTGCGCTTCACCTGACTGTCCTGTCGCCTCGGTGGCCTTCTGCTTCGCCCCTGCGGGCTGCTTCGTCGCCTCGGTGGCCTGCTGCTTCACCTCCGCTGGCTGCTTCGTCGCATCGGCGACCTGCTGCCTTGCCGCTGCTGGCTGCTCCGCCGCTTCGGTCGCTTGCTGTCCCGCTACGGCCGGCTGCTTCGCCGCTTCGGTCGCTTGCTGCCCCGCTACCGCCGGCTGCTTCGCCGCTTCGGTCGCTTGCTGTCCCGCTACGGCCGGCTGCTTCGCCGCTTCGGTCGCTTGCTGTCGCGCACTCGCTTGCTGCTGCTGGGCCTGGACGAGCTGTTGCTGCGCCTGGGCAACCTGCCGTGCGGCCGGGTCCTGGCCGGGCTCCTGCTGCTCGCGGGCCTGTGCCTCCTGCTCCCGCCGCGCCGCATCCCTTGAACTGTCCACTTGCTGCTGTTGCTCGTCCGGGGCCGCGGCCGGCGCCTTCGCGTCCTGGCCTCGCTCGCGGCAACCCGAGATGAGCAGCGCGGCGGTGGCCCCCGCCACCACCCATGCTCTCGTCCGAAATGTCATGAAGCCCCCTGTGGGTAGCCCTTCCGAACGAGAACAAGGGACGCCACCCGACCCCACCACCTCATTCACTCTCCGAGCGTTCGTGCCCCCGCCCGTCCTCCACCAGGCGGGCCCGCTCACGATGCCCTACCCTTTCCCGAGCTTTGGGGATAAGGGGCGCACCCCCATGCACGCCTGCGGACTCGACTTCGGAACCAGCAACACCGCGGCGGCCCTGCCCGACGGCACGGTGCTGTCCCTGCAACCCCACACCGCGGAGCCGCGCCTCTACCGCTCCGTCATGTTCTTCCCGGACGACGAGCGCGAAATCTACACAGGCGCCGACGCCATCAACCGCTACATGGAGGACAACACCGGACGCTTCATCCAGTCCGTGAAGTCCTTCCTCCACTCCTCCTCCTTCCGCGCCACCCAGGTGAAAGGCCGCACCTTCACCATCGAGGAACTGGTCGCCATCCTCCTGCGCCGCGTCCGCGAAGCCGCCGGTGTCCACCTGGGCACGCCCCCGGAAGCCGTCATCCTGGGCCGCCCCGCCGTCTTCACCCCGGACCCGGAAGCGGACGCGCTCGCCCAGAAGCGCCTCCACCGCGCCGCCGAGCTCGCCGGCTTCCAGCACATCGAGTTCCTCATCGAGCCCATCGCCGCCGCGCTCGCCTACGAGGCCCAGCTCCAGCGCGATGAGCTCGTCCTCGTCGCCGACTTCGGCGCCGGCACCACGGACCTCACGCTGATGCGCCTGGGCCCCTCGCACCGAGGCGCCAAGGACCGCCGCCCCGACGTCGTGGGCTCCACCGGTGTGCGCATCGGCGGTGACCGCTTCGACGCCGAAATCATGCGCCACAAGCTGCTGCCCCGCTTCGGCGCCGGCTCCACCTACCGGGTCCGAGGTCTCAGCGACAAGCGCCTGCCCATCCCCCAGCACGTCGTGGCCAAGCTGCTCTCCTGGCACGAGATGTCCTTCATCCGCGAGAAGTCCACGCAGGACCTGCTCGCGACCATGCTGGAGACCAGCGACAAGCAGGCCGAAATCCAGGCCCTGCACGACCTGGTGATGGACAACCTGGGCTACCGCCTCTTCCGAGCCATCGAGGCGGCCAAGGTCCGCCTGTCCCGCGAGGACGTGGCCACCGTGGACTTCGAGGAGGCGCGCATCAACCTCCACGAGCCCATCACCCGCCAGGAGTTCGAGGCGTTCAGCAAGCCGCTGCTCGACGAGCTGGAGCAGTGCACGGAAGGGCTGCTCTCGCGCCACCCGGAGGCCCAGAACATCGACGCGGTGTTCCTCACCGGTGGCTCCTCGCAGATTCCCGCCGTGCGACAGCTCTACGTGCGGCGCTTCGGCGAGGACCGCGTGCGCACCGCGGACGCCTTCACCTCCGTCGCCGAGGGCCTCGGTCGCGCCTCCGCCGCCTTGGGCTGAGGCGCGCCCACGCGCGCGTCAGAGCGCCCGAATCATGAAGGGAGCCTCGACGATCAGCAGCACTTCGCCGAGGACCTCTCCTTCCCGGAGGGCACGTCCCACCCGGAGGATGGCCTCGTCGAGCTTCGCGAAGTCGTTGACGTACTGGAAGGTCGAGAATCGCGCATGGCAGCCCCAGGAGCCCTGCCCCTCGAGAGGTTGGGTCTGCTCCATACCGGGTGAGTCGGCCGTGCGCGTCGGAGTGAGGACGATGATGCGCGATTCGTTCTCCTCCGGTTTGCACCAATCCACCGAGGAGCCCTCGTACCTCCCCATCCGGGACGAGTGCGTCCAGCGACTGGAAGCTCGGCGTCGTCAGGGACTGTCCCGTGTTCTCACAGAGCCACTCAGAGCCATCGAGGCAGTGCTCATACAGCCCCCCCCTGCTCCCTCATGAAGTCGTAGTCGAGCCCCACGACCTGGTTCGCCAGGAGGTCCTCCACGCGCGGGCGATGCGAACGCATGCCTCTCGGGCCGCCCTTCTGTTGTCGCGCCCCCTCGCCGTCTCCAGCTTCCGCCAGGAGAGCTGTTCGCGAGTCGACAGAGGGACTCAGGAGGCGGGACATTGGAGGGACATACCCAGCGGCCCCATGAAGGGCAGACCTGGCGCGGGTGGGTCCGTCACCAACTCTGGCTTCCGCCCATCGTCGGCGTCGTGGTCGGCGGCGTCCTGGGAGTCCTCCTCGTGCAGCCGACCTTCTTCCTCGGCCGGCTGCTGACCGGGGCCGCCTGGCAGGCCACCGCCACCGAGGCACGCAGCACCCTCTCCGCGGTGCTGGGCATCGCGCTCACCTCGCTCAGCATCATCCTGTCGCTGTCCATGCTCGTGGTGCAGAACGCCGCGGGGCAGTACTCACCTCGCCTGCTGCGGATGTATCTGCACAGCGCGGGCGTGCGCGTGGTCATCCCGGTGTTCGTCGGCACGAGCGTCTTCTGTCTCGTGGCGGCGCACGAGTTCGGCTTCATCTCCGAAGTCGAGCGCGCCCCGCGCCCCGCCCTCGCGCTGGCCATGGTGCTGCTCGTCCTCTGCGAAGGCTCGCTCATCTACTCGGTGTTCCAGACGTTCCAGCTCATGCGCGTGGAGAACCTGGTCCGAAGGGTGCGCGAGGACACGCTGGGCACCGCACGGACGCTCGAACGCTTCCGCGCCAACGACCTGCCCGAGCCACCTCCCGCGCGACCTCGCTCCGCGGCGGCAAGGGTGCTGCGCGTCCGACACCCGGGCTTCATCACGGCCATCGATGCCCCGGCGATTCTCGACGTGGCCACGGCGCGCAAGCTCGTCGTCCATGTGGAGCGAGCCATCGGCGAGCCCGTGACTCGGGATGAAGACGTGGGCTGGTTCGAGGCAGAGGCCGTCGCCTCCTCTCCGCCGCCCGAGATCGCCGACGAGGCCCTCGTGCTCCGCGCCATCCAACTGGACCGCTGGCGGGACGATGACCGGGACCTCGCCCTGGGCGTGCGTCAGTTGGTGGACGTGGCCATCAAGGCGCTGTCCCCGGGAATCAACGACCCCTACACCGCCGTGGAGGCCGTGGACCAACTCACGTTCCTGCTGTGCGAGCTGAGCCGGATGAAGCTGGGGCCTCGCGTGCTGGCGGATGCCTCCGGAACGCCTCGCGTGTTCCTGCACGGCCCCTCGCTCCGAGACCTGCTCGTCCTGGCCACCGACCAGATTCTTCGCTACGGCGTCGAGGAGCCCGCCGTGGTGCTCCGGCTCCTGCGACTGACGGCCGCCGTGGGCCAACGCCTGCACGAGGCGGAGGACCGGCGAGCCGCTCGCGAGCGGCTTCACGCCATCCTCGCTGTCTCGGAGAAGACACCGTCAGGTGCCTCGGGGCAGTCGCTCCTGCGCCGTCACGCGGAGGCCCTCGAGCAAGCGCTCGATGGCGGACCGTGGCCGCCCCTCCCCGCTATCGGCTTCTGAGCCACGTGGGGCGCCGCCACGTTGCGAGCCTCCCAGGGCGCGACCACCTTGGCCGAGGGAGCACAGGATGGCCGCGGAGTTCGGAAGTGGAGAGGTGCTCGTCCGGCTCCTGGTGGCGGGGGGCGCGGGACTCATCCTGGGGCTGCCCTATCGCAAGCGGCCGGGCGGCGTGCGGACGCACTACCTGGTGACGCTGGGCGCGGCGCTCTTCTGCACCTCCGGGGCGAACCTGACGAACGTTCCCTCGGAGACGCTGCGCATCATCCAGGGCGTGGCGTCCGGCATCGGCTTCGTCGGCGCGGCGAGTGTGCTCAAGAAGGGCAGCGCCATCTTCGGCATCACCACCGCCGCGTCCATCTGGATTGCGGCGGCGGTGGGCTGCGAGGCGGCGCTCGGCAATCCGCTGCTCGCCGCGTGTGTCGCGCCCGTCATCTCCCTGACGAGCTGGCTGGTGGGCCTGCTGGAGCATCGGGTGTTCCACCGCAAGCGCATCATGCGGACGTCACAAGAGCTTCGAGAGCTGCTCGGCGAGGAGAAGAAAGAAGACCCGAAGCGCTGACGCGGAGGGCGCCGACTCCACCCTCCGCGCCGCCGTCACACGAGGTCAGGCATGGCTCTGCTGGAGGCGGTGGATGGCCTTCTCCACCTCCTTGGCGAAGGCCATCACCTGGTCACCGACCTCCGACTTCCCTTGCTTCTGGGCCTCCTGCATCTTCTGCCGCACCTGGTCCTTGATGGGGCCGATGCTGAGACTGCCGGGCGCCTGGCTCGGGACGAAGTCGAGGAGACTCTGGGCGAACTTCTTCACCAGCATCTGAGCGGGGACGAAGAGGAACATCCGCTCGCCGTACCAGCGTGTGTAGAGGCCGGAGTAGAGCGACTCCTCGAACGGGTCCGAGCGGAGGTTGATGAGGTAGGGCCACGCGGGGTCGAAGCGCTTGCCGCTGAACCACATGTCCGGCCCGTGGCCATCCTGGTAGGCGAAGATGACCTTCCAGTCGTCGTAGCGGACCGCCGCGATGTTGCCGCTGTCGAGCACGTAGACGAACTCGTGCCGCTGACCGGGCTCCTTGCCGGACAGCAGTCCGCGCTGGTCATACCCGTCCAGGTGGACGCGGAACTTCTTCCCGCTCGCGCTGTAGCCCTGCTTGCACTTCTCCACCAGGTCCGTGGGCCCGCCCGCCGCGGCGACGAGCGTGGGCATCCAGTCTTCATGCGCGAAGAGGTCGTTGATGACCGTGCCCGGCTCGATGACGCCGGGCCAGCGCACGACGCAGGGCACTCGCACGCCGCCTTCCCAGGTGGAGCCCTTCTCGCCTCGGAAGGGTGCGTTGCCGCCGTCCGGCCAGCTCATCTTCTCCACGCCGTTGTCGGTGGAGAACACGACGATGGTGTTGTCCGCGATGCCCAGCTCGTCGAGCTTCGCGAGCAGCGTGCCCACGATGTCGTCCAGCTCCGTCATCGCGTCCGCGTAGAGCCCCTTGCCCGTCTTGTTGCGATACTTCTCCTGCAAGAAGGTCCAGACGTGGGTGCGCGTGGTGTTGTGCCAGATGAAGAAGGGCTTGTCCGACTTCACCGCCTGCTCCATGAAGGCCAGCGACGAGGCGAGGAACTCCTCGTCCACGGTCTCCATGCGCTTCTTGGTGAGCGGGCCGGTGTCGACGACCTTCTGCTTGCCCACGCGGCCCCAGCGGTGTTCCTCGGTCGGGTCGTCGCGGTCGGTGGCCCAGGAGTGGAGCACGCCGCGCGGGCCGAAGTGGTCCTTGAACGCGGGGTCCTTGGGGTAGTCAGGGCACTCGGGTTCGTTCTCGGCATTGAGGTGGTAGAGGTTGCCGTGGAACTCGTCGAAGCCGTGCACGGTGGGCAGGTAGCGGTTCGAGTCGCCCAGGTGGTTCTTTCCGAACTGTCCGCACGTGTAGCCCAGGGGCTTGAGCATCTCGGCGATGGTGGGGTCGGAGTCCTGGAGGCCGTAGTCGGCGCCGGGCATGCCGATGGTCGTCAAGCCGGTGCGCAGGGGGTTCATGCCGGTGATGAAGGCCGCTCGGCCGGCGGTGCAGCTCTGTTGGCCGTAGCAGTCCGTCATCAGCGCGCCTTGCTTGGCGATGCGGTCGATGTTGGGCGTGCGATAGCCCATCATCCCCTGGTTGTACGCGCTGATGTTCCACAGCCCGATGTCATCGCCCCAGATGACGAGGATGTTCGGCTTCCGTCCTGGCTGCTTGTCGCCGTGGCCGTTGCCGCTGTGGCCGTTGCCGTTGCCCTTGGATTTGCCGTTGGTCGCCATGCGCGCGCTCCCCAAGCCCCTCGAGTGATGGTGTCGCCGAGGGGAAGGTGCGAAGGGCGCTTGTCGGGAGTCAGTGGTTCCTGGGGAGGGGGTGCCGGGCTGCCGAGAGGTCGGGCCTCCGTGTCGGGCTGCAACAGAGTGGGCGTTACGAGATGACGCATGTGGGCCCTGGCGCGTCTGGCTCCAGGGATGAAGTCACGGGGACCCGACTGGCGGTCCTCGCGGCCATCGAGGAAGTCACCGCCTCGATGAATGACTCGGGGGACGTGCTCTCCAGGTTGGCGGCTCAGCCGTCAGCGTTTGGAGGACGAGGACTCACGGGTGTGTTCACGCGCTACCTCGACCATGGAGTGGACCAGTCGAGATGGCTTCGTGGTGCTTTGAGCGGCGCGACCACGCTGACGGACGTGGCCTCGGCGGTGGATGACGCCGACATGGAGCAGGGACTGCTTCGCATGACGGGCCCCAGACTCCAGGCGGCCCTGTTCGGGAGCCTGTTGCTCACCACCTGGGCCGACTTCCTTCAGCTCGGCGATGCAGTGCTTCGCCAGTGCCCCACGTGCGGCTCCGAGAAGCTGTTCGCGGACCTGCATCGCGTCCAAGGGCTGATGAAGCCCGCGCTGGCGGAGCTCGCGTCGCTGGACCCGGAGCGAGTCGAGGCCGCCGCGACCGCGATGCCCGAGCTGATGGGGACGTTGACCCGTGAGTTCGCCACCATCAGCGCAGAGGCTCGCTCCGCCATGCAGGTCGGGGCGAAGGTCGTCGCGGCGGCGCAGTTACTGGAGCTGGTCGCCATGGTCTCCACGTTGAAGATGTCCTTGCCGAGGCTGCCTCCCGCCGCCCCCGCGACAGTGGGGGTCGGGTTCGTGATGAGCTCGGGTGGAGTCATGACGGGCTCGCGGCTCGTGGTCTCCGCCGAGTGGGTGGAGATGATGCGCAGGCTCGTGCAGGCGGGCGTCCTCTCCGTTCCCGTCGTCAGCGCGGCCATCCGCATCCAGGGAGGACAGGTGCTGATGGCCCAGGCCCATCAGGACCTGCCCAAGGGGGTGCGCGATGCCCTCGGAGACAGTCCCGAGGTGCGGGGCATGCACGTGACAGGCAAGGCGGGAGCGGGCATGGCCGAGGCTCCCAAGCACCACGTCCTGCCCAAGGAGCATCGCGAGTGGTTCGAGCAGCGCGGCTTCACGGGTGCCATGGACATCGACCAGTTCTGCGTGAAACTGGAAAAGTCGCACCATGAAGCCATTCACGGTGGCGGGAACTGGAAGCTGGGGCGCCTGTGGCCCGGTGAATGGAACCAGACCATCATGAGGATCCTGCGCGAGGCCGAGGTCGAACTTGGCCAGAGGTTGACGCGCAATCAGGTGCTGGACATCGTCGGCCAGCGGATGAAACTCAACGACATCCCACTCACATTCACCAAAGGGAGGAGTCGATGACCGACGGGCGTTCGTGGCGAGGGAATTGGAAGGCGCGTGTGGCGGAGCGCGTCCGCGAGCGAGGCTATGACTCCGTCACCGCATTCGCGGAAGCACGACCCACCGCAACATTGGTGGCCTTGGCGGAGGAGCTCGGCCCGGACGATGTCGCCGGCGTCCAGATCTACGACGGGCTCGTAGAAGAAGCCGTGCGGAGCCACCAGGTCACTCGGCTGGCACGTGGGCAGCTCGTGCGCGAGCTGTGGGACTGCCTCCCCGATGGCTGGCCCGCGGTCATGGACGACGACAACCGGTTCAACGTCGCCAAGGCACTGGCAATGTGGTCGGAAGTCCTCCCTGATACACATCGGGAGCAGGCCGTGCGGGCCAAGGATGTGCTCCGTGCCAATCCTCCACCCGCGGGCTGGCTCCCCCTCGGCCCCGACGACGAGCTGCTCCGCATGCTCCTCCCGGACGAAGAAGCCTGAGCCCTACGGCCCCACGTCCACGTCGCGCTGGAGCCAACCCACGCCCCCGCGCCCGTCCCGCACCACCACCCAGACCGAGATTCGCTGCGCCTTGTCCGGCGTCTCGTACTTCGACGTGGGGTCTCCGGGCCGTCCATCCACCGGCTCCTGCGAGCGGAACTCCTTCACCTCTCCATCCCCCGACGCGAACCAGCTGTAGAACACCTGCTCGGTGCGAGGCCCGTCCTCCGCCGCGTACACCTCCGCGCTGCCCTGCGTGAGCACCGGCCGGAACACCACCTCCGCGTCCACCGGCAGCGGCCCCACCAGCGGCGCGTCGTTCCACAAGATGTCCGCCACCGCGGGGTTGTGATTCGGCGCCGTCGTCGACCGAACCAACACCTGCCGGATTCCGCGCTCCACCCCCTCCGGCGTGCCCGAGCCGTCCGACGCCTCGTACCCCACGAAGAGCGGAATGCCCTTCTCCAACGCCTCACGCGTCCGAGGGTCATTCGGGTCCGGCGTCGGCCCTCCATTCGGATTCGCCGCCGTCAGCGCCTGCGCCAGCACCGCCTGCACCTGCGGGTCCTGCAACGACAACACGCCCCCCTGCAACGCCACCCCCGCCTCCCCAGGGCACCGGCCGTCGTAGGGATTCCCATCCAACCTGCACAGCGCATACGTCACCGTCACGGGACGCGCGTCCGGCGTCACCGCCAAGGCACTGAACGACACCGGCCCCGGCAGCTCTCCCGTGTCTGGATTCAGCACCAGCTCCGGAGGCTCCGCGCGGATGCCCAGCACGCGCACGCGCCGGATTTCGCTCTGCAGCTCGAAGTCGGGACCACAGCCCAGGCTTGCTCCCAGCACCGCGGCCAGGGTGATGAAGACTCGCGCGCGCATGCTCAGAAGCTCCCCTTCGCGCCGAGGACGGGAAGGATGGGCAGTCCCTCGAAGTAGGCGCTCTGGCTGTAGTTGTAGTTGTAGGCGATGCCCTCCACCGCCGGGTTGTGGTACGCGTTCGTCAAGTCCAGGTAGAGGTCCAGCGTCCACGTGTCGAAGACCAGGACCTTGTCCACGCGGATATCCAGCTGGTTGAACGACGGCAGCCGCCGCGAGTTCACCGCCGCGAACAACGGCAGGAACACGTCGTTGGTGTCATCGCGCACCGAGCCCACCACCGGCGTCGTCGGATTCCCCGACGCGAAGCGGAAGCGCGCTCCCACCTCCCAGCCTCTCGGCAGCTTGTAGGACGCAATCGCCGTCAGCACGTGCGTCTGGTCATTGTCGAACTTGCGCCACGCCGCACCCGGCGCGTCCCGCCGCTCGCTGCGGCTCAGCGTGTACGAAATCCAGCCGAACAGGCGCTCCGTCAACGAGCGGCGGATGAGCACCTCCAGCCCGTAGATGCGCCCCACCCCGCCATTCTTCAGCCGCTCCGGGACCCGCTCACCGCCGCGCTCCACCAGCGCATCCGAGCGCACGATGAGGTCATCCAGGTCGTTGTAGAAGACCTCGCTGCTGACGAACCACTCCTGCCGTGGCTGCCACTCCGCCCCCACGCTGTACTGCAGCGAGCGCTTGGCCTTCAGGTCCGGATTGCCGAAGTCCACGCTGGCCTCATCCTGGATGGGAGGCCCGTGGTACACGCCCGCGCCGCCCTTCAACGTCACCGCGTCCGTGAGCGCGTAGCGCACCGCCAGCCGCGGGTTGAGCGTGTACCGGGCCTCCTTCTGGTCCGTGAACACATACCCCTCCGCGCGCACGCCCGGCACCACCAGCAGCCCCTTCACCGGACTCAAGCGGCCCTCCACCCACAGCGAGGGGAAGAACTGCACGAAGTCCCCATCCGCCGTGACAAGCGCCTCGTTGATGAGCGGCCGAGGCGGCTCCCCCTCGCGCGGCGGACGCTGGATGAGCGCCTTCACCTGCGCGAAGTTGCTCGTCACGTCCACGCCGCCCGCCAGCGTCAGCGACTCGCGCAGCACGTACTCCGCCGTGGAGCGCAGGCTCAGGTCCGTGGACGCGATGCGCAGATTGCGCGCCCCCACCGCGAACTCCACCAGCGTGTTGCCCACCAGCGCCTGCGTGTCCAACGTGAGCGCGTCCGCGCGGTACTGGTGCCTCAGCCGCAACTGGTTGAAGCCCGTGGTGACGTCCAGTCCGCCCGTGACGGTGGGGTCATTGTCCGACGGCCGGTCGAACACCAACCCCAGCCTGTCTCGCGACGTGAGCCCCTGGAGCGAGAACGTGTGCCGAGGCAGCGCCTTCGGCTTCCACACCAGCTTCAGCTGCGCGTCGTAGTAGCGCGGCGCCACCTGGAGGCTCGGCCCATCTCCCTCCGGCACCAGCCCCAGCACCAGGTCCACGTACGAGCGCCGTCCACCGATGGCGAACCCCAACGTGTCCGTGATCGGCCCCTCGATGACCGCGTTGGACTCGATGAGGCTCACGCCCGCCGTGGCGTGGAGGCGGTCCATCTTCGGCTCGCGGCTGCGCACGTTGATGACGCCGCCCGTGATGTCGCCGTAGTACGAGGAGAAGTTGCCGGGCAGGTAGTCGAGCGCGTCCAGCAGCTCGGAGTTGTAGACACTCGTCAGGCCGCCGAAGTGGAACAGCAGCGGGATGCGCTGGCCGTCCAGGAAGACGCCGGACTCCTGCGGACTGGTGCCTCGGATGACCAGCTGGCCTCCATTGAACGCGGGGCGCGCGACGCCGGGCAGGTTCTGCACCACCTTGAGCGTGTCGCCCTGCGTGCCGGGCACGCGCTGCACCTCCGCCACTTGCAGCGTGGTGCTCGTCACCTCCTTGCGCTCGCGCTCGCTGCGCACCACCGTCTCGAACGCGCTGAAGATGCGCTTCTGCACGTAGTACGTGGCGCGCGTCTCCAGCCCCTCCGACAGCGTCTCCTTCGTGCGGAAGCGGTCATACCCGCCCAGCACCACCAGCACCTCGTGCGTGCCCAGCGGGACGCCTCGGAAGGAGAAGCGCCCGTCCTCGTCCGCGACGGTGGACAGGCCCAGGTCGGGAATCACGACCTCCGCGCCCGCCAGCGGCTTGCGAGAGCCTCGCTCCAGCGCCCGGCCGCTGAAGTTCACCGGCGCTTCGGGCGTGGCGACGCCGCCGTCCTCGGACGGCTCGGGCGGCACGGGCCGGAAGACGAACTGGTACGCGTACTGGATGCGCACCGGCGCGGGGACATGGTCCACCTGCGCGGGCTCGAACTGGAACTGCTTCACCGCCTCCACCGCGGCCTCGTCGAAGCCGTGTCCGGCGGCTTCCGTCACCTCGACATTCGTGACGGCGCCCGTCTCCGAGATGTCGATGAGCATCACCACCGTCCCCTCCAGCTGCTGGGCGGCGGCCTCGGGGGGATACGGTGCTTCCACCTGACGCAGCAGCTCCGGGGGCTTGGTCAGCACACCCGTGGGGACGCCCGCGTCGGGGTCGGCGACGCCACCATCCGGGGCCTGGGCCAGCGCCCCGGTGGCGACGAAGAAACAGAGGACGGCGAAGAGCGTTTTCATGAGGGGAAGAGCGCGTGAATCACGCCCTTCCCCGAAGCTCTCACAACTTGGGCGCGAGCACGATTTCGATGCGGCGGTTCATGCTGCGGTTCTCCGCCGAATCGTTCGCGGCGATGGGCTGGTACTGGCCGTAGCCCGCCGCCGACAGCCGGGTCGGGTCCACGCCCGAGTCCTGGAGCGTCCGCACCACCGCCATGGCGCGCGCCAGGCTCAGCTCCCAGTTCGTCTGGAACTGGCCGCCGCCCGTGGGCACGTCGTCCGTGTGGCCTTCCACGCGGATGATCTTCCCCTGCACCGTCTTGAGCGCCTCGGCGATCTTCACCAGCGCCGCCGTGCCTTCCTTGCCCACCCGCGACGAGCCGGAGGCGAAGAGAATCTTGTCCTTGAGCTGCACCGTCATCCGGCCCTTCAGCTCGGACAGCTCGATCTTCCCTTCCGAAATCTCCTGCTTGAGGCTCTGCGCCAGGTTCTCGTACTCGGAGCTCTTCTTCTCCAGCTCCTCCTTCGCCTGCGCCAGCTTCTTGGAGTTGCGCGCCAGCTCGTCGTTGAGCGCGGAGAGCTTCGCGTTCTCGTCCTGCAGCGCGCGACGCTCGGCGGCGCCCGCCGTGAGCCGTGACTCGGAGGTGGTCAGCCGCGTCTCCAGCGCCTGCTTCTCCTGCGCCTGCGTGGTGATCTGCTCCGACAGCTCCTTCACCTTGGCCTCGGCGGCCGCGCGAGCACCCTTCTCGTCGTTGAGCCCCTTGGAGAGTTGGTCCGCCTCCAGGGCCTTCGCGTCGAACGTGCCTTGCGTGACGCAACCCGTGGAGAGCGCCACCAGCGATGCCAGAATCAGCCGTGTCCGCATGTGTATGATTTCTCCCGACAACAATGGTTTGTGCTCCAGCGTACCGCTCATGGAGCGCCAGGTCAGGAAGAACCCACAGAACTTCTGCTGTCCCCGGGCCGCCAGGCGGCCCCTCGGGACGGTTCAGCGCGGGAAGATGGGGTGCACGTCCAGCCACGCCGAAAAGAGCGCATCCGCAAAGGATTTCCCGGGGATGAAGACCCCCCCACTGGCTTCCCCTGCGATCTCCAACCCACCCCCGGGCGTGTACGTGATGATGAGGTCTCCGCCCTTCTCCACGTCGCGCAGCGAGCCCAGCATCACCCCGACCTGCTGAGCCAGCGGGCCCTCGCGCAGGTCCGGGTTGCGGTGCAGGCCGTTGCGCAGGCTCTCCACCAGTTGGGAGCGGCTGATGTCACGCAGGAAGCGGAAGTGGAGGCGCTTGACGCTGTTGGAGGCGATGGCCTCCGACGCGCTGCGCGGGTGGTCCTCCAGGTAGAGGCTCCACACGTAGACCTTGAAGATGAAGCGCTTGTGCAGCTCCATGTGGGCCAGCGCCACGGTGCGGCCCTGCAGCGTCAGCGAGTCCGGCATGCGGACGCCGCCCACCTGCTTCTGCCCGGCGAACGCCACCCCGGAAACCAGGGTCAGCGACAGCACGAGCCCCCGCGCGAAACTGCGCAACGCCTGCTCCTTCATGCGTCCGACCCCCGCCCTGCCCGAGTCCGGTTCCCCCTGAGGTGCGCACGTCCCCGGCATTCCGCCAGCCAAAGCCCCCGCCGCCCTGTCGCACAGTGGACGGGGAAGACACGAGGTGAGGCCCGCCCCATGCCGAGCGTCAAGACGCCGGGCAGACCCGCTCTCGGAGCCAGGAGCAGGGACGAAGGAGGGAACTCGCGGGGACGTGGAACCATGACGCTCGTTGGAGAACATACCAGTGCTCTCTGACGTGTGCGCCAGGGACCTTTGGACAAGAGTCCCTGAGGCCCGCCGGACTACGGCGTGCCGGGCAGGACACGCTCCAGCAGCGCGCCGGACCAGGTGAGGCCGCTGCCGACCACGCTGAGCACCACCGCGTCCCCCAGCGAGGCGTCGTCCCAGTGCTCGCTCAGCACCCCGGGGGCCCCGGCCGCGCCCGTGTTGCCTCGGACGTGGACGTTGTAGAGGTGGCGGGCCTCGGGCACCTCGCAGCGGCGCTGGACGGACTCCAGCATGCGCAGGTTGGCCTGGTGGCCGATGAAGGTGATGTCCTCCGGGCCCTTGCCTGGATGCCGGGCGAGGTAGTGGCCTCGCAAGTCCAGCAGGGTCTCCCCCGAGCGGCGGATGGCGAACTTCTGCACCTCCGCGCCGTGCTGGGTGAAGTGCCCCACGCGAGGCACCCGCACCTTCTCCGCGCCGGACGGGTCTCCCGCGAGCCGGGTCTCGGTGACGCGCCAGCGGCCGGGCACTCGCGGCGACAGCACGGCCGCCGAGGAGCCATCTCCCCACAGCACCGCCGAGGAGCGGTCCGAGTAGTCCACCACGCGCGTGGAGTTGTCCACGTTGACCACCAGCACGTACTCGGGCAGCCGCTCCGGGCGCATGCCGGTGAGGAAGTGCAGCTGCGTGCAGAACGACGAGCAGGCGCTCTGGAGGTCCACCGCCGGCGCGTCGATGCCCAGCTTCTCCGCCACGCGGTTGGACTCCGCGGGGATGCACTCGTCCGGACTGCACCCACCGCCCACCACCAGGCCGATGTCCGAAGGCTTCAGCCCCGCGCGCTCCAGGGCCATGCGCGCCGCCCGGGCTCCTGTCTCCGCGTTGCTGAAGAGGGCCGCCTCCTGCGCGGCGCGCACGTCCCGGTTGCGAGTCTCCCGCAGGTATTCCAGCGGCAGCACCGTGTGGCGGGAACGGATGCCCACTCGCTCCAGGATCCAGGCCTCCGACGTCTCGAGCCCCAGCTCCTCGAGAAAGCGATTCGTCAGGAGGTTGGGGGGATGAAAGTGACCGAGCGCGTGCAAGTACATGTCAATCCTCCAACCCCGTACCCTGCCCATTCTCTGTCAGCGGCCTGTCACGCCCGCGCCGCTCCGCAAGGCCGCCCGTGCTGCGTGCGGCGCTCCGGACCAACCCACCCTCATCCCCCTTCTCTGACGCGACGTGTCGTCAGCTCACTTCCTGGGCGCGCGCGGCAGGACCTTGGAGGTGAGGTGGACGCGCATCTCGCCCGTGCCCTGGACCTCCATGCCGCGCTGGCGCAGCGCCTCCTGGGGGATGAGCTTCACGGGCCCGCCCATGGAAATCTCGGTGACGACGGTGCCGTCGACCAGGACGTGGAGGGACCCCTTCGCGTGAATCTCCAGGGAGACGGGGGACTCCTCGCTCTCGACGGCGACGATGGTGGTGCTCACGGAGAAGACGCCCATCTGCCCGCGCGTGTCGTCGCGAATCTCCGTCAACTCGACGCGCGTGTCGTTGTAGCTCATGCCCTCCGGGGCGGTGACCTGGAGCTCCTCCTCGAAGGCGTCCGCCACGGCCTGCACGCTGTCACCGACCTTGAGGGGCTCGGTGGGGAAGGCCGCGACGAGCGGGTCCTCGCGGCCCAGGCCCTTCAGGTCCCCGCGCACCTTCGTCTGCTCGTTGCCCGGCACGGGCTTGCCCTGGGCGTTGGTCACCACGACAGCGCCCTTCTTGAACTCACCCAGGTAGGTCTTCTTGCTGACGGGAGCGGGCGAACGCACCTCCTTGCCGTCCGCCATCTTCACCTCGTCCATCTCACCGTAGGCGACCTGCGCGCGCATCACCGCGTTCCCCTTCACCGCGAGCACGGTGAAGACCTGCGTCTCAATCACCGTGGTGGACGCGACGATGGGGATGGGCTGGATGCTCGGCGCGGTGGCCTTGAAGTCGAAGGCCATCTCCATGCGCGTCTGGTTCTCCTCGCGCGCGCCCACCACGGGCGCCTTCTTGGTGAAGCGCAGCGTCCGGACCTCCGCCTCGGCTCCCAGGGCGACCGGCGATACCAGCAATCCCATCACGACGACCCAAGACCCCATGTAGCGCATGTGTTCTCCCCTCACGCCAATCCTTTCATGCGGCGGATATGCCCGTCAGTGAAAAGAAGAAGGCCCTCCAAGGCAATGACTCGCATGGGCGGGATACAGTCCCGCGCATGAGCACCACGGAAGCATCCCGGGTTCATTTCCGCACGTGCAACCTGTGCGAGGCGATGTGTGGCCTTCGCATCGAGCTGAAGGGGGAGCGCATCACCTCCATCCGGGGAGACGACGAGGACCCGTTCAGCCGCGGTCACGTCTGCCCCAAGGCGCTGGCGCTCGAGGACTTGCACGAGGACCCGGACCGGCTGCGCCACCCGCTGCGGCGCACGGCGACGGGCTGGGAGCAGGTGTCCTGGAACGAAGCGGTGGACGAGGCCGCGCGCAAGCTGCACGCGGTGCAGGAGGCGCACGGGAAGGACGCGGTGGCCACGTACCTGGGCAACCCCAACGTGCACAACCTGGGCAACATGGTGTTCGCGCCCGCGCTGGTGAAGACGCTGCGCTCGCGCAACCGCTTCTCCGCGACATCGGTGGACCAACTGCCGCACCAGCTCGTGTCCTACGCGATGTTCGGCCACCAGCTCCTCATCCCCATTCCGGACCTGGACCACACGAAGCATCTGCTGGTGCTGGGCGCCAATCCGCTCGCCTCCAACGGCAGCTTGATGACGGCGCCGGACATCCGCGCGCGGCTGCGAGCCCTCCAGGAGCGCGGCGGCAAGCTCGTCGTCGTGGACCCGCGCCGCACGGAGACGGCCGCCATCGCCGACACCCACGTCTTCATCCGCCCCGGCACCGACGCGCTGCTGCTCCTCGCCCTGGTGCACGTGGCCCTGGTGGAGCATTCACCGCGGCCCAACCATTTGAGCGCGCGGATGGAGGGGCTCGACGCGGTGAAGGCGCTGGTCCGCGACTTCCCTCCGGAGCGCGCCGCGCGGCACACGGGCGTCTCCGTCGAGGTGATTCGCGGGCTGGCGCGGGACTTCATCACGTCCGAGAGCGCCGTCTGCTACGGGCGCATGGGCCTGTCCACCCAGCCCTTCGGCTCGCTGTGCCAGTGGCTCATCAACGTCCTCAACATCGCGACGGGAAACCTGGACCGGCGGGGCGGCGCCATGTTCACGCAGCCCGCGTTCGACATCGTCGGGGGCCCTCGCGCGATGGGGCTCGGCCGAGGCAGCCTGGGCCGCTGGAAGAGCCGCGTGCGAGGGCTGCCGGAGTTCGGCGGTGAGCTGCCCTCCGCCGTCATGGCCGAGGAGATGCTCACCCCGGGCGACGGACGCATCCGCGCGCTCGTCACCCTGGCGGGCAACCCCGTGCTGTCCACGCCCAATGGCGCGCAGTTGGAGCGCGCGCTCGCGGGCCTGGACTTCATGGTGAGCCTGGACCCGTACCTCAACGAGACGACGCGCCACGCCCACCTCATCCTCCCGCCCGTCTCACCGCTGGAGCGCGGCCACTACGACGTGGCCTTCCACGTGCTGGCCGTGCGCAACACCGCCAAGTACTCGCCGCCCCTCTTCGAGCCCGCGCCCGATGCCCACGAGGACTGGCAGACGACGCTCGAGCTCCAGCACCGCCTTGAAAACCTGCGGCGAGGCCGGCCCTCGCTGAGGAAGACGCTCCTGCACCAGGCCTTGCGGCGCCTGGGGCCGGAGCGGCTCCTGGACATCGGCCTGCGCATGGGGCCACACGGCGCGCACTTCAATCCGCTGCGACAGGGGATGTCCCTGGCGAAGCTGCGGGCGTCACCTCACGGCGTGGACCTGGGTCCGCTCCAGCCGTGTCTGCCGGGCCGGCTCCAGACGAAGGACCGCCGCATCCACCTGGCCCCCGAGGTCCTCACCGCGGACCTGCGGCGGCTGAGCGACACCTTCCCGGCGAGCACCGCGACCGACGTGGAGACGGGAGACGAGCGCCTGCTGCTCATCGGCCGACGCCACCTGCGCGACAACAACTCCTGGATGCACAACGTGCAGGGGCTGGTGAAGGGCAAGCCGCGCTGCACGCTGATGATGCATCCCGAGGACGCGGCGAGGCTGGGGCTCGCCGACGGGATGGACGCCGTCGTCACCTCCCGCGTGGGCGAGGTGACGGTGCCCGTGGCGGTGACGGGCGACATCATGCCGGGCGTGGTGAGCCTGCCTCACGGCTATGGCCATCGACGCGAGGGCACGGGCCAGCGCATCGCCGCCGAGCACGCGGGCATCAGCCACAACGACCTCACGGACGAGCTGGCCGTGGACGTGCCCAGCGGCAACGCCGCCTTCAACGGTACACCGGTGCGGGTGAAGCCGGCCGAGGCGCCGAGGGCAACCGCCACACCAGCGGCGTGAGCGCGCCGGCCAGGACGAAGACGAGCTGCACCAGGTGGCTCAGCAGCGCCACGGACATCGCGCGCGCCGTGGTGGTGTCCAGCACGCCCGCGGCCAGCGCGAAGGCGCCATCGCTCACGCCCACCTGCCCTGGCACCAGCGAGCCCACCGCGAGCGCGCACAGGTAGAGTCCCTGGGAGAACAGCGCCTGCACCAGGGACGTGTCGATGCCCACCGCGTGCGTGAGCACCGCGTACTGGGCCACCTGGAGACCTCGGCTGCTCAAGAAGGCCAGCAGGGGCCCCCACGGGAGGAGCGCGCCGTGACATGCCGTCTCGCGGAACTGCTCCGTGTGGTGGGCCAGGCGCTGGGAGCGGCGCGCGAGCCACGAGCAGGGACGCCGCGCCCGCATGCACGCGCGCATCCCCACGGAGGCGCCCACCAGCAGCACGCCATGGCCCAGCATCGCGAAGGTGAAGGCGGACCCGCCCGTCAGCACGTAGGACGCCGCCGCGCAGGGGAAGGAGATGAAGCCGCCCGCGGCCAGGGACGCGGCCTGGGACGTGGCCGCCGCCGCCGTCGCCGTGGCGCCGCCCATGTGCGGGGACAGGAGCGCGGCCTTGGTGGCCTCCGCCGCCGCGCGGCCCGCGGGCGCCATGCTGGACACCGCGGTGCCGATGAGCTGCGCGCGCACCAGCTGTCTCATGGGGACGTGCTCCGCCCTGGCGCCATATGCGGCCCGCGTGGCGAGCGCGTCCATGGCCTGACGCCCCACCTCCAGGAGCGCCACCCACGGCAGCCACGGCGCCGCGTCCAGGAGGACCTGACCCAGCTCCCGGGGGCCCACGCGACGCACCAGGAGCGCCAGCATGCCCAGCCCCATCATCGCGAACAGGGGCCTGAGCCATCCCGCCGCCCTTCGCTTCCAGGGCACCCCCACCGGCCGCGCCACCGCCGGCGGCGCCATCACCGCGGCCCGCATCGGCCGCCCCAGGGCCATCTCCCCGCGCACGTTGTCCACCGTCGCCTCCTCGCCGCCCGACCACCGTGGAAGGTGGACAGCCTCCCTCCGGATGGCGAGGGTCGCCCGCCGCCTGGTGGCTCATGCGCGGGGGGCTCGCGTCGAACGGTGGACACCGAGTGCCGCCCGCCCCACCCCCTGGCGCGGGTTGCCGTGGCAACCTGGAGTGTGTGCTCGGCTCCGGCGCCGAAGGTCGCTAGGGTGACACCCGATTCTCCCACGCACTGGAGCGACACATGAAAGCGGTCCGCTTCTCGAAGTTCGGGCATCCGTTGAAGGTGGTGGAGGTGGTGGAGGAGCCCGACGCGGAGCTCAAGTCCGGCGAGGCGCGCCTGGAGGTGCTGGCCACGCCCATCAACCCCTCGGACCTCCTCACCCTCACGGGCCAGTACGGCTCGCTGCCGAAGCTGCCCGCGGTGCCCGGCAACGAGGGCGTGGGCCGCGTCGTCGAAGTGAAGGACACGACCTCCGTGCGCGTGGGAGACGTGGTGTTCCTGCCCCTGGGCTCGGGCACGTGGCGCACGAGCATGGTGGCGCCCGCGGAGGGGCTGCAGGTGGTGCCGCCGGGCACGGACTTGAAGCAGGCGTCCATGCTGTTCATCAACCCGCCCACCGCCGACATCCTCCTGCGCGAGTTCATCACCCTCCAGCCCGGCGACTGGGTGCTGCAGAACGCCGCCAACTCCGGCGTGGGCCGCTACCTCATCACCCTGGCGAAGCGCGCGGGCTACAAGACGCTCAACGTGGTGCGCCGCGAGGAGCTGGCGAAGGAGCTCACCGAGCTGGGCGCGGACGTCGTGCTGACGGACACGGATGAATTGCCCAAGCAGGTGCGCGAGGCGACGGGCGGCGCCAAGGTGCGGCTGGCCATCGACGCGGTGGGCGGAGACTCCACGCGGCGGCTCGGCGACTCGCTGGCGCCGGGCGGCACGGTGGTCAACTACGGCGTCATGTCCGGCAAGGGCCCCAAGCTGTCGGCGGAGGCGTCCATCTTCAAGGACATCACCCTGCGCGGCTTCTGGCTGGTGCTGTGGCTCAAGCGCGCCTCGCGCGAGCAGCAGGGGGAGATGTTCGGCCGGCTGGCGAAGCTCGTCACGGACGGCACGCTGAGGACACCCGTCGAGGGCACCTTCTCGCTGGACGCCATCCAGGACGCGCTGGCGCGCGGGATGGAAGGGGGCCGCGGCGGCAAGGTGCTGCTCACGCCCAACGGACCTGTTTGACGAACACCCTCGCGGGAGACACGGCCATGAAACGCGTGGAAGGCAAGGTGGCACTGATTACGGGCGCGGCGGGCGGGCTGGGCAGCGCGGCGGCGCGGATGCTCGCGCGCGAAGGCGCACGGGTGGTCGTCACGGACCGGGCCTCGCAGGAAGCCGAAGGACGCGCGGTGGCCGAGTCGCTGGGAGACGGCCAGGGCCTCTTCCTGGCGCTGGACGTCACGCGCGAGGAGGACTGGGTCCGCGCCATGGAGGCGACCCAGGAGCGCTTCGGCCGGCTGGACGTGCTCGTCAACAACGCGGGCATGGGCATCCCCAAGGACGTGGAGAGCCTCTCCCTGGAGGAGTGGCGGCTGGTGCACGCCGTGAACCTGGACGGCACGTTCCTGGGCTGCAAGCACGGCATCCGCGCCATGCGCCAGTGCGGCGCGCGAGGCTCCATCATCAACGTCTCCTCGCAGGCGGGCCTCATGGGCGTGCCTTCACTCGCGGCCTATGCCAGCGCGAAGGGCGCCGTGCGCATGTTCACGAAGACGGTGGCGCTGCACTGCGCGGAGAAGGGCTACGGCATCCGCTGCAACTCCATCCACCCCACCTTCATCGAGACGAACATGGTGAAGGCGCTGCTGGAGGCCAGTGGTGCGCCGGACCGCGCGCGCGAGGGGATGCGCCGCTCCATCCCCCTGGGCTCGCTGGGGGAGCCGGACGATGTCGCCCACGGCATCGTCTACCTCGCCTCGGATGAGTCGAAGCTGATGACGGGCGCGGAGCTGGTGCTCGACGGCGGAGGCACCGCGTAGCCCCCAGCGCTCAGAGGGGGCCCGACCAGGTCGCCTCCAGGAGCTCGGCGAAGCGCAGGCACAGGTCTCGGCGCTGGGTCATGACCTGCCCCCAGTCCTTGGCCTGTGCGCTCCACTCCTCCACGGAGAGGCCGTGCGCGGAGAACACCTCCAGCGCGTCGCTCTGGGTCCTGAGCGCCTGAAGCACCCGCGCGAAGTCCATCAGCGTCTCCAGCGCCACGCCCGGCAGGACGACTTCCGAGTCCAAGGGCACGAGCTGCAGCTCTGGCATCACCCACAGCGCCCGTCCCCCGCCCACGCGCCTGGGCGGGGCGGGGTCGATGCCTCCGGCTCCCTGCTGAAGCGCCTGGAGCTGAAGCTCGTGGTCCTTGAGTCTCGACGCCTCCACCCGCCGCATCAGCGCCGCCTGACGCTCCACCTCTTCCGCCTCGCGGAAGCGCTCCAGCCACTCGCTCATCATCCGCACCTCGACGTGGAGGTCCGCGAGCAGGTCGTTGTGATAGCTGGACTCGTCGGCGTGGACAGGTGCCTCGCGCACGCGCCGCTCGAAGTCCGGGACCCAGGCCAGGAAGCGCTCGACGTCGGGGACCACGAGCACATGTCCCTGGCGCAGCCAACCACAGAGGGACGCCGCCGCCAGGAAGACCGCGTGGGAGGTCGAGCGAGGCCACGCATCCACACGCGCCTCCGCCGCGGCCCAGACGGCGGGCAACCTGCGACGCAGCTCCTCGGGAGGCACCTCCCCCACGAACCACTCCACCAGCTTCGGCAGCCCGAGCTGTGAGTCCACGCGCCACCACGTCTCGAAGGTGACGAGCGCGTCCGGCTCCGAGGCGAGCTGCCGCTCCCAGAAGAACGTGCGCCAGGGCTCGAAGGTGGAGAGCACGTCCGCTCGCTCCTCGGGGTAGCGAAGGAAGCGGGACCACAGGGCCTCGAGGAACACCTCGCGCCCGGAGATGCCGCTCCAGGAGCGCACCGCCTTCGCGAGCGGCGCCAACACCGCCTCGCGGGACGGTCGCTCCCAGGCCGCCATCAACAGCCGGGCGCAGCGCGCGTGCCCCTGCCCTGTCTCATCGCGCCACCCCGGCATCGAAATCAACAGGTCCAACAAGCGCTCCGCGCACGCCGCGTCTCGCGCCCAGGAGTGCACCAGCGCGAGCTCAGCCACGTCTCCGCGCAAGAGGAAGCGGCGGAAGGCACTCTCCCCCACCAGCCTCTCGCGCTCGGCCGACGGCGCGGTGGAGAGCGCGCGCACCGTGGCGCCTTGAAAGGCGCTCGAGACCTCTTCGTCGAGGCGCGCGTCTTCCTCTCGCGATGCGTGGGCCCACTCCCAGAGCCGGAGCACACTCAGCGCGGGCCAGGTCCCCAACGTCTCTCGCGCGAACGTCCTCCACCGCGCGTGCACGGGAGGCGCGAGCCGTTCGAAGGGCGTCCGCTGGGCCCACGACACGACGGGGTCCACCAACGCGGCCCCGACCTTCGCGGCGACGGCGAGCACCGCGTCCAGCGCCTCCAGCGAGGGCGGTGAGCGCAGCTGCCTCATCACATCCCGCGCGAAGTCCACCTCGCCCGACTCCACCATGCGCGCCAGGAGCCTGGACGACTCGAGGGGCGCCAGCGTCTGCCTCGCCAACGAAGCCTTGTCGGCCTCCGGGGACGTCGCGGCCTCGAGCAGTCCCGCTTCATCCTGGAGACACAGGGCACACTCGAAGCGGAGGTCGCCGTCTGGAGAGCGCAGGCCCTCGCGCAGCGCGAACAGCAGGTCCACCTCCGGCGGCTCACCGGTGATGCGCACCCACGCGACGGCGGCGCGGGCTCGCTGCTCCGGGAAGTGCTCGAACGCGAGGCGTGCATTGCGGATGAGGATGTCGCGCTGCGCATTCCCCAGGCGCGTGCGGTTCCACACCCGCCAGCGCGTCAAGGTGAGCGCGGCCTCCAGGCCGATGAGCCCCTGCACGTCCAGGGCCCCCGTCACCGAGGCGAGCAGGTCGCGAGACAGGTTCCCCTGGTTCACTTCGGCGAGCGCGGCGAGGTGACGCACCTCGGGGACCTGGCTGCGTCGATGCAGCTGCTCCAAGGGTTCGTCATCCGTGCCATCGCCTTGTCCAAGCGCGGGAATGGGCACCACCGCCGGGTTCGCCCACGGGAGCACCTCCGCCCAGCGGTCCTCCGACTCCTCGGCGAAACCGGAGAGCGACAGGAAGGGCTCACACCGGCGGACGTCCCGGACGATGCGCCGGGCCTCCCTCCACTGCGTGGCGTATTGCAGCTCGAGCTGCGCGGCCAGGGAGGGCTCCAGCGTCTCCAACCGGCCCACCAGGGCGAAGCGGTCCACGCCCGCGCGCAACAACATGCGCGCGGCGCCGTAATACCCGGCGGGCACGGGACCACAGGCACAGCGAGGACAGCGGATGCCGGGCGGGTTGAACAGGGTACAGCCCGGACACCGCACCTGTGTGCCACGCAGGGCACCGTTCTCCAACGCAGGAGCCATACCCCTGTCTACAACGGTCCGCCGCCTGATTTCCTCTCGCACCAGGAAGACACCCCCTCCTCCCGCTCAGGGCGGGCACTCTCCATCCGGGCGGAAGGGCAGCGCGTACAACCTCCGGACGCCGCTCCCATCCGCCGCCGAGAAGAAGACGCTCCACCCGGCGCGCAGGAACCCTCGCGGCGAAGAGGAGGCCGGCCCCGGCGCCAGCTCCGTCAGCGCCACCGTGCCCACGCGCAGGCCGTTGCTCATCCATGGCTCCTCGCCCCGCCCATAGACATCCGCGCTGAAGAACAGGTGGTCCTCGACCGCCGTCAGCTCCGAGGGAAGCGAGCCCCCCACGCCCAGCTCCAGGTCTCCGAACAGCCGCGTCCTCGCCGCCGTGCCGTCGCTCTCCCAGAGCTCCACGCCATGCGCCCCATCATCCGCGGCGAAGAAGAGCCGGTCTCCCAGGACCGCGAAGTTCTCGGGATGCGAGCCCAGCGCCCCCGCCCGAGCCTCCTCGATGAGCACCGTTCCCACCGCCGTGCCGTCGCTGCGCCACAGCTCCATGTTGTCGCTCCCAGCCCCTTGGGCGGCGCTGAACAGGAAGTACCCATCCACCGACGCCCGGTCCCCCACCATCGAGAACATCCCCACCTCCACCGAAGGTGCCCCCGAATCCGTCACCCTCACTGACACCGCGTCGCCGCCATGGGTTCCCCCCGTCGCGAAGAACAGCTTGCGCCCCACCGCCACCAGCGGACGCTGGATGCCCGGGTCACTCGTCGTCCGGAACACCTCCGTGACGCCCAGGTTCGACCCCATGCGCATCAACCGGATGAAGAGGCCGCTCTCCGTCGCGAGGAAGTAGAGCGCGCCGTCCCCTCCTCGCGTGAGCTGGTCCGGCGCGGAGTCCTCGACCCCCTGCACCAGGTCCACCACCAATATCGTCCCCTCGGAAGAGCCATCGCTGCGCCACAGCTCCCGCCCGTGGGCCTCGTCTCCCGCCGTGAAGTAGAGCAGCCCGCCGAAGGAGTAGAGCGAGTTCGGGAACGAGCCCGTGGGACCCGGCCAGATGTCCTTCACCCGGTGCGTGCCGGACACCGTCCCATCCGTCACGAACAGCTCGCGCCCCGCGGCCGGGTCATCGGCGGCGAAGAACACCCGACTCCCCACGCGGGTGAACCAGCGCGGATTCGACCCCTGCGGCCCGGGGAAGAGGTCCTTGAGCAGCCGCGTGCCCGCCCCCGGACTCCCATTGCTCACCCACGGCTCGTGCCCGGAGGCCGCGTCCTCCACCCCGAACACCATCCCTCCACCGCTGACCGCCATGGCGGGCGAGAACGGCTGGTCCTCCACGGGCGTGACACCCAGCGACAGCGCGGTCCGCGAGCAGGCATCCCAGAGGCCCGAGGCCAGGAACGCCACCTCCTCCACCGGCTCGGGTGCACCCGTCGAGGACGAACAACCCGCGAGCAGACACACCACCGCCACCCGGACACGACTCCAGAACCTCATCAGGACCTCTCTTCCATCCGCGCGGGGCGACGGTGGCTTCACGGCGCGGACCTCCGCGCCACACCCGCTCGCGCGAGCGCGCACACCAAGCCACTTCCCCCCCTCGGACAACGGCACTCCGGTGGGGGCCGCACGTCGCGCAGCCGTCACCCCGTGCGACGCGAGAGCCACTCCCCTCCGAGCCCGCCACGCCTAGGTTCTCGCCCGCCTGGACGTTCCACGCCCGGAGCTCTCCCCATGTCGAAGCACCGCTGCATCGCCTGGCCCTTGTTACGCACCGTCTGGTGGCTGGGGCTCATGGTGCTTCCCGTCCAAGCCCAGGCCCAGACACCCGACCAGGTGGGCCGCTGGGCCAGCGTCATGAACTGGCCCATCTCCGCCACGCACATGGCCCTGCTGCCCGACGGCAAGGTGATGTTCTACGGCGAGTTCGACGAAGGCGCCCTGCCCCCGCGACGCTGGGACCCCTCCACCGGCGCCCTCTCGTCCTTCCCCTACGTGGGCTACAACATCTTCTGCTCGGGGCACTCCTTCCTCTCCAACGGCAAGCTGCTCGTCACCGGAGGCCACATCGCCCGCGACGTGGGCCTGCCCGACACGAGCTTCTTCGACTTCAACACCACCAGCTGGACGCGCCTGCCGGACATGAACGCCGGGCGCTGGTACCCCACCAACACCACGCTCAACAACGGCGACGTGGTGGTGACCTCGGGCGAAATCAACGGGGCGGGCGACATCAACGAGATTCCCCAGCGCTTCATCGCCGGCACCAACTCCTGGCGCACGCTCACCAACGCGCGCAAGAACGTGCCCTTCTATCCCAAGATGTTCCTGGCCCCGAACGGCCGGCTCTTCTACGCGGGCTCCCTGCGCGCCTCGTTCTGGCTGGACCCCACCAGCAACGGCGCGTGGAGCAACGGCCCTGTCAGCATCTTCGGCAGCCGCAGCTACGGCCCCGCCGTGTACATCGACGGCAAGGTGCTCCTCATCGGTGGAAGCGAGCCGCCCACCGCCACCGTCGAGCAGATCGACCTCACCGCGGCGAACCCCACCTGGCAGTACGTGGCACCCATGAGCATCCGCCGGCGTCAGCACAACGCGGTGCTGCTGCCCGACGCCACCGTCGTCGTCATCGGCGGAAGCAGCGGCAGCGGCTTCGACGACGCCAACGCGGCCGTGCGCCATGCGGAGGTCTACAACCCCGCCACCAACACGTGGACGTCCTGGGCCAGCAACGTGCGCTACCGGGGCTATCACTCCACCGCCGTGCTCCTCCCGGACGGGCGGGTGCTGTCCGCGGGCGGCGCCAGCGAGCGCACCGCGGAGGTGTTCTCCCCGCCCTACCTCTTCAAGGGCGCGCGCCCCGCCATCACCTCCGCGCCCACCGTGTCCCTGCCGGGGGCCCAGTTCACCATCACCACGCCCGACGCGGCCAACATCAGCCGCGTGAGCCTCATCGCCCTCAACTCGACGACACACACCTTCGACATGAACCAGCGGTTCCTCACGCTGAGCTTCACGCGCGGCGCCGGCAGCCTCAACGTCACCGCGCCGCCCAACCGGAACATGGCGCCACCGGGTTACTATCAACTCTTCATCGTCAACAACGCGGGCGTGCCCTCCTACGGGCGGCGGCTGCGCATCCCCCCTCCCTGAGAGCCCGGGGCACGCCACCTGGGAGCCCGCGCGGGTTTCATGGGAGGATGCTCCACGCATGAACCGCCACTGCCCCATCTGCCCACAACCTGCCCCCACGCTGCGCGTCATCGACATACGAGGTGTCTCGGTCGACACCTGCCCGAAGTGCATCGGGCACTGGTTGGACGCCGGCGAGCTGGAGCGTCTGGCACCCGGGTGGAGGACGGAGGCCCTGGAAGCAGCCCTGCCCTCCGCGTCCCGGCGCTGCCGGCACTCCCGCCACCATGTTCCAACCACGCGCGAAGCCTGCGGCTTGTGTGGCTCCCCCGCGTCGCGCTGTCCCGATTGCGAGACGTTCCTCTCGCAGGTCCGCACCGAGGTGTGCGCCGTGGACCTCTGCGGGCATTGCCGAGGCATCTGGCTGGATGCCCAGGAGCTGAAGGCGCTGGTCGCCTGGTATCAGCACACCCGACGGCCCCTGGCGGTGGGAGCGGCGGTGGCGGGGGGAGCGGCGGCCGCGGCGGCGGCGGCCATCGCGCTCGCCCAGGTGTCGGGGGAGTCGATGGGGGAATCCAAGATGACCAAGGCCGTGGTGACCACACTGGAGCACGCCGGCAACGCGGTGGACGTGGCGGAGCTGGGCGTGGATGTGGTCGACGCGGCGGGCCTCACCCTGGAGAGCGTGGGCAACGCCGTCGAGGTCGCCGTGGATGGCGCCAGCGCTATCAGTGAAGCGGTGGGTGGGGTCCTGGAGGCGGTCGCGGGGTTGTTCCCATGACCCACCTGCACACGGCGGCTGAATCCCTTATGCTGGGTCACAGGCCCGTGAAACCCACCGGATTGTGAATGGGGGGAACGCCGATGATGAACCCTGTCAGTCTCGATAGCAGCAGCGTGGCGGATGACCGTCGCTTGTTTCCACGCCTCCAGGCGCCGCTGTACGCGCGCCCGGCCCGGCTGAAGTTCGGAGACAAGCAGCGGGTGCTGGATGCCAGCCTCGGTGGCGTGCGCATCTACTCCGACGAGCTCTACTCCGAGGGCAGCCAGCTCGAGGTGGACCTGTATCCCGGAGATGGCTCCACGCTGGAGTGCCGCGCCCGCGTCGCGTGGCTGCGCAAGCTCCCCAAGGACGCCGTGGCCCGGTACGAAGTCGGCCTCGCGTTCATGGACGTCTCGCCGGAGACGCTCGAGCGGCTCAAGTCGGTGCTCGTCGCCGAGGACTGAGCCCCTCCGCCGAGCCCTCCGCGAACTCATCCCAGAGGGCTCGCAGCTCCTGCTCCACGCCTGGCACCGACGCGGAGGCCAGGCTGCCGCCGCCTCTGAAGAGGGACAGGCCCTCGAAGAACGCCATCAGCAGGGCCGCGCGCCGCTCCCTCCGAGCAGGCGTGAGCTCGGGCATGGCCTCCTGCAACAGCTCGACGAGCCCCTCGCGATAGCCCCCGTAGAACACGCGCAGCGCGTCCGCGACCATCGCGTCGCGTGCGGCCAGCGCCCACAGCTCCGCGAAGAGCTGGAAGTGCCGGGGCGAGTCCTGGTCCTCCAGGATGGAGTCCAGCGCCTGGCGCAGCCGCCGGGCGGGCTCGCGCGCTCCCGCCTCCATCCGCTCCCGGACGCGGCGGATGGTGCCCTCCAGGTAGCGCGAGAGCAGCGCGCGCACCACGTCCTGCTTCGTCGGGAAGTAGTACTGGAGATTGCCCAGGCTCAGGCCCGCGCGCTGGGCTACGCCGCGCAGGCTCAGGCCCGCGTAGCCGTCCTCCACCAGCACGTCCATGGCCGCGTCGAGGATGCGCTCCACGCGCTCGTGTCCCTTCGCGTGGACGGCGGTGCCTTCCCGGGGCTTCGCGGAGGGGAGCTTCCCCACCGGGGACTTCTCACGCCGCGCCATCAGGCGGCCTCCTTCACCCGCGCCTCGTCGATGCTCACCTGGACTCCACACGCGCGCAGCGTCGCCAGTGTCTCATCCGCGCGAGGCTCGTGCTCGGGGAACCACACGCCCGCTGGAGGCGGCGGCGCGCCATCCCGTCCCAGGAGCCGCTCCACGCCCAGCAGGGCGCCCACGGCCGTGAGGTGCGCCTGGCCCTTCGGGTCCACGACCTCGATGCGGGCGTGGCCCTTCGCGCCTTCGACATCGGCCAGCCAGGCGGCCTCCCCCCCTGTTCCCTGGGTCGCCAGCAGGGAGCGGCGCAGGGGCGTGAGCCGGGGATGCTGGAGCAGCCGCAGGATGCCCAGCCGCTGGAGCACGACCATCGTCCACGTCGCGGAGCCGGAGTCGTAGCCCAGCCGGGTCGCCACGCTCCGCGCCCCCAGCACCGCCGGCAGCGTCGCCTGCTCGGGGGTGTCCAACCGGTACACGCGGGTGCTGCGGCCATCCGAGAACGTCACCCGGCGCCCGTCCGTCAGCGGCAACACCTGCCGCTCCTGGCCCTCCTCCGTCACGTCGAAGGACAGCCCCAGCCGGTCCACGTACTCCAGCGAGTCGGGCCCCGCCGCGTCCGCGAGCGCGAAGCGGATGCCCACGTCCACGCGCTCCAGCGGCCCCACGCGCGGCGCCACCATCGCCACCATGCGCGGCACCAGCCCCGCCATCCACGCGGAGCCCAGCAGCACGGGCGCGCGCGGCGGCGTCCCCGACAGGCGCATCAGCGCGGCGCGCACGCGAGACGTCCAGCGGGTGATGTCCAGCAGGGGCACCCCGTCGCGCGCGGCCGACATCATCAGGTGGTCCTCCGGGTCATTGACCAGCGACACCACCGCCCGGGGCTTCCCTCCCAACACCGACAGCGGCTCCCGCGCGCGGATATCCAGCGCCACGCCCTGGGCCCGCCCCAGCCGCTCCGCCAGCTCCTTCGCGGGCTCGCTCCTCCGGCCCGCGATGATGAGCGGCAGCTCGGGATGCCGCTCCCTCAACAGGCTGGCGAGCCTCATCCCCACCACGCCGTAGCCTCCCACCAGGACCACGCTCTCCTCGGTCACCATGACGACTCCCATGCTCGAAGCAGGGAGGGATTCCCCCCGCGTCGGGACAATATAGGTCGAATGACCTAAATTTCAGCGGAATCGTCCCGGCGAGGTTTCCGGGTGCGGGTGCTACGCTGCGGCGCGACATGGCCACGACTCCCACGGGCTACTGGGGCCCCAGCACCTCGACCGTGGATTGGTGCGAGACGAACTACCAGCACCTGTTCCACGTCGGAGAGCTGTTCAACTCCGCCTCCAGCCTCGTCCTGGTGCTCACCGGGCTGCTGGGCATCCTGCTGCACCGCCGGGTGCTGGAGCGCCGCTTCCTGCTCGCGTTCGGCCTGCTCGCGCTGGTGGGCGTGGGCAGCACGGCGTTCCACATGACGCTGCGGCGCGAGCACCAGATGCTGGACGAGCTGCCGATGCTCTACCTGGCCATCGTCATCGTCTACATCCTCCTGGAGGACCGTCCACAGCGGCGCTTCGGCCCCTGGTTCCCGGTGGCGCTGTTCAGCCACGCGGTGCTCGTGACGTACCTGAACGCCTTCATGCAGGGCCCCGTCCAGTTCTTCCTCTTCCAGGTGAGCTTCGCGTCGCTGGAGTTCTTCGCGCTCGGGCGCACCTACTTCCTCCAGAAGCGCAGCCCGGACGCGGGGACGAAGCGGCTGTTCCAGCTCGGCATCGCGTCCTATGCGCTCGCCATCGTGCTGTGGGTCAGCGACATCCAGTTCTGCCCCACGCTCAACGAGACGCTCCCCTCCCTCGGCGTCCCGAACCCGCAGTTCCACGCGTGGTGGCACGTGCTGGTGGCCTTCGGCTTCAACGCGCTCCTGCTCGTCATCGCGCGGGAGCGGCTGAGGACACTGGGCCAGGAGGCCCGGCTCCAGCCCATGCTCGGCGTGATTCCGCGCGTGGCGGCGTCACCTCGGGGCTGAAGCGTCGGGCCGTCCTCCCGCCTCAAGGAGCGAAGCGGACCGCGAAGCAGCTCCGGGCGTCGTTGCTCCCATGGACGCCGTCATCGAAGACGAACGGCCCTCCGGAGACGCCCAGGAGCGTGGGCGCGCCGCTCGCGTCCACGGCCAGCCCTCGCATGCGCAGGAACGGGGAGCGCGCGCTGGTATCCGCCCCCTGCGTCCTGGACGTGTGCACCACCGTCCCGGACGCGTCCCGCTTCGTGTAGTGGAACGACCCGGGCGACGCCTCCCGCGCGAGCCCCACGAACGACTGGCCCCACGCGTCCGCGGCCAGGCCGAAGACGCGCTGGTCGGGGTAGCGCTCGAAGGCCTCCGCGTTCGACAGGTCCGCGTGGAGCGTGCCCACGAAGCCGAACGTGCCCTGTCCCCCCGCGCCATCTCCCAGGTCCAGGCTCCCCGTGCCCTGACCGCCCACGAGCACGCGGTCCTTCCCCACGAGCACGACGTCCTCCGGCTCACAGTCCGTCTCCACGGTGCTCCCGCCCAGCACCCGCCGATGGAGCGGCTTCAGGTTGGCGCTCAAGGACGCCACCAGACACCCAGGGGTCGTCAACACGAGCGGCGTGCTCCCCTCCGAGTCCACGAGGGTGCCCTGTCTCAGCCGCGCGCCGAACACGACGCCTCCCGCCTCGGTGAGGGCCACGGTCCGGAGGACCGCCTCGGCTCCGCCCAGGACGTAGGTCGCACGCGGCTGGCCGCTCGCGGGGTCGAACGAGAGCACGACACCATTCGCCCCCAGCCCCACGGGCTGCACCTCCGTGGTTCCCGTGCGCGTCACCAGGAGCAGGTGCTCCAGCGCCACGTCGCGCACGGTGAACACACAGCCCAGGACGCCGACTCCGCCGCGCACCTGGAGCTCCTTGCGGAAGGCTCCGCACAGAGGCTGCACGGACCGCTCCCCCGAGGTGATGCCCAGGGCCCAGAGGGCCTTGCCGTCCGTGCCGCGCAGCTTCACCAGGAAGCTCGTCAGCTCTCCCGGGCCCACGTCCACCGAGACGCCCTCCCCGAAGTCGAGCCCGTCCTGATGGTCCTTGAGGAGGCCCGCCACATAGACATCCCCCGCGTCGTCGAAGGTCACCGCGGTCGCCGACTCGACCTCCGCCGTCGAGAAGGTGCGCTTCCACGCGAGCTTGCCCGTGGGCTCCAGCACCGCCACCAGCAGGTCGTGGTTCGTCCTCGCGCTTCCCGGGCCGGAGTGGGTGAAGGGGACTCCCGCCACCGTCCCTCCCCCCAGGGGAGAGAACGCGAACGCCGTGCGCCCCGCCGGGCTCACCGCGAAGGCATCCCCTATCGGGTCGCCGGGCGTGAGGTCCGAGTACCAGCGGAACGCCCCCGACACCTCGGGTTCCTCCGCCTTGGGTCTCTCATTGGCGCACTGGACGCCCAACAGCAACACCACCAGCACGCAGACTGAACGGGTACGGTGCCTCATGCAACCCCCAGGTGTCCCTCGCGGGACTCGACCGCTCCGGCCCACGTCGAGCCGGGGGCAGGCGTGCCTCACTTCAAGGCACGCGCCAGAAGCACTTTCACATCATCGCCATGTCATTCCCAGACGTTGACGTCTGGCATTGCCATCCCCACCGCGAAGCGCGCTTCGCACTCCGCGCGAGGTCGCGGTGGCAGACGGTCCCCCGCGACCCGGCATGTCTGTTGAGAGGTCTACTTCTTCTTGCCGCCCTTGGCCGCCTTGGCGCCCTGCGCCTGGATGCGCTTCACCACGTCATCGACGATGTCGTTCGGGATGGGCACCGACAAGTCGTAGTGAGCAATCTTCCAGGTGGCGCCCTCCTTCACCAGCACACCGCTGCCCCGGCTGGGTCCCAGGTTGGGCGTGTCCAGCACCTCGTCGAACCACGCCACCGTGCCGTCCTTCGACAGGAAGACGTGGCGGGAGACGGCCTTGAACTTCCAGGCCTGGCCCTTGGAGAAGTAGGGCTTCGCCCACGCGCGGAACTGGTCGCGCGTCCAGCGCTCCGTGGCGTCCGTGCCCAGGTAGATGGCGTCGGGCGTGAAGTGGCTGAAGTAGCGCGCCTCGTCCGCCTGGGCCGCCGCCTGGTGCCAGTCATCCAGCACCGCCGCGATGGAGACCTTCGGGTCTTCGGGCTTCGTCTCCTTCACGGGAGTCGACGCCAGCAGGAGCAACAACAGGGAGACAGTGGACACGCGGAGCCACCTCGGGGATGAGAAGTTCGCGCTATGAAGCGGCACGGCCTGCCTCGGGTCAAGACTCCGGGATGGCCAGAAAGGTTTGACGCACGTGGTCCTCGAGAGCTTCCAGGTGGGTGAAGGAGATGTGCCCACGGTGCTGCTGCATGGCTTCCTCGGCTCGGGGCGCAACCTGCGCTCGCTGGCGAACGCGTGGAGCGCGGCGGACCCTCGGCGCCGCTTCCTCCTGCCGGACCTCACCGGCCATGGCGCCTCGCCCGTCCCGTCGCCCAGCGCGGACCTCTTCACCGTGGCCCGCGACGTGGTGGAGACCGCGCGCGCCCAGGGCTTCACCGGCGCGCTCGACTGGGTGGGCCACTCGCTGGGCGGACGCGTGTCGCTCGCCGCCAGCCTGCACGTGCCGGAGTCCGTCGCACGCGTGAGCCTGCTCGACATCGCGCCCGGCCCCGTGCCGTTCGACCTGTCCGACAGCGGCATGGTGCTGGGCATCCTGCTCCAGGCCCCCTCGCGCGCGGCGAACCGCAAGGACATGCGCGCGGAGCTCTCCGGCCGGGGCCTCTCCGACGGCCTCACCGACTGGCTCTTGATGAACCTGGTGACGGAGGCCGACGGCGTGCGCTGGCGCTTCGACCGGCAAGCGCTGGCGGAGCTGCACGCGCGCGTGAATGGCATGGACCTCTGGGTCGCGCTGGAGCGGCCGGACCACCCGCCCATGCGCTGCGTCCGCGGGGGCCGCTCGCGCTACGTGTCCGACGCGGAGGCCGCGCGCATGGAGGCCGCGGGCTGCCCCGTGACGACGCTCCCGGACGCCGGCCACTTCGTGCACGTGGACACGGCGAAGGAGCTCCTGGAGTGGCTGCTGCGCGGCTGAGGGCCGCCGCGCGCGGGCGTCAGATGCGCACGCCCAGGAACAGGCCGGGCCACAGGCGCGAGCCGGTGGCTCCCCTGCCAATCTTCCACTGCGGCAGCCACGTCACCTCGCGGTCCTCGTCCTCCGGTGGCGGCTCGTAGATGTTGACGGACAGGCCCCCGAAGAGGGCGAAGCGGCGCTTCAGCTCCCAGCCCACGCTGGTGCGCAGGTGATAGGTGCTGTTGTTCGAGGTCTTCCCGAACGTCTGGTACTGCCAGCTCCCCGTGGAGAGGTCCACGTCCACGTAGTAGCGGTCCGCCTCGCCGAAGGGCAGGTGCACGCCCACGCCCAGCGACTTGAAGGTGCGCCAGGTCTCCGCCTTGGAGCTCACGCCGAGGCTCGCGACGACGTGCACCGTGCGGCTGCCGTACTTCACGCCCACCGACAGCGGCGAGATGTCATCGGTCCACACCTCGAAGGAGATGCGCCCCTTGCGCACCAGGCTGAGCAGGCCGATGGGCACCGACACGTCATCCGCGATGTTGATGATGCCCAGCTGGAGCCCGCGCACGTTGTCGGCCACGTTGATGAGGCCCACCTGCGCGCCGGACACGGTGCCCGCGAGGTTGAAGATGCCCACCTGCGCGCCCATGAGGTTCTCCACCATGTTCACGGCGCCCACGAGCTGAAGGCCGCGCATCTCGTGGTCCGCGCGGTTGCCCACGAACGAGAGCTGGAGGCCGGAGAAGGCCCGCTCCGAATAGTTGAGCACCGCCGCCACCTGTCCGCCCGTCGCCCCGCCGAACGCGAGGTTGCCGCCCAGCGCGAGCTGGAGCCCCATCACCTCGCCCCCGGTGACGTTGGCGATGCCGGACACCTGCCCGCCCTCCATCGTCCCGTCCACCCAGCCCACGCCGCCCGCGAGGCCCACGCCCCGCAGCTGGTACGAGCGCACCGCCAGCCCGCCCAGCGCCACGTGGTTCAGGCCCGTGCCTCCCCACAACGCGGAGGTGGACACCGGCGGCACCAGCGACAGGTTGAGCGCCACCGTGGGCAGGTCCTCCCGCGCCGCACCGGGCTCCTTCACCAGCGGCACGTCCCGCACCGGGCCACCGCGTGACGCCGTGCGCGTGAGTGTCACGGGGACGAAGTCGCCCACGCGCAGCTCCACGTCGCTCTTGCTCCCGACGAGCAGCTCCGCCTCGAAGCGCTGCGAGGGCCGCTCCAGCGTGATGTGGTAGCGCCCCGCGTCCAGGCCCAGCGAGAGCCTCCGCCCCGCGGGCTTCTGGAGCTCCGCCACCAGCTGGTTGCCCCAGTCGCGCACGAAGAGGCGGCCCTGCACGTCCTCGGCGACACGCACCCGCGCGGCGGAGCCTCGCAGGTCCGTCATCACCAGGTCGCCGCTGCCCGCCAGCTGGATGTCGTAGGCCGCGTGCTGCGGCCCGCCCTGCGAGCGCTCCGTGCGGGCCAGCGTCTCGTGGAAGGCGAACTGGTAGGCCTCGTGCAGCGTGACACGCCCGTCACCCGTCGTGTCCGCCGCGCCGCGCAGGCCCGTGACGAGGAAGTGCGTGAAGAAGGACGCGCCGATGACATCCGACTCCTGCGCGACTTCGTCCGCGGAGCTGGAGGCCAGGTACGCATGGCCTCGCACCTGCGCGGAGGCATCCGTGAGGAACGCGGGGCGGCGCAGTCCGCCCTTGAACCGGGTGAGCGCGCCAGAGCCACACGAGTCGAGGATGGCGATGCGCACCTCCACGGGCACCAGGCCCATGAGCTTGCGCAGGTCCTCGTAGGGGACTCGCTCGCCGCGAGGCAGCAGGCCATCCGCGTCCGAGTGGCCTGAGTAGTACACCACCAGCTCGCGCCGCACGCCGGGCGTCGCGGCCGCTTCGACCAGGGTGCGCAGCCGCGCCAGCGCCGTGAGCAGCGCGTCCCGGTCCGCCTCCAGCAGGAGCACGCGGTCCGTGGGCTGCACACCGCCCAGGTCCTCCAGGACGCGCGACATGGCCAGCGCGTCCGAGCCCGCGTACCGCAACCGCTCCCGCCCGGGCCCGCCCTCGCTGGAGCCGACAATCAGGGCGAAGCGGCGGAGCGTGGCGTCAGGCTCCTCCATCCGCGCGGCGGCGTGGGAGTCAGCCCCCCACACCACCAGCACCCACGCGGCCAGCACTCCGGCCACGCGTCCCCATCCGCGCGCTGTGCTCCTGCTCATCATCCGCGTCCCACCCACTCCAGCCTCGGCCCGGCCTCACGAGAGCACCGCTGGCATACCTCGGATGGCCGCCCCCTTGCGAGCCATCCGCCACTGCGTTACGGCGACCAGCGCACCTTCCGGACAAGCCAGGAGCTGCCTCCTCGCCCGTCTCGCACCACGGCCCAGAAGGTGACCTCCTGTGCCACCGCGTCCTTCTCCGGCGGCTCCCACTCCGTGCGGTGACGGCCGGGCTCGCCGGCGAAGTCGGCACCACCCGTCTGCTCCGGGCTGAACTCACCCAGCGTCGCGTGCCAGGAGATGGTCCACGCCTCCTTGAGGTTCACCGACTCCGAGCGCAGACCGGGGACCACATAGGACTCCTCCAGGTCGGAGATGTCGTTGGCCCGCACCACGAACGGCCCCTTGCCCTGCAGCGTGAGCGGCGCCGCTGCATCCCAGGCCTGGTCATCCAGCGTGAGCCCCCGGAGCACCGGCTGCACATTGGCCACCATGCCGGGCACCACGGGGCAGGAGAAGACCATCAGCTTCTGCGCGTGGACCGACTCCGCGCCCGCCGTCACGTGCAGCACCAGCGGCATGCGGATGCCCCCATAACCCTTGTAGGGGTCCGCCTGCCGCACCTTCTCCAACAGCAGCGTGCCGTCCCGGACCTGGGACGCGCCCGGGCGGATGCGCACCTCCATGTCGCCCGCCGTCGTCGTGCCCTGCGCCAGTTGGATGCGCGAGGACTCGTCCTCGCACCGCTCGTCATCCGGGTTCGCGCACGCCCACAGCGTGTAGGCGATGGAGCGCCCCTCGCCCTTCGGGTCCGCCAGGAGCGCGCGGTAGGTCACCTCCTGCGTGAGGACCTCCAGGGACTGCCCGTTGAGGTCGCACGTGGGAGCCATCAACTCCGGGACCTCCACCGCGACGCCCAGCACCCGCAGGTCCTTCACGTTCGAGGACACATCGTCCCCGTCCACACACGCCACCGCGCCCACCGCCACCAACAACAGTCCGCCCATCTTGAGCCAGGTGTTCATCCTAGAAGCTTCCTTTCACGCCCAGCACGGGGAGGATGGGGATGCCTGGAATCTCCCTGGCCTTTCGATACCGGTAGTCGTTGAAGACGAACTCGACGTTCTTCGCGTTGTAGAGGTTCTGCACGTCCATGTAGAGCGCCAGGGTCCAGTTGTCGAAGCGCCAGCCCTTCTCGATGCGGACGTCCAACTGGTGGAACGTGCTGGCTCGCGCGGAGAAGTAGCGGCCGTACGTGGGCCCGAAGTCGTTCGCATCCGAGTTGTAGATGTCACCGCGATTCGCCATCGGCGTCGTCGGCCGGCCGGTGGTGAGTCGGAAGCGGCCTCCCAATTCCCAGCCGTTGCCCAGCAGGTACGTGCCGACGAGCGTGAGGATGTGCGTCTGGTCCCAGGCGCTCAGACCGTAGGTCTCCTCGCCGAAGCCTCCCGGCGGTCCCCCGTTGCCACCGAAGGAATCATCACGCTGGGGCTTGGCGCCCGCGCGGCCGTCCTCGGCGTGGCTGAGCGTGTACGAGAGCCAGCCGTACCACTTGTCCGTGGCGGAGGCGCGGTCCTTCTTCACCATCAACTCCACGCCGTACGCCTTGCCGATGCCCGCGTTGACGTAGCGGTCCTGGATGAAGCCGCCGCCCTCGGTGGCCCGCACATCACCCGGCGCCACCACGTTCTCGAAGCGGCGGTTGTAGAAGCCGGTGACGTCCACGTTCCACGACTCCCACAGTCGCTGCTCCACGCCCAGGCTCGTCTGGAAGGCGCGCTGGTAGTCCAGGAGCGGGTTGCCGTAGGGGGAGTAGACGTACTGGAAGGTGTCCGCGGGCTGGCTGTAGAGACCCAGCGAGCCCTTCAAGGCGGTGCGCTCGCTCGCCGCGTAGCGGACCCAGAGCCGGGGGTCCAAGAGGACGTTGCGCGTGTCCCCCACCTTCTGGAGGTTGCCGCGCACGCCGGGGGTGAGGGTGACGGGGCCCAGCTTGAAGTCCATCTCGGCGAAAAGGGCCCCGTCAAAGCCGTTCATCGTGAGCTTCTCGTGGATCATCTCCGCGACGGGCTCGGAGCCAGGGAAGGGCACGTACTCGGTGCCGGGCGGGGCCGGGGCCCTCACGTCGATCTTCACGTGGTCGAAGTAGACGTCCAGGCCCGTGCGGACGGTGAACTCGGGGGCCACCTCCACCGTCATCAACTCGCGCGCACCCAGCGAGTAGATGGTGTCGTGCTCGGTGAAGGAGCCGAAGCTGATGTCGTTGTAGTCCACGCCCACGTACGGCGTGAAGACGGAGGTGAAGCTCCCCTTCCGATACGTCCAGTCGCCCTTCAGCCGGTGGAAGCGCGAGCGCGAGTCCAGGGTGATGTCCCGGTCCTGCTTCTCACCGCCGGACACCAGGCGCAGCTTGTCGTCGCTGCCGAAGGCCATGACATAGCCCGTGCTGCGCGCGGCGCCGGGCTCCGGCGTCTCTCCTCGCTTCGCGCCGAAGTCCAGGCGCAGCTGGTAGTCCCAGTACACGGGGACGATGGAGAGCGTGGTGCCCTCGTCCTTGGGGAGGAACGCGGGCAGCAGCGCATCCACGTACGAGCGCCGCGCGGCGGCCGCCACGCTGACGCCCTCCGTGATGGGGGCCTCCAGGAAGAAGCCCGCGTCGAGCACGTCCACCTTGACGGAGCCGTGCACCGTGTCCGCCGCGCCCTTGCGCGTGCTCACGTCCACCACGCCGCCCACCGCGCGGCCGTACTGGCTGCCGTAGCCACCCGGGTAGAAGTCGAGCGAGTCGATGAACTCGCCGTTGACCACGGACGGGCCACCGAGGAGGTGGAAGAGGTTGGGGATGCGGACCCCGTCCATCATCGTCGCCGTCTGGCCCGGGTTGGAGCCGCGCACCAGCAGGTCGCCGGAGATGAAGGGCGCACGCGCGACGCCCGGCAGCGTCTGGATGACGCGGATGGGGTCGCCGAAGGTGCCCGGCGTCTTCTGCGCCTCCTCGCGGGTGATGGTGCGGCGGACGACCTCCTTCTTCGGACGCGCGGAGCGCACCACCGTCTCGAAGGCGCTCCCGGCCGGAGCCAGGTAGAGCTTCACCTCGGTGGTCTCGTTGGCCTTGAGCGTCTCCTTCGTCTGGTAGAGCTGGTAGCCGGAGGCGATGACGCGCATCGCGCACTCACCCGGCGGCACCTCGAGGGTGAAGCGGCCCTCCTCGTCGGACACGGCCTCGGCGGCATCCGCTTCGTCGCCGCAGCGCACGGTGGCGCCGGCCACGCGGGAGCGGCTGCCTCGGGAGATGAGCTGGCCGGTGAGGGTGGCCTTGGGGGCCTCGGCCTCGGCGGCGGCGCCTTCCGCGGGCGGCGGCGCGTTGAGGGTGAAGTTGTAGACGTACTCCACCTGCACCGGCGCGGGCACGCCGTCGACCTCGGCGGGCGAGAACTGGAACTGGCGCACGGCGGCGAGCGCGGCCTCGTCGAAGCCGTTGCCGACGGGCTCGGTGGGCTGCACGTCCGTCACCGCGCCGTCCGCGCCGATGGTGATGATGAAGCGCACGGAGGCGGTGAGGCCCTGGGCGAGCGCCTGCTCGGGGTACTGGGCGCTCACGGACCGCACCAACTCCGGGGCCTTGGTGATGGTGGGCTGCGGGGCCTGCGCGGCGGGGGCTTCGGGCTGCGGAGCCTGAGCGAGCGCCGGAGTGGCCACCCACATGGAGGCGGCGGCGAGCGCGGCGCGGGCTTTCACGTTCGAGGACATGGGTCTTTCAAGGACAGGACGGCTGCGTGAAGAAGGGAGTCAGTCTCCCGCCGGCAAAGGGACGGAGCGAGGAAGGGGTGGAGGAACCAGTGGACTTGCTCGGGCCGTGGAAGTGAGAGGCCCACTGGTGCACTCCCCCGCTCCGGCCCTTTCCCGGCGGGAGGGTGTTTCAAGCTCACATGCTCAGTCGAGGAGGAACGTATAGGCGTACTTCATCTCCGTGGAGACCGCTTCTCCCCCCTTGTAGGCGGGACTGAAGCGGAAGCGGAGGATGGCGTTGCGCGCCGCTTCTTCCAGGCCATAGCCAGGCCCCTTCAGCACTCGCGCCGCCACGACGCGCCCCTCGGGGTCGATGGTGATGGACAGCGTCACCGTGCCTTCGATGCCCGCGCGGCGAGCCTCCTCGGGATACGGAATCTTCACCTCGCTGGCGAGCTGCGGCTCACGGTCCACCTGGTAGATGGGCGTGTACTTGGGCGCGCTGTACGCCTTCACTTCTTGCGGCGCCTTGGCCCGGTCCGCGGTGCGGCCGTAGAGGGTGTTGCCCACCGGGGCCGCGAAGCCGCCGGCGCTGGTGGTGGAGGACATGGACATCCCGACGACCAGGGGCGTGGGCTTCGCGTTGGGAGGCGGCGGCTCGTTGGGCGGAGGCGGCGCGTCCTCGGGCGGCGGTGGCAGGGGCTTGGGGGCCTGGGCCACCTTGATGGGCGGAGGCTTGATGCGGACCTTGGGCGGAGGAGGCGGCTCCGGCTTGGGCTCCTCCTTCACTTCCGGCGGAGGCGGCGGCGGTGGCTTGGTCACCTCCACCATCACCAACTCCACGGGCTTCTGCGGGGCGGTGCGCTCCTTCGGTTGGGTGTGCAGCACCACCAACCCCAGCCCGTGCAGCGCGAGCGAACCCGTGACGAACCCCACCAGCAACCCACTGCCGCCCCGTCGGGGCAGGACCACACCATTGTCGAGCGCGCTCGTCGTCATTGCCGTCACATCAGCCCCGCGGCGCGGGGGCGACGTCCTTCTCGATGTTGAGCGCGAACTTGGCGATGCCCTGGCCCTTCACCGTGTCGATGAGCCGCATCACCTGTCCGTACGCGATGCTCTGGTCGGCGCTGATGATGGCGCGGGTGTCCTTGTCCTTGGCGACGGCCTCGGCCACCTTCTGGGTCAGCTCCGCTTCCGTCACCAGGGTGCCGTCGAAGTAGAACTTCCCTTCCTTGTCGAGCACGACGTTGACCAGGCCCTGCACCGTCTCGCCGCCGTTGGCCGCGCGGGGCAGGTCCACTTCCACCGTCTCGCGGACGATGAAGTTGGCGGTGACCATGAAGATGATGAGGAGCACCAGCACGACATCCACGAGCGGTGTGACGTTGATGCCCGTGATCTCCTCTTCGTTGTCCTGCGCGCCGCCGGCCATGACTAGCGAGCCTCCGCGCGCAGGCTGCCGACCAGGGCGTGGCCCAGGGCGTTGGCGCGGCTGGTGAGCGTCTTCAGCTGGCGGTTGAAGATGTTGAAGGCGACGACGGCGGGAATCGCGACGGCCAGGCCCACGGCGGTGGCGACGAGCGCCTCCGAGATGCCGCCCATGACGGTCTGCTGGATGGCGGCACCCTTCACGTTCATGGAGCCCAGGTCGTGGAAGGCCTTGATGATGCCGAGCACCGTGCCGAAGAGGCCGATGAACGGGGCGTTGTTGCCCAGGGTGCCGAGGAAGGACAGGAAGCGCTCATACTGGGGGCGCTCACGGGCCATGGTGGAGGCGATGACCTGCTCGACGGAGTCGGCGCCTTGCGCGGAGGAGGCCAGGCCCTCTCGGATGATGGCGGCCTCCATGCCCCGGCGTCCCTGGATGGCGACGCGGACTGCCTCGAGCTCGCCGCGGGCCAGCCGCACGGCGAGCGCCTCCGAGTCCGGGAGGCGGTTGCGGCTGAAGTACACCGCGCGCTCCAGCATGATGCCGATGGACAGCACCGACAGGCACACCAGGATCCACAGCACCCACTCGGCGGAGGTGAGTGTGACGCCGAGAAGCTTGCTGCTGAGCCACCCGAGATTCTCCGCGGGAACCTGGGCGAGGACGGCGATGGACGACATGGTGTTCTTTCCCCTCTTGAATGCGTTGGCGGGAAGGGAACACCGCAGCGGTGGAAATGTGTCACTCGCCTCTTCGTGGATCTGCCCCGGGCTGTAGGCCGGTGTGGGCCCAGGGGTGTTCTCGACGGGTGTGCGGGGGTGGGGAGAGAATGTGCGCCATGCAAGGCAAGAGCGTGGTGATCACCGGTGCGTCCATGGGGATTGGCGAGGAGCTGGCGGTGGCGCTGGCGGCCCGGGGGGCGAACCTGGTCCTGGCGGCACGCAGCGAGGAGGCGCTCCAGAAGGTGAAGCAGCGGTGTGAGGCGGCGGGCGGGCGAGCGGTGGCGGTGGCCACGGATGTAGGAGACCCGGAGGCGTGCCGGCGGATGGTGGAGCGGGCGGTGGAGGCGTTCGGGGGGGTCGACGTGCTCGTGAACAACGCGGGGGTGTCGATGGATGCGTTGTTCGAGGAGGTCACGGACCTGGGGGTGTTCGAGCGGCTGATGCGCATCAACTACCTGGGCGCGGTGTACAGCACGCACCATGCGCTGCCGCACCTGAAGGCGCGGCGCGGGTTGCTGGTGGCCATCTCGTCCCTGACGGGGAAGACGGGCGTGCCGACGCGCACCGGCTACGCGGCGAGCAAGCATGCGATGCACGGGTTCTTCGACTCGCTGCGCGTGGAGTTGATGGGGACGGGGGTGGACGTGACGGTGGTGTGTCCGGGCTTCGTGGACACGAACGTGCGAGCCAACGCGCTGGGCAAGGACGGCAAGCCGCTCCAGCAGAGCAAGCACAACGAGGCCGAGGGCAACAACATGGCGCTGGGCACGTGCGTGTCCATCATCCTGAAGGCCATGGACCAGCGTGAGCGCGAGGTGGTGATGACCGCCAAGGGCAAGCTGGGCCAGTTCCTCAAGGTGTTCACCCCGGGCCTGTTGGACCGCATCGTGTTCAAGACGATGAAGGACCGGCAGCGGTGACGAGAGCGGCACGGGGGCATCGAGGGCTCACCGTGAGCTGATTCGCTGTTTCAACAAGTCCGTCGGCCCCGGGAGCGTCATGTCCAAGGATTGCCACAAGCTCATTGCCTATCTGGTCAACGAGATGGCGCAAGACACCGCGCAAGGCCGCAACTTGAGGGCAGCCTTCGTGTGCTACGCGAGCAGCGGAAAAGCGGATGCGCAGACCATCGCGGACATCGTCCTCAACAGTCGCATCGAGATCGACGACGTCATCGAGGACCAACTCTCCCACGACTCGGCGAACTCTTGCGGCGAGAGCGCAAACGCCTTCTGCCAGCTCTTCATCCAATCAACAGCGCCGAGCGAGAGCGCCTCCACACTCTCCGAGCTGAAGGAGGTTGTGCGCGACATCAAGCCTCGAATCATTCGCATCCACATCGAGGACAGCCATGTCTACGTGATCGAGCAGACGAAACACGCCGCGGATGGCAACACCCCCATGGGGTACATCTACCAGTCGAACATCGCCGTGATTGGCAATCCGGGCTTTGGCGTCACCTTGAAGAGCTTCATCCAGGAGCAGGGCGAGAAGGTCGAGCTCCTTGCGCACATCGAGGACCTGGAGGCTCTTTCTCGGGAAGGACTCACGTCTTCCACCCTGGGCGACAACCTGGAGACCTACAAGCGCCTGTTCACGACCCAGGAGTACTTCAACATCAAGGGGGTCAAGGCCATCTCCCCCGACACCTTCAAGTCGAAGCAAGGCAGCGTCAGATTCAAGATGGCGAAGCACCAGACCTTCGACAACAAAGAGGTTCTCGAGCGCCTGAAGAGCATGTTCACCGAGGCGAATCACCTCACTGGAAAAGCGCGGCTCAGTCTCCTCTGGGCCAAGGACTCCTCGTCTTCGAAACAGTAGCCGGCGGTCGATGAACTCAGGCGCCGTCGCCTGTCCCGCCTCGTCGCTCCACACGGGTCAGCAGGCCCGTGAGGCCCTCGAAGCTGGCGTTGCCCACCTGGTGCAGCCCGAAGCCCCAGAGGAACGCCGTCATGCCCGCGCCGAAGCCTCCCCAGGTCGGGGAGAAGACGTTGAGGAGCTGAAGGCCCAGCACCACCGCCACGCTCGTCAACAGCACCAGCATCACCAACTCCACCATCCACAGGTGCCGCGCTGACGGCAAGGGCAGCGCCTCCAGCGCCACCAGCCCGCCCATCGAGACCTCCGCCGAAGCCTCCGGCAAGGACGTCCAGATGCCTCCCGTCGGCGCACTCGGCAAGGACCCTCCAGGCGCCGTCGCTCGCGGGGGAGCAGGCGCACGCGGCGCGGCCCCGGGCTCGTCATCGTCATGCGACGACGCCTCGGAGGCCGCCTCTTCCGTCGTCTCCAACGCCGGCGTGGAGAACGGCGGCATCCGCGTGGACATCGAGACCCGACTGACACTCGGATAGCTCGCCAGCGCGATCTCCGCCTTGTCGACCTGCGACTCCGCCTCCAGCAGCGTCTCCGGCGTGAGCACCTGCTCCGCATGGTTCAACAGCCCATTGACGTGCCCCAGCTCCGCCAGCCCGTGCGGCTCACCCGTCTCGCTCCGCTTGCGCGCCACCTCTTCCCGCAGCGTCACGATGCGCCGCCGCAGCTCCCCCGTCTGCGCACGCTGAAGCGCATCGCCCACCTCCCGGTACTTCGCCGCCGCTTCGTGCGGCGACTCCGCCGCCAACGCCAACATGGCCTCCTTCAGCCTCGCCTCCGCGATGTCCAGCTCGGGCTTCTGCGCCTCCGTCGCGCCGCTCCGCGCCTCCACCACCACGCCGCGCAGCTCCATCAACAGCCGCCGCACGTAGTGCGCATACGCGCCCTGATACAGCCGGAAGCCCTCATCCACGTTGGCATCCGCGCGCGCTCGCGCCTGTCGCAGCCGCTCCTTCACGTCCGTGGTCAGCTCGCGCCACTCCTCCGGTGAGAAGCCCTTCGGATTGCGCGGCGACGCCACCGCCGAGGACAGCTCCGCGCAGAGCACATCGAAGTACGAGCGCCGCGCCATCTCGAACTGCTGCCGCGCCGCGCCCAGGTCTCCCTGCCCCAACCTCGAGCTCATCTCCTGGAGCAGCGGCAACAGCTCATACGTGATGCGGAACCCCAGGCTGTCGTCCCCCAGCTTCTGCGTCAGCGCCCGCGCCTGGGTCTCCAGCTCCTTCAGCTTCGCCTTCAGCCCCGCCCGCGCCAGCTCCTGCACGTTCTGCCCACGCAGGTCCTTGAGCTGCTCCTCCAATCGCTCCAGCGGCACGTTCCCCACGCGAAGCGAGGCCTCCGCGTCCGCCAGCGCCTGGCTCGCCTGCGTGGGACGCATCTCCGACGGCAACGCGTGGAGGTCCTTCGCGCAGACACACCACGCCTCGAACAGCCGAAGCTCCGACTCCCCGCGCATCAGCTCCCCGTCCGCCGCGCGGCTCCCACGCACCGAGCCTCGAATCCTCGGGATGACCGCGTCGATGCGCCCCCGCACCTCCAGCCCCACCTTCCGCGCCGCATCCCCCTGCCCCTCCAACAACACACTCGCGCGCTGCCACAGCACCCTCGCCCGCTGAAGCTGCTGCGCCCGAGGCCGGATGCTCTGCGTGTACAGCCGCACCCCATACGAAGACACCGCCCCCGCCGCGATGAGCAACGCGCCCCACAGCCACGGCGTCCTCACCCACACCGTGAACGGCTGCTCCACCGCCACGCCCTGCGGCACCGCGAGCCGCACCGTCCCCGTGTACTCCCCCGGCCCCTCCAACCCGCGCAGGTGCAACAGCAGCGTCCCACTGCCATTCGCCGCCACCCGCACCGCGCCCTCCGCCGCCGCGAGGACCTGGTCCTTCCCCTCCTTCCCGCCTCCCTCCAGCGAGAACGAAGCCCCCGCGAACCTCGGCTGCACCACCGTCGCCCCCAGGTCCGGCTTCTTGTGCTGGAGCTGAATCAGCTGCGGCACGGCCACCTCGCCCGTCACGCCCGCCGTCTCCTTGAACGGCAGCCGCACCACCGCATCCACCGGCCCCAGGCCCCACCCCGACTCCGCCACCGCGGGCGACGTCGCGATGAACTGCACCGCCGGCACCGCCTGCACGCGCGTGACGATGAGCGTCGCCACCTCCCGCCCGCCTCCATGCACCAGCACCACCTGCCCCGTGTAGACCCCCGCCTGTGGCAGCGCCCCCGACAGCTCGATGTACAGCGGAGACCGCGAGGAGATGGGCGCCCCCAGGCTCGTCTCCGAGGGCGCCTTCTCACGCACCACCGCGGACAGCGTCACCTGTGTGCCATCACTCGCCTGGAGCGGGTCCACCAGCACCGTCACCCCACCCTCGAGCGCGGCCTCCGCCCCCGACGGCGGAGCCAACAAGTCCACCCGCAGCACCGTCCGGAAGTCCTCCGACGTCGTGCGCAGCTTCACCTCGTTGTTCGCCGTGGCTCCGGCCACACGCAGGCGCGCCTGGGCTCGCGCCGGACTCCACGGCGCAACCACCAGCACGAGCACCACCAGGCACCAGAAACCCTGACCACGAAGAAAGCGGGGCATTCCCCGACGATAACAGGCGCGCCCCCCGCCTCCAGTTCGCTCCCCTGCCTGCTACCGCCAACCCAGCAACAGCTTCACCTCGGGCGGCAGGCTGCGGCGGATGGTGTCGGCTGGAATGCCTTCGTTGTGCCCGGTAGAGGACGGCAGGCGGGGACCGCCGCTGTGGTGCAGCGCGGCCAGCCGCAGGTCCTGCGTGAAACACGGCGCCCCGGAGGAGCCCGGGCTCGTCGACGTGCGATACGTCACGCGCGTGCGCGACGCGTTGACGCCCAGGAACTCGTCCAGCACCACGCTCATCGGCTGCCCCTCCGGGTGTTGGACGATGAGCGCCAGGCTCCCCGGCACGAAGGGCACCTGCTCCTCGGGCAGCTCCAACCACCCGCGAGACTCCCCCTCCTCCACCTCCTCCTCGCCCGGCAGCCCCTCCACCTCCAGGAAGGCATAGTCGAGCTCGTCCGCGGTGGCCTCGCGCGGGCGCGGGTGCATCAGGTCCGCGGGGCTGTAGGAGCTGCGCGCGATGCAACGCTTCACCGCGTACTGCTTGCCCGGCTGCAGCAGCGTCCGGTCCGGCAGCACCTTGTGGTCGAAGCGCACGCGCAAGGACTCCAGCAGCCGGTTCTCGATGACGTGGAAGTTGGTGAGCACCACATCGCGCGACACCAGGAAGCCCGTGCCCAGCGAGGCCCCCACGACGGGCTCCACCCGACACACGCGCCGCTCAATCGCCGCAAGCCTCCGCCGCCAGCCGTCCGCGCCGCCTCGGTCCCACGCGGAGCCGACGATGCGCTCCAGGCTGCGCCGCGGAATGCTCCGCTGCACCGACGCGAGATACCCCTGCACGAACCGATGCAGCCGAGGATGCCGGGGCTGGGCTCCATGCACGCCTGTCACCAGCTCACGCGTCCATCCTTCCGACTCAGCGCGATGTATCAAACCCCGCGCGCGCTCCCTCGGGCCTCCCGTTGGAACGAGCGCCTCCAAGTCCCGATGGCAGACCGAGGCAACCACCCGGCGAAGCTCTTCCACCGAGGGGAAAGCGCCCAGCAATGCCAGCAGCAACTCGTCTCTCTCCCCGCCGTCGAGCTCCATGGTGTCACCCGTGAAGAACCACTGACGAAGCCTGCACCGGCATGTCGACGCTGCTGTGAATCTTCCCGTATTCCTAGAGCGGATTGCCGCCAGAAGCAGCCCCCCTGCCCCGACGTGCAGGGTCTTCCCCACCCGGAAGACCTCGGGCCGACAATCTCCCCGGGCCGGCTTTCTCACCGCCCGGGATTTGCAGTCCTCACGGACCCGTTTCAGCGCACCGCCCAGGTAGCGGGAGGTACGTAGGAAAGTCGGACGGGCGGGTTCTCCACCCACAGCGAGGAGGCCCCCGTCTGGAACGTTCCCGCGAGCGTGGGGATGACCCGGAAGGTCCCTTGGAACGGCTCGGCGTGTCCACGTGGAGGCAGCTTCAAAGTCACCGCGCCATCCTCGGACGTCCAGGAGGACACGCTCCCCTCGGACACCAGTGCATCCAGGCTCGAGGGGACCACCTGCACGCCCGCGGGCAGGCTGTGGCGCAGCTCCACCGAGAGCCCCGCCGGCGTGGACGCCTGCACCGCCACCTCCACCGGCTGCCCCACCCGTGCCTCGCGAGGCGAGCGGATGACCAGTTCTCCACCATCGGTCCCCTCGCTCTTCCACGGCACCGCGGCAGACAGCGCCAGCGAGTACCCCAGGCCCGGCACCGCGGGCTCCGCCCTCACCGTCCAGGAGTGGGCCCCCGCCGAGCCCGCCGCCGAGGCCTCCAGCACCCGCACCTCGCGCAGCGCCTGGGCGTCGTACGTCCCCTCCGTCACCACCTGGCCGTCACGCTCCAGCACCACGCGCACCTGGGACGGCAGCGGCGCCTTGAAGAGCGTCACCACCGCGCGCAGCGCCACGCGGTTCGCGCGCCCGCCGCCCCAGCCCCGGGCCGGGTGGTAGCCCGCGAGCAGCGAGGCCCCGAGGTCCGCCAGCGGCGCCTTCGCATCTCCCTCCAGGCCCAGCACCGCCAGCGCGGTGGCCTCCGCCTCCGAGGGCACCTCACCGTTCGCCGCCACCACGCCCTTCTCCACGGGCAGGTACGCGGAGCCATCCTCGCGAGTCTTCAGCGCCTCACGGACCTGGGCCCGCAGCGAGTCTCGCAGCGCGCCCTTCGGGAGCCCGCTCGCCAGGAGCGCCGCCGCCGTATAGCCATCCTTCACGTGCGCCCGGTTGCGCTCCAGCGCCCCCGACGCCAGCGTCGTGAAGCGCGCCGAGCGACGCACCCCCACCGGCGTGCCTCCCGCGGAGACCACCGCCTGGGCACAATCCGCCGTGGCCACCAGCAGCCGCTGAAGCGACCAGCCCTGGCCGCCCTGACACGTGCCGTCCGGACGCTGCGCTGCCGCCACCACTCCCGCGAGCCGCTCGCCCAGCCGCGCCAGCACCGGGTTGTCCGGATGGAGCAGCGCGCCCTCCACGAGCAGCGCCGCCGACGCCACATCCGGCGCCCGGCTCAGCCGCAGCGCCCGCTGCGTCGACTGCGCGACGAGGACCCGCACCGCATCCCCATCCACGAGCCTGCCCTCGGGTGACTGCGGCGTCGTCAGCCGCCCCTCCTTCTTGGAGAGGACCGACTTCACCATCGCCGCCGCCGCGGGCTCGCCCAGCGCCGTCAGCAACTCCGGCATGCGCCCCACCAGGAGCAGCGCATACGCCACGTCCTCCGAGCTCGTGCGCCCCCCCGCCGACGCCAGCTCCGAGCGCAGCACGCCCAGGCCACCGGGATACACCTGCAACCGGACTCGCTCACTGCCCGGTTGCGCATCCTCGGGCCCGGAGAGGGACACCGTGCGCGGCGCCGCCAACGTGCCGCCCCGCGTCTGCACCACGGGCATCCCCGTGGGCCACACCTCGAGGGAGCGCTCCACGCGGTCCGAGGCTCCCAGCGCCGCGCGCACCGCGACAGGCCCCGGCCCCGAGGCCCTCACCGTCACGTACTCCACCACGCTGCCTCGCGCGGGCACCCGCACCGTGCGCAGGGCACCTTCCACCACGACGCCCGTCGCCTCGAACTTCAGCGGAGCCTCCACGACCGCGTCCGTCGTGTTCACCACCTGCACCGGCACCCGCGCGACGTCTCCCGCGCGCAGGAAGGCCGGCAGCACCGGGTCCACATACGTGGGCAACGTCCCCACGAAGCTCGTCACCGCGCCGGACTGCGCACCGGAGCGCGAGTGGGCCAGCGCCAGCACGCGCCAGCGCGTGAGCCGGTCCGGCACGCGCACCGGAAGCGTCGCCAGGCCAGAAGCGTCCGTCACCACCAGCGGCTCGAAGAGGAACGTCTCCGGGAACCAGGCGCGGCCCGGGGCTCCCGTCGAAGAGGGCTTCTCCTCCTCCTCGCTCGGAGAGAGGTCGTCGGCCTCCGCCGAACCCAGCGAGTCTGCGGAGAGGCCTCCCTCCACCACGGGGGCGACGCCTCCCATCGCGGGAGGCGGTGGCGGTGGCGGTGGCGCGGGCGCCTCGGCCCGCTCCTTGAGCACCAGCTTCGCCATCTGCATCTCCTCGTCGGACGCGCTGAACATCTGGAACGCGGCGTCACCCGCCAGCGCGGACGCGGAGGAACCGAACGCACGCCGCATGTTCCCCGTCAGGAACACCGCCAGGCCAAACCCGATGACAAGGCACACCGCTCCAGCGATGACCGTGCGCTTCATGGCGCCTCCCGGGCAACCCACTCGTTCCAGTTCTCCACGTCCTCCGGCAGCCGCGTCCCACGCGACACCACCGCCCGAGGGTCCGTCAGCTCCAGCAACTCCCTGGGCAGCCGCGACAACCTGAGGCGATTGCCAAAGGCATCCGTCACCTTCTCGCCGCGCTGCTCACACGCGAGCAGCGCCTGCGACCACAGCTTCGCCACACCCGAGGGGACCAGCGTCTCGCCCTCCGGCGCCTTCTCCTCCCACTGGCGCACCTGCTCGTGCAGCTCCGAGAGCACCACGTAGAAGGGCTCGACCACCTCCGCTTCGGCGTCGAAGAGGGTCGCGCCGCTCGCGCTCACGCGGGCCTCCACGTCCTGGAGCCTCGGCACGGAGCTCACGCGCACCAGCGTCGCGGCGGCGGCGTTGGAGCCTCGGATGCGCCCCTGTGCCAGGGCCATTCCATCCAGGACCCCGAAGGCCGGCTGCGACGTGGCCGGCGCGGGCCGCACCCCCGCGAGCACCTCTCCGCCCGGCAGAGGCACGAGCTGCCCCAGCGTCTCATCCACACCGAAGAGCCCCACCGCCGCGGGCCCGTCCTTCCCATCCACCTGCGTGTGCACTTGCAGCCGCGCCAGGTCCCCCGGGGCATAGACGGGCTTCTCCGGCGACACCTCCACGGAGAGCTTCGCGCGCGGCGCCACGTACACCCGGGCCGTCGCGCCCATCCAGGACGACTCGGCCCAGCCCTCGAAGTCCGCGGGCAGCCGGAAGCGCGCGGACGTGGCGCCCTTCTCCAGCTTCACGACCAGCGCCTGCTTCCCGGCTTGCAGCGTCAGCTGCTCGGGGAGCGTCCCCCGGTACGTCGGCCCTCGCATCAGGTCGATGCGCACCTCCTCCCCCGCTCGCGCCAGCACCGGCGTCGCCCTCAAGCGCAGGGGCGGCAGGCTCGCGGGACGCAGCACCCACTTCGTGTCGCCCACCGGCTTGCCGTCCACCTTCGCCACCACCTTCAGCTCGTAGCCGAGGAACGTCGTGGCCCGGCCCTCTTCCTTCTCGAAGTCCTCGTTGCCGGAGTGCACCGTGAGCCACATCACCCCCATCGCCGGGTTCCCGGGCTCCTTCTCATCGACACGCACCCGGGCGAAGCGCTCCCGGACGCACGCCTCCACGGAGCCCCCCAGTCCGCCCTTCCCGCCCGGCACGGTGGACCAGGACGTCGTCACCTCCTTCTTCGCGCCCACCCGCCAGGACAGCGCCAGCGGGAGCCGAGGACTCGACGCCACATTCAGCGGCAGACACGCACGCGCGTCATTGGCCGCCGTCGCCAGCGCGACCACCATCGGGACGCTCGCGCCGAACGCGGGCTCGACCGACAGCTCGAACCACGGCATCCCCCGGTCCTCCACGCGCAACGACAGCGCCAACACCCGCTCCCGACCCGAGGGCAACACGCGTGAACGCACGACCTGCGCCACGCACGTCGAGAGCGCGTCCTCCCCCGTCACCACCTCCACCACCGCGCCTCCCGCTCCCGAGCGCACCCCCAGCTCGACCGAGGCGACGCCATCACTCGGCAGGACGAAGCGCGCACACGGCTGGAGCGACGACAGCCAGGACTCCACCGCGAGTCGCTCCTGGAGCGTCGGCTCGTTCCCTGGCTCCAGCAGGCTGCGCATCGAGCTCAGCGACACCGGCGGCGGAGGCGGCGGGCGACGCACCGGCATCGGCGGCACCACCACGTTGATGGGAGTCCCCGGGTCCAACTGGAAGGCCGCGACGCCGTCCTCGTCCGTCACGCCGCGCACGCCCTCATCCCGCTCATCCCACGCCCGCGTCACCGTCAGCTCCGCCCCCGGCAACACCTGGCCATCGGGCGTGGTGGCGCGCAGGTAGACGCGGTTGCTGAAGCCCTCGACCAGACCGTCCTCCAGCTCCGTCACCGACGAGACGGCCAGCGCGTCCTCGGTGAGCAGCAGCGACACGGCACCCTCGACCCGGTCTCCGGCGGCGTCTCGCGCGGCCACTCGCGCGGCCAGCGACACCTGGCCCCGCAAGTCCTCCGGCACGCGAGGCAGCGTCAGCGTGAACCGCCCCGTCGCATCCGCGCGAGCACGCGTGGGCAGTCCGCCCGTCATCCACTCAGGAGGCGGCGGCCAGGCGCCATGGACCTGCCACGTCAGCTCCACCTCCGCGTTCCCCACGGGGGCACCGGACGCGTACACCACCTGCCCCTTCACCTCCGGTGACTCACCCGCGCGCCAGAAGGGCCTGGGGCTCAGCGCCTCCACCTGGAAGCGCGGCAGCGTGAAGGGCTTCACCTCGAACGTGGCGTTGGCCTGCGTGGCGCCGCTCCGCCACGACAGCGTCCACGTGCCCACGGCCGCGCCCCGGTCCAACGGGAAGCCACCCGCCACGACACCCCATGGGCCCGCGGGAGCACGCTCCTCGAGCACCACCTCGCCCGAGGCGTCCGTCAAGAACCACGTCCCGGGCCGACCATCCAGCGGGGCCAGGTCCTTCGCGCGCAGCACCACCGCGCGGAAGCGCACCTCGTTGCCGGGCTCGTACAACGGCCGGTCGGTCAGCACGTGCGCCACCGCGGGCGCATACAGCGGCAGCGCCGCGTCCACGGTGTCCGTGCCCAGCGGCGTGGAGAGGCGCGTGCGCAGCCGGTAGTCACCGTCCGTCACCGCCGGCAGCTTCACCTGCGCCACGAGCACGTCGCCGTCGGAGCGCGTCCAGCCGTCCTTCTTCTCGACCTCCAGCGGCGTCTCCTTGCCCTCCGCGTCCACCAGGAACAGCTCCGCCGAGCCGCGCCGCACCCGCGCGCTCATCAGCGACCCGCTGTCGTTGGGCGCATGAGCATCCGCCCAGACACGCACCGCGCCCGGCAGGCCCCGCCCCAGCTCCGTGAAGCTCACGGCCACCGTCTGCCGGAACTTCCCATCCGGGCAATGGGGCACCTTCACCCCACTCAGGACCCAGGCGGAAAGACATACGTCCCCGGCCGCCAGGCCCCAGATGCCCAGCAGCACCAGCGCCCCGAGCCCACCCGTCTTCCACCGACGGCGGAACCGCTCTGTCATGCGACCTCCCCAGGGCTTCACTCTATGCCGAGACGCTCTCGAACCGGAGGGCCCGTCTTCGCTAGACACTCACCCGTGCGGTAGCGTTCCGCGCCCCATGCCTCCATCGCCAGCCAAGACTCGCGCGCCGCAGGACGCATTGCCCTCTCGTCTGGAGGCACTCCTCGAGTCGCTCACGGACCGGCACCTCGCGGACCGGCTGGAGCGCGTGCACCGCGCGGCGGCGGTGGCCATCGACCGGCTGGGACACCTGAGCATCGCCCGGTACGAGCCCACCACGGTGGAGTCGGACGGCGGCGCGGACCTGGCCCTGTGGGAGACCATGGCCCCGGCCATCGGCGACACCCTGGTGGGCGTCAACCAGCTCGTCACCGCCATCCACCAGCAGTTCCCCCCTCCCGCGCGCTCGACATCCAGCGGAGGCTGGGCCCCCCCTCCCGCCAGCTCCGACGAGCGGCTGGCTCAAGAAGTCGAGGCCGTGCTCCACGCCTGCGCGGAGCGGCTGTCGAAGCAGGTGTCGGAGCTGGGCCAGCAGATGCGACGGCCGGAGGTGGTGAGCGACCGCTGGACGCTGATGGCGGAGCTCCAGTCGTTCCGCGCGGACTTCCGCGTGCGCATCGGCGACCTCGTCTACCTCACCGCCGCGGCCTTCGAGCACGTGCGCCGCGAGGACGTGGTGCCCGGCTACGTGCACCAGGTGGGCGCACGCGCGGCCCTGCGCGCGGCGGCGGCGGACCTGCGCCGCTCCCTCCAGGGCCGGCTGGAGCGCGCGGCCAAGGCGGAGGCGCCCTCACGTCCCGCGCTGGCGCGGCAGGTGACGGAGAGCCTGGCCGCGTTCATCACCCTCCCCGCCGCCGTGGCGCTGCGCACGCCGCAGAAGCACCACATCCTGAGCCTGCGCTCCAGGCTCCAGGACACGGCGGGCCAGAAGGAGCTCGCCGAGGACGTGCTGCCCTCGCTCGTGGAGCCGTTCCTCGCCTTCCTGGACGAGGCCATGGAGGACGTCACGCGCACGTGGCTCATCGTGCATGACCGCGGCGTGTGGACCTCCTGCGGCGTGAAGCTGGAGCAGGCGGAGATGCACCTGGGGCTCAACTCACCGGGCGCGGCGCGGGTGCTGGTGGACGCGGTGGAGGGGGCGGGGGCGCTGTATGGACGCTCGGCGCCCTTCGACGGCTTCCTTCGCAAGGCGCGGCAGGAAGCCGCCGAGGGACTGGATGAGGCGAGCTCGCGAGGTCTGCTCGAGCGCTTTCGCGAGCGCCTCGCGGCCCTGCCCTTCAGCTAGCGGCTACTTCTGGGTGTCGGCGGGGAGCGCGGGAGCCTGGGGCGCGGTGGGCAGCACGCGCAGCTCGTTGAAGCGCTCGGCCAGCGTCACCGGCGTCATCTCCTCCTGCCACTGCTTGGGGTTGGTGTTCCACCCGAAGTCCGCGGGCACCTTGCCGCCGCCCTGGCTGGTGTACCCAATCATGTCCGGGAACTTGTTGGACCAGCGGCCCGCGGGGTCCGGCTCCTGGGTGATGTGCTGACGGTTCGGCCGGTGGAGGAAGTTCTTGCTCGCGTCGCTCATGGCGACGAAGCCTCTCCGAAACCCGCCCGCAAGGGTAGAGGGAAGCCGCTGTCACGGCGCCCGGAGGCCCCGTCCCCGCCCCCTCAGGCGGCCCGCCGGCCCTTCACCCGGCGCACGGGGGGCAGCACCCGCGGCCCCAGCGCGAAGACCGCGGCGAAGTAGCGCGCCTGGGCCTCGCTCTCGTACCGGTAGCGCCGCACCTCCCCCTCCAGGGTGGCCACCTCCACCTTCCAGGCCCCTCGCTCCTCGCGCACCGCCACCCGCATGACGCCCTTCATGCCGTGACCCTCCTTCCGCGTTCTCGGCGTCTTGGAGATCAATCCATGTGCCAATCACTTCACCGGAGTGTGGACGGTTGCGGTGTCCGGCGGAGGTCAGTTGGACCTGGAGCGGTAAGGACTTCAGGAGGGCTTGCCCGCTTGCCTGCTGACAGCGGGCTGGGCGGACACTGCCCTGCGGGGCCCGTACCTCAGTACAGGAGCGGACAGCTTGTGCCGCGCGATTCCTGCGTTAACTCAGAAGCATGACTGAATTCGAGAGCAACCTCGGCGAGCGCTTCGCCGAATTCGTCCTGCCCGACGGCTGTGTGCTCTGCGGCGGTGCCGTGAGCGTGCGTGCCACTCCTGCTGGGGCGCACAGCTACTGCGCCCGATGCCACTGGTTGTCCAAGCCGCGCATGCGCGTGAAGGAGAACGGCGTGGAGCTGTCCTTCGGCGCGACGGCCACCGCCTGAGTCGTGTCAGGTGCACCGCGCGCGTCGAGCCCGGCCTGGGCTCGGCGCACGCGATTCGCGAAGTCACTCGTCAGGGCGTGACGGTGCAGGCCCAGGTCCCACCCACCATGCAGTAACAGTTCCCGGTGGGCTTCCGGTTGATGCAGCACTTGCGCTCGCTGCCCACGGGCGAACAACTCTTTCCCGCGAGACTCGAGCAGGCGCTGCCGGAGAACAGGCAGGCCGAGTCCGGCACACAGATTCGATAGAAGCCGTCACACTCCACGGACTCCCCCGGGATGGTGGAGCACGTGTTCCCCGAGCACGACACCGTCGACCCGTTGGAGCACGTGGTGGAACAGGTGACGAGCTCGCTCGACTCCTGCGCCAGGGGCTCGCTGACTTCAGGGGCCTCCGTCCCACCGCAGGCGAGCAGACCGGACAGCACGAGGGCCGACAGCACACTCCAGCACAGCTTCATGGGGGACTCTCTTTCCGTGGAGAATGGGCAAGCGCCCATCCACGCGCGCGTCACACGCGTGAAAGAGATTGAAGCACGTCCCGTGGAGGGTGAGACAGGTGTGGCGACAGCGATTGCGCTTCACTTGCACGTTTCCGCGCGGAGCGGCGTCACGGCCGCGTGCCTTCATCCAGGCCCGGCCCTTCGAGGGTGCGTCCGCTGTCGGAGGTGTCGCGTGGGGGCGCGGGAGGAAGGCCCGCCTCGGAGAGCAGCAGGGACAGGAGCACGGCCTGCTGTGTCTCGCCGAGCGCGCGGAAGTTCTCGGGCAGGCCCAGCGCGACGGAGATGGGCTCGCTGTCGGGATTCGGCTGACACGTCCGCCAGCCCGTGTAGTTCCCTCCCGCCACCGTGAGGGAGTAGCTGCACCCACCCACGTCGCCGGAGAGCCCCACGGGAGAGACGACGAGCGCGGCGGGCCAGCCCGCGAGCTCGCCATCCACGCGGAAGCCCTGTTGCGCGGAGTAGCGCGAGAGCTCCAGCCGCGTGTCCGCCGAGCCCACCCGCCCGTCGATGCCCGCTCCGCGCCAGCGCAGGTCGACGTCCTCTCCGTGGAGACGTCCTTCGATGGAGGTCCGCGTGCTGCGCAGGTCGAAGCCCCCTCCGCGCAGCCGGTCCTCGTCCAGCGTCACCGCGAGGAACTGGTCTCCCACGCGGAGGCGGAGGTCTCCCGTGCGCTCAGGGGAGGCCACTTGTGCGCTCACGGGCGCGGCGACACCCAGCGACAGCACCACCACGCTCAGCCTTCCGAGCGCTTGTCGAAGTCCGGACTCGAGGCGTGACACGGAGCACCTGCCTTTCCTCCGGAACAGTAGGGGCTCGACTCCGGGGGAGGCATGGCATGGCCCCTCGGGGGCTCGCCTGACGGCACGTCGGGCGGCTCAGTGGGGCCCATGAGGGCCTGGCGTCTCCTCGGCTCCGCGCGCGGAGTCGTCGCGTTGGCGCTGGCGCGAGTCCCACGCGCCGCCGTCCTCGTAGCCCCACTCGTCGACGTCGACGCGATAGCTGACGGGGGAGAGCAGCCGGCCGCGGCAGATGCGCTCGCTCCAGTTGCCCGCGTCCACCGATGCATCCGCCCGGGCGAGCAACTCCCGCATCACCCACGAGGGGACGATGTCCCGGTCCGAGGGGTAGGCGAAGCGGAAAAAGAGCAGATGGGAGAGCAGCACCTCCCAGTAGCGGTCGAAGCGGCGCATCAAGCGGGGCCAGTCGAACGTCGAGCCCATCTTCAGGAGCAGGTGGGTGAGCTCGTGCCCATCGAAGCGCTCGCGCTCGAGGACGAAGGCCTTGCTCCAGAAGATCTCCTCGGCGGGAGGCACGCGGCACGGGCAGCCCAGCACCTGCGCGGGGACGGCGTGCTCGAACCAGGCCTCGTCGATGGTGGTGAGGCCGTTGCCCGAGCCGTAGATGAGGTCGACGAGGAAGTCCTCCCAGAAGGCCTTGTGCAGCCAGCCGTGGACCTCGCTCTCGGTGCGCCACTCGTTGCGCGCGAGGAGCTCCAGCGCCCGGTCGCCGTCCGCGCGGTGGAGGAACAGGTCCAGGTCCTTGGTGTCGCGGTAGATGCCCGTGTAGTGGGCGAAGGCATACGCGCCGCCCACGAGGAAGGGGATGCCCGCGTCGGAAAGCAATTGGATGGCGTAGGTGCGCGCGCCCAGCTCCGCCACGGAGCGCCGCACTTCCATCCGCCTCGGGTCTCCTCCAGGGAGTCCGGAGGCCTTCGGTGGTTGCTCGGCCATGAGAGAAGATAGGGGTACATGGCCTGCACGTCAGCGAGCCGTCCGCGCACCCGCTCTCCGAGCATCCGAGCGGACAGGGCGCCGCTTTCCGGAAGCGTGCTTGCCGCTACCGCACGAGCCACAGCATCAGGGGCGCGGAGAGGAAGGACAGGGGAATCCCCACGCCCACCATGAGCACGGCCAGGTCCGGGTCCAGGCGGTGCTCGGCCGCGAGAATCGCCGCGCTCACCATGGGGGCCATCGCGGACTGGAGGATGGTCGCCTGGACGACGACGGGCGGCAGGCTCGGCACCGCGAGGAGGAGCAGCACCACCACGCCGGGCACCAGCACCAGCTTGTAGAAGAGGCCCAGGGACAGCGCGGGCAGGCGCGCCTTCAGCCCCGAGAAGCGCAGCTGCAAGCCCACGGAGAACAGTGCCAGCGGCGTCAGGAGCGAGCCCAGCCGGTCCAGCACGGACTCCACCCACGCGGGATAGCCCACGGGCCGCAGGAGCAGCGAGACGACCAGCGCGACGAAGGGAGGAAACGTCGCCACCTTCTTCACGAGCGAACGCAAGGGAAGCTCCGCCTCCGCGCTGGCTCGTGCCGCGCCCAGCGTCGCGAGGGTGGACAAGGCCAGGAACGAGCCCAGCTGGTCCACCACCACGGCCACGGCCAGGCCCTCCGAGCCGAGCAGGGCCTCCGCCATGGGCAGTCCCACGAAGGCGGTATTGCCCAGCCCGCCCGTCAGCACCAGCGCGGCCACCGTCTCCTTGGACCAGCCCAGGCGCGAGCCCCACCACCGGAAGAACGGTCCCGCCGCGAGGAAGTACAGCCACGGCACGAGCGCGGCGACGAGCAGGGACGGAACGAACTCCAGCCGGTGCATCACGCGCAGCACCAGCGCTGGCAGAGCCACATACAGCACGAACGTGTTGAGCGGCCCCGCCGAGCCCGGAGGGAACTTCCCACTGTGCCGGGCCAGGATGCCCAGCACCAGACACGTCCCCAGCAACCCGATGACCTGACTCATGACGCTCGCGCCTTAGCAGCCCGCGGCGCCACCTGGCCACTCACACGCGCATCAGCGTTGGCGGCTCGTCACAAGCCATGAGCCCATCCTCTCGAGAAGGGGCTGTGGAGATGTTGTCGAGCGGTTCGCCCAGAACGTCGCGCGCGGCGGCTACGGAGGCGGCACCAGCCAGTTCTCCTTCCCGCGCTCCTCGTAGTCGGGCCAGCCGAAGTGGCCTTCGTACTCCTCGACACACAGCTCCGACGTGGCCAGGACGCGCAGGGACTCGAACTGGCCGCTGTCCCTCATCTCGAGCAGCGTCGCGACGAGCATCTTCCCCAAGTGCACCTCGAGCCGCGCGTGCACCTCCGCCGTGCCCCAGGTCCCATCCTCGCGCGCCGCGAGCTTCACGCCATCCAGCCCCACCACGGGCGCCTTGTGCTCCTTCACCTCGGGCCAGCGCGGGACCAGCAGCTCCGCGAACCCGAAGTGGGTCATCGCATCCCCCCGTCCCGGCTCCGCCGCCGCATCGAGGTCGATGCACACGCTCAGCGTCCCGTTGTCGGTGGAGTAATGAAGCTCCAGTCGCCGCAGCGGCCGCTCATCCCGGACCCGGGCGAAGTCCTTCACCGCCTTGGCGACGAACTTCGCGACACGCTGGCGCTCCTTGCCCAGGTCCAGCGGAGCGACCTTCTTCTTCGGGGGAAGCTCGACATAGTACGAGGCGCGAAACGCCCCCTCCTCTCCCTCCCACGGAGCCAGGGCGATGAAGGCCTCCGTCTCTTGGCCCTTCTTGTTCCTCAGCACCAGGTCACACCAGTACGTCGGAGGTGGGTGCAGGCGGCTCAGCCGGAAGATGGACCACCGGGGCTGCACGAAGGGCTTCAGCTTCGCGCTCTTGACGCGAAAGCCACTGTTCCCGAGCCCCCGGATGAAGCTGTCGTTCTGTCGGGGAGGACCGGCCTCGGGAAAGTCGGGATGCTCGTGCGCCCGCAGGCCGGACCAGTCACAGGCATCGAACAGCTCACGCCAGCGGTCCACGAAGGCGACCGCACCCGGGGGAATCGCAGAGGACGTCATGCCTCCGCTCTACCCCATTGACCGCGCAGCGAGGGGCTCTACCTCCTCCCTCGGACGCATGGCTTCCGGGTTCATCTCGTCATCCGGATTCAGGCCCGCGCGTCGTCGCAGAATTCCTCTGAACTCCAAGCAAAGCGTCGCAGTCAGGATTCGAAACGCCCTGCGTGAGTGCGCATCTCCCCTGACGCATGCTGGCCCTCAGCCCTATGCCTTTCCGATTCGCCTTCAGGTGTCCCGTCTCCTGTTGTTCCGCACGACTCGGAGGGCGGCCTTGATGGGCTCGCTGCGACGGGCGTTGCACGACATGGCGGGCGGTTTCCCCCGCACGTACTGGGTGCTGTGGATAGGAACACTCGTCAACCGGCTGGGAAGCTTCGTCGTCCCCTTCCTCGCGCTGTACCTCACCCGTGAGCGGGGCTTCAGCGTCGAGCGCGCGGGACTCGTCGTCTCCCTCTACGGCGTGGGCGCCGTCATCGCGAGCCCCCTGGGCGGAATGCTCGCGGACCGCGTGGGCCGACGCATCACCCTCGCGGGAGGCCTGTGGCTCGGCTCCATCGGCATGGTGTGCCTCGGCTTCGCCAGAGACCCCGTCGCCATCTCCGTCGCGGCCTTCTGCCTGGGCATCATGGGCGAGCTCTACCGGCCCGCCGTGTCCGCCGCCATCACGGACGTCGTCTCCCCCGAGGACCGGCAGCGCGCCTTCGGCCTGCTCTACTGGGTCATCAACGTGGGCTTCGCCATCGCCGTGCCCATGGCCGGGCTGATGGTCCGCTACGGCTACCTCACCCTCTTCATCGCCGACGCCATCACCACCTTCACCTACGGCTGCTGCATCTGGTTCATGCTCCCGGAGACGCGCCCCGCGCAGCCTCCCAAGCAGGACACCTCCGCCGCCCGCAGCGCCGCCAGCTCGCTGCTGGCGCCCTTCAGGGACCCGGCCTTCCTCGCCTTCGCCGTCCCCGTCTTCGGCGTGTCGGTCATCTTCTACCAGTCCCAGGTCGCGCTCCCCATGGACCTGAGCGCGCGCGGACTCACCGAGGCGCAGTTCGGCACCGTGCTCGCCGTCAACGGCGCGCTCATCGTGCTGCTCCAGCCCTTCACCAGCCGCGTGCTCAAACACCTGCGCCGCGCCCAGGCCCTGGCCATCGCCGCGGTCCTCACCGGCCTGGGCTTCGGGCTGCACAGCGTGTCCGCGCACATGGGGCTCGCCGCCTGCGCCGTCGCGGTGTGGACGCTGGGCGAGATGCTGCAGGCGCCCGTCGCCCCGTCCGTCGTCGCCGACCTGGCCCCGCCCGGCCTGCGCGGCAGCTACCAGGGCGCGTTCCACATGCTCTGGGGCCTGGCCTCCAGCGTCGCTCCCGCGCTGGGAGGCTGGATTCTGGGCCGCGCCGGCTCCTCCAGCCTGTGGATGACCTGCCTCGTGCTGGGGTTCGTCTGCGCCGCGTGGCAGCTGGTCATCGCCGACTCCCGGCGCCGGCGCCTGGATGCCCAGCGCGCGCTGCGCACGGACCTGAGCCCGCTCCTCGACTGAACCCGCAAGAACCACGGGCGGCCTCCCTTCCAGGAGACCGCCCGCGTTCCAACCTCGAACCCCGCCGTCGACTACGGCTTGGTGTAGTTGATGGTCAGGTTGTACGTGGCGGCCGTGTAGCCGCGCACCATGACGTGGGCCTGCGTGACACCGGCCGGCACCGTCAGGTTGCAGGACTCGGTCGCGCCGGTCTGGTACGGGCGGCAGTCGTAGGCCGTCGTGGTCGGCGCGGAGCCGAAGCGCACGTACAGGTCCGGGTCACCCGAGCCCGTCATCGCCACGCTGAACGTCGTGCCAGCCACCACGCTGTACGCGGGGAGCGTCGCGTTCGTGTTCACCGCCACGCTGCCGGACTTGGTGTCCGTCGTCGGCGTGCCACCACCGGACGTGCCCGGCTTGGTGTAGTTGATGGTCAGCGTGAACGTGCCGGCCGTGTAGCCACGCACCATGACGTACGCCTCCGTGACACCGGCGGGCACCGTCAGGTTGCAGGACTCGGACGCACCGCCCAGGTACGGACGGCAGTCGTAGGCCGCCGTCGTCGGCGCGGAGCCGAAGCGCACGTACAGGTCCGGGTCACCCGTGCCCGTCATCGCCACGCTGAAGGACGTGCCGGCCACGACGCTGAAGGGGCCGAAGTTGGAGTTGGCGCTCGCCGCCACGCTGCCCGTCTTCGTCTCCGTCGTCGGCGTGCCCGTGCCAGGGCCAGGGCCGCCACCGGGCTGGCCGTAGAGCAGCGCGGCGCCCTGCGCGTCCTTCGCCGTGATGATCAGGTCACCCGACTGCGAGCCGTTGCACTGGGGGTAGTGCATCACGGAGGCGGAGTCGTACGTCGTCAGCGCGCGCCAGTTGCTGTCCTCGAAGCACGTGCCCGACTCGGGGCGGGTGTGCTCGTGGCGGAAGCCCAGCGTGTGGCCCAGCTCGTGACGCAGGATGCCCGTCAGCGTCCAGGGCGGGTTGTTGCCGAACGCCGTGTTGTCGATGAGGACGTTGCGGTCCCCGCGGGCGTCATCCGGGAAGAACGCGCGCGCCAGGTACTGGCCACCCGAGTTCACCGGACGCACGTCGAACACCACGTTGTTGTTGGTCGCGGTGCAGCTGCCGTCCTGCGCGCTCACGTAGACAAACTTCACGTCCGCCACGGCTTCCCACGCCGCCGCCGCGTTCGCCATCGCCGTCACGGCCGCGTTGTAGTTCGTGTTGAACGTCGTGCTCACGCAGTACGTGATGTTCTTCTTCTGCGTGTCGTTCCACTTCGCATCCACGCCGCCGCTCGTGTGGACGATGAGCTGGCCGTTGCGGATGTTCTTCTCGTAGAACTCGCGCAGCTTCTTCTCGTTGGAGAACGTCGTGTCGCCGTTGGCGATGAAGATGCCGGTCTCCGGCTCCTGGTAGACCGTCGAGAGGAACTGCTCGTAGGTCATTCCCTGGCTCGTGGTCTCCGGAGCGGGGGTGGACGCGTCACCGCCGCCACAACCCGCCAGCAGCGCCAGGCCCGTGACTGCGCCGATAAACTTGGACTGAGACATGAACATCCTTCTTCGCAGAGGAGGGATACTCCCGAGCTCCCACAGCCCGGTGCGCCCCTCCTAAGCAGCCGTCATGCCAAATCCGTAACTAGCGGATTTCCCTCAGAATACTCCAGAAAATCCGGACATCCTCGGAGCACCAAGACTCCAGGCTCCGTGACGGAATCGTAAAGTCTCCTTCCATTCTGAAACACGTGCCGTGATGTTTCAGTGACTTACGAACAGGTGTCGGGGACGTCCTGAAACAGGACAGCCCCGTCGCAAACTGTCGCGGGTCAGGCCGGACTACAGGCCCAGCAATGTCTCGGGGCGGTTGAGGCCGCGAGCCCGCGCCAGGGGCTGGAGGATGTCGGGCGGGGGCGCGTCGGCGGTGAGCAGGAGCGCGCGCACGGCGGTCTCCACCACGTCCTCCGCGCCGGGGCGCACCATTCCTCGGCGGGCGTCCTCCACGCGCTTGCCCCGGTACTCGTCGAAGCGCTCCTTCACGCGGCGAGCCAGGTCGGCGACGGCCTTGTCCCCCACCTCCACGCGAAGCTCCAGCTCGTTGCGCAGCTGCACCGGGTCCGCCAGCACGCCGTACCGGTCGTACCCCTTGTGCGCCAGGTCCTCGTGCGTCGCCGCGAAGTCCTCCGTGCGCGGCGCGGGCACCTGCGACTTGAGGAGGTCTCGCATCACCGCGGTGACGGAGGCCGTCACGGTGAGGCGGTGCATCTGCACGTCGTAGACGAAGTCCGAATACATGGGCTCCTCCACGGTGACGGGCTCGCGGAAGACGGTGTCGCGGTGGCGCCGCACGTCCACGCGCTGCGTCTCGGCGCGCTCCAGCGCGGCCTCCAGCTGCTTCTCCTTCTCCTTCACCGCGAACACCTTCTGCGTGAGCAACTGCTCCTCCTTCGCGCACAGCCCGCTGGCGCACCGCGCGGGGCTGCAGTCGCTGGGGAGCTGGCCGGGGCTCTTCGCATCCATCGCGGCCTCGCCGCACTCCCGCAGCGCGTCCAGGCACTCACGGCGCTCGCGGTCGCGGCAGCGCTCGGCGCCCTCGCGCAGCGTGGTCAGCTCCGCCTGGAATCGCAGGTACTCGCGCAGGGCCGCGGCCTGCTTGCGGTCCACCTCCTCCTGGTGACGCTCGGCCTGGAGGAGCTTCGTCTCGAAGCCAGCGCGGCGGGGGTTGGGCACGGACATCTTCCCGGCGAGGTAGCGGTGCGAGCGCTGCGCCTCCTCCATCGCCTTGAGGGGCAGCACCCGCTCCAGCGACAGGTCCAGCTTCACGCCCTCGCGGCCCTCCGGGGCCTCCGTGACGACGCGCAGGGGGAGCTGCGTGGGGAGCACCGACGCCAGCCGTCCCGCGCCCAGCCGCTGCGCCACGTCCGGCGCGCCCGCATGGTCCTCCACGGGCGTGGCCACCACGAGGAAGGCCACCTCGTCGCGCAGCTTCGCGCGCACCACCTCCGCCCGCTCCCGCGCCGCGGTGGCGCCCACGCGCTCCTGGTCCGCGCGCACGTAGGCCACCAGCGCGTTGCCCAGCTTGCCCGCCTTCTCCAGCCCGTCGCCCGTCGTGAACCAGCGCTTCGCCCACGCCACCTGCACCGCGTCCACGCCCTTCTTCGCGCCCGCATGGTCCGGCGCCACCGCCAGCACCGCGTCCAGCTCCACGCGCGCCTCTTGGAGCTTGTCCTCCTTGAGCGCCGCCAGGCCCACCGCCACGCGCTCATCCAGCGTCGTGCCCAGCAGCTCCCGCGCCACGGCGTTGTCCGCGTCCAGCTCCAGGGCCCGCACCAGCCGCTTCATGGTGCCGTCCAGGTCCCCGGAGACACGCACGCTCCGCGCCTCCTCCAGCACGACCTGGCTCCACGCCTTGCGCACCTCGCGCAGCTTCACCGTGACTTCGGACGCCTCCGGGTCCGCGGCCAGCGCGCGCAGGTACGCCGCCTCCGCGTCCGCCCACTTCTGCTGGTCGCTGGCGGCGTCTCCCTCCTTCACCGCTCGCGAGAAGGCCGAACAGGCCGTCAGGGCAAGCAGCGAAGCCAGGGCCAGCGCGCCCAGCGCGCCACGCGGATTCACGAAAGAGGGACGAGAAGGGGGACGAGGGGGGATGAACACGCTTCCCATCTTCGGGAAAAAGACCCACCGGGTGAAGTGTTCACATGGCCGACACACCCTCCCCCGCTCCCAAGGCCCCTGTTGGCCAGGGAGACACTCCCGGGGGTGACCGGCGGCTCGCCCCTCGGGCGGCCCTGGGGGCGCTCGATGCGAGGACCCGTCGCCGTCCTTATGACGTCCACCGCGTGTCCTGGGGCCCTGAGGCCCGCACGGGAATGACGCATCGCAACAGCCGGTAGACGACTCAACGCACCCTGGAGGGGGGCAAGAGAGACATCATGTCCTGTCCACAACCACGTCCCACGGAATTCCGCCTGCCCATGCGCGCGGAGTCCTTCAGCGTCGAGGAACACCGCAACGTGCACTGCCGCTTCTACGCGGGCTGCATCGACGAGGCGGTGCGCGAGGACTGGGACAGCTTCACCTGCGCCAAGTGCCCCCTGTTCCAGCAGGACGCGGCGCCGGGCGCGGACCAGTACGCGTTCAACCAGCCCGCGGACCCGGGCAGGCCCTAGCCTGGTCCACCGGGCTCCCTGCCTCCGGACGGGGAGCCCGCGCACGGGAAGTCCGGGACGAAGCGCGGGGGACTCCCGGGTTCTTGCCCCACGGTGGCGACAAGGGAGCCCGGACCCGCGCGCCGCCCGTGACTTCCTTCCGGACTCGTGAGCCTCCTGAATGTCCCAGCGTCCCGTCGTCGTCCTCGCGGAGGATGACGCCCTGCTTCGAGAGATGGTGGCGGAGGCCATCGAGCAGGAGGGCTACCGCGTCGTCGCGTGCGACAACGGCTTCGGGGCCCTGAAGGCCTTCTTCACCGAGCCTCGCGTGGACGTGCTGGTGCTCGACTGGCTCCTGCCCGACATCGAGGGACAGGACCTCATCCGGATGCTGCACGCGCAGCGCGGCCTGTCGGAGCTGCCCGTGGTGCTCACCACCGGACTGGAGAAGGAGCTGCCCGTCTTCGAGGGCGCGGTGTGCCTGTTGCGCAAGCCCTTCGCCGCGGACGAGCTGTCGCGAATCCTCCACCGCCTCACCCAGACGAGCCGTCCCCTCGCGCAGGCGGCCGGGAACACCTCTCCCTTCTGACACCGCTTCCCGGGCGGACCGGGGCGCCCCATCTTGTGACGCGCGACCCGGCGCCTCTGGGGGCGGGTCACTCCTCATGCGAGAGCACCGCGTCACCACGTGGCTGGAGCTCCAGGACGCGCTGTTCGCGGGCTCCTGGAACGAGCAGCTGGGGCGTCACCGCTCCAGCTTCGTCTTCCGGGGCATGCCCTTCGTCGAGCATGACCTGTCCACCGCGCTCAACCGCCAGGGCATGTTCATCCGCCAGGAGCGCGACCTGCTGCGCGCCTTCCGCAAGTACGCGCGAGGCACCACGCACGAGCCCCTGGACTCCGTCTGGGATTGGCTGGCCCTGGCCCAGCACCACGGCCTGCCCACGCGCATGCTCGACTGGACCTTCAGTCCCTACGTCGCGCTGCACTTCCTCACCGAGGACGCGGAGCTGCGAGGCCAGGACGGCGTGGTGTGGTGCGTGGACTACCGCGAGACCAACCGCCTGCTCCCTCGTCCGCTCAAGGCGCTCTTGCGGCGCGAGGGCGCGGATGTCTTCACCGGGGACATGCTGGCGGAGGTGGCCGGCGCCATCCCGGAGCTGGACCGGCTGACGGACCACCCCTTCGTCCTCTTCTTCGAGCCGCCCTCGCTGGACGCGCGCATCATCAACCAGTTCGCCCTCTTCTCGGTGATGAACGGGCCGGAGCTGCGCCTGGACACCTTCCTCGCGAAGCGGAAGAAGGGCGTGCGCCGGCTCATCATCCCCGCCGCCCTCAAGTGGGAGGTGCGCGACAAGCTGGACCAGGCCAACGTCACCGAGCGCGTGCTCTTCCCCGGGCTGGACGGACTGAGCCGCTGGCTGCGGCGCTACTACAGCCCGCGGCCCCTCTGAGGCGCACCGTCACGCGGGCGTGGGCACGTGGGGCCCGGGACCGCCCCGGGTATCATCGCGGCCCTTCATGGGGGCGTCGTCCAGGAGGCCCTTGCGCTGCTCCCGCTCCGTCAGCTCGCGGGCCTCGTTGCCCCACTTGTTGGCGGCCGCGCCGAACACGATGACCAGGAAGATGGCCGCGAGGAACAGGAGCGTGCCGACAAGAGCGGAACCGATGATGGTCATCGCGAGACCTCGGGCTGGGCCCTCCGACGGGACTCGGGAGGCGCGGTGGAAGACACGCCTCCAAGATGAGGTCTCCCTCCGCCATCCGGGAGAGCGGGGCCCCCAGCCCGGCCGCCCCGGGGACACGCGGCCCCTCGGGCGCGCGCCCGCTCAGCCGACGGGCCCTGGGACGACGTACTGCCGAGGCAGGTGCAGCCAGAAGCACGTCCCCGCCTCGGACGAGGACGACACGCCCAGCAGGCCGCCGTGGGCGCGCACGATTTCGTGGGTGATGTAGAGCCCCAGCCCCAGGCCCTGGCGCCGCGCGCCGCGCAGGTCCTGCGCGCGCACGAAGGGGTCGAAGATGGACGTCAGCCGCTCGGCGGGGATGGGCAGGCCCCAGTTGTGGACCTCCACCCGCACGCCGTCCTCCGCGTCCGCCACGCCCACGCGCACGGTGGTGTCCTCGGGCGAGTACTGCACGGCGTTGCCCACCAGGTTCGACGCCGCCTGGGCGATGCGGTCCGCGTCCCAGTCTCCCCAGCCGTTGCCCATCAGCCGCAGCTCGAACTGGCGCCGGGGATGCGCCACCTCCAGCTCCTCCACCACCTGCCGCAGCACCTCGTGCAGGTTCATCCGCGCGCGGTCGAGGACGTAGCCCGCGCCCAGCCGCGTGCGCGTGAAGTCCAGCAGGTCGTTGATCATCCGCGCCATGCGGTCCGCGGAGATGGAGATGCGGTTGATGGCCTTGCGCTGCGGCTCGCTCAAGCCCCCATGGCGCAGGAGCAGGGACGCGTTGCCGGAGATGGCCTGGAGCGGATTGCGCAGGTCATGCCCGAGGATGCCCAGGAACTGCTCGCGGAACGCCGCCGTGCGCCGCGCGGCCTCCTCGCGCTTGAGGCCCTCCTCCACCCGCTTGCGTTCGATCGCATACCGCAGCGCGCGCACCAGCAGCGGGCCCGACACCTGCCCCTTCACCAGATAGTCCTGCGCGCCCTCGTGCACCGCGCGCACCGCCAGACGCTCGTCATCCGTGCCGGTGAGCACCACCAAGGGAACCGACGGCGCGGCCTGGAGCAGCGGCGGGATGTTGCCCAGCCCGTGCCCATCCGGCAGCGACAGGTCCAACAGCACCGCGTCCACGCGGCCCTCCTGGCTCACCACGCGCACCGCCTCCGCGAGGCGCTCCACGTGCAGCACCTCGAAGTGCGTGGTGCCCACCTCGCGCAGCTCCTCCTGGAGCAGCAGCGCGTCCCCCGGGTTGTCCTCCACCAGGAGCAGCCGCAGCGGACGTTCCACCGTGCCAATCTCGCTCATGCGGGCGCCTCGCCTTCCCCGGGAGCGATGGGGAGGGTGAACCAGAACGTGCTCCCCTCACCCGGTCGCGACTCCACGCCGATGCGCCCCCCCAGGCGCTCGACGATCTTCTTGCAGATGGCCAGGCCCAGGCCCGTCCCGGCGAAGGCCTCGGGGCCGTGCAGGCGCTGGAAGATGACGAAGATGCGCTCGGAGTCCTCCGGCGCGATGCCGATGCCCCAGTCCCGCACCGTGAAGCGCGCCTCGGCGCCCTGCACCTCCGCCCCCACCTCCACCCGAGGCGGCGCGGCCCCGTGGAACTTGAGTGCGTTGCCGATGAGGTTCTGGAACAGCTGCACCAGCTGCGTCTCGTCCGCGAGCACCACCGGCAGCGGCCCCACCTGGAAGTCCGCGCCCGACTCGCGCAGCGCCACCTGGAGGTTGGCCTTCGCCCGCTCCAGCGCCGCCCCCGCGTCCACCGCCCGAGGCTCCCGCCCCTGCGTGCCCACGCGCGAATAGGCGAGCAGGTCCTGGATGAGCCGCTGCATGCGCGCGACGCCGTCCACCGCGTAGTGGATGAACGTGTCCGCGTCCGCGTCCAGCTTGCCCTGATAGCGCCGGGCCAACAGCTGCGTGTAGCCTGCCACCATGCGCAGCGGCTCCTGCAAGTCGTGCGAGGCCACATAGGCGAACTGCTGAAGCTCCTCGTTGGAGCGCGCCAGCTCCCGCGCGCGCTGCCGCAAGGACTCCTCCGCGCGGCGCCGCTCCAGGCCCTGCGCCAGCGCGTCCGCCACCGTGGCCAGCGCCGCCACCGCGTCCTCGCCCAGCGCGTTGCGGCTGTAGAGCCCCATGACGCCCACCAACTGCCCGCGCACCTGCAAGGGAATCCCCGCGAACGAGCGCACGCCCAGCGCGCGCACCCACGTCCTGTCCAGCACGCGAGGGTCCTCGCCCAGCGGCTCCACCCAGACCTGCTCGCGCGTGCGCGCCACCTCCGCCACCAGGCTGGGCCCGTGCATGGACAGCCGCGCCCACTTCTCCCGAGGCGGCGCGGACGGCCCCGCGTTGCCCACCAGCTCCAGCATCGCCGTGCCTCTCGAGTACAGCCACAACCGCGCCACTTGTGCATCCAGGTTGCGCACCAGCGCCTCCGCGCAGCTCTGGAGGATGTCACTCACCGAGCCCTCGCGCGCCATCGCGCCGCTCACCTCCGCGCGCAGCGCCTCCAGCCGCCGGGCCCGCTGCTCCCGGTCCAGCCGGCGCAGGCCCTCCTCCACGCGGCGCTGCGCCGTCATGTCCGTGTTCGTCCCCACCCACTCGCGCACCGCGCCATCCGAGGTGAGCACCGGCACCGCGCGCGACAGCGTGGGGGAGTACGAGCCATCCGGACGGAGCATCCGGCACTCCACTTCATACGGGCGCACGTCCGTCACCGCGGCCCGCCAAGCCCGGGCCGCCGCCGCCCGGTCCTCGGGATGGATGGCATTCAACCAGCCCTCACCCTTCCACTCCTCGAAGGTCTGCCCGGTGTAGTCGCGCCATGAAGGGCTGTCCTCCGCGACCAGGCCGTCCGGCGGCGTCACCCACACCGCCTGCGAGGTGGCGGTCACCAGGGAGCGGAAGCGCTCCTCGGCTTGCAGGGCGTCGCGGTACAGGCGCGCGTTGTCCAGCGCCACCGCGGCCTGCGCCGCCACGCCCTCCACCAGCCGCACATGCGGCTCGCGGAAGTGCGCAGGCTCCGAGTGCCCGAAGAACAGCCCGCCCAGCACCTCGCCGGAGCGCCCCTTCACGGGCACGGCGAGAAAGCCTCGCACGGGAGGCAGCCCCGCGGGCTCCGGCACGAGCGCGTCCCGCGTCACGTCGTCATACAAGCGCGTCCCCTCGCCTCGGAAGGTGGGGCCGAACAGGGCCATGTCCCTGGGCCTGGCCAGCGAGGCCAGCACCTCCGAGGACGCCCCGCTCAGCGCATCGAGCCGCTCTCCGTCCCGAGGCCCCGCCTCCTCGCGATTCTCCAGGAAGGCGCCGAACTCCGCGCCGGTGAGCGCCACCGTCTCATCCAGGATGCGCCGCACGAGCACGCCCGGGTCCAACTCCGAGGCCAGCGACGCGCCGATGCGCAGCAGCGTCTGCGCGGTGCGGCGCTCCTCCTGGCTGCGGCGCAGCGCGACCTGCGTCTCGCGGTGCAGGCGCGCGGTGTCCACCGACAGCGCGGCGCGCGACGCGAGCTGCTCACCCAGCGCCAGGTCCTGCGGGCCGAAGCGCCGTCCGGACTCGGCCGTCACCAGCGTGAGGGTTCCCAGGATGCGGCCTCGCGCCTTCAGCGGCAGCACCATCGACGAGCGCAGCCCCAGCTCCCGCAGGATGCGCAGGTGCTCGGCGCCCCAGGACCCGGCCGACAGGACCTCCTCGGATATCGTCTCCATCAGCACGGGCGTGCCAGTGCGCAGGACCTCCCCCACGCCGTACGGGTCATCCGGCTTCGGCGGGTAGCGCTCGCGGACCTCCTCCGCCAGCCGCACCCGGCTGGGGTCCACATGGGCCACCGCCACCTGGCGCGAGCCGCCTCCCTCCTCCTTCAGCTCCACCGAGCACCAGTCCGCCAGCTGGGGCACCACCAGCTTCGCGAGCGAAATCAGGGTGCCCTCCAAGTCCAACGCCGACGAGGACAGGAGCGCCCCCGCCTCCGCCAGGAAGCGCATGGACTCCGAGGCGCGCTTGGGCTCTTCGATATCCGTCACGGTGCCGAACCATTGGAGGATGCGTCCGTCCGCGTCCTTGAGCGGGTTGCCTCGGACGAGCATCCAGCGCCACGTCCCGTCATGCCGGCGACAGCGCATCTCCACTTCGTAGAGCTCACCGGTGCGCAGCACGTGGGCCCACCGGTCGCTCGCCGCACCCAAGTCATCCGGGTGGATGACCCTGCGCCAGCCCTCTCCCACGGACTGCTCCCGCGTCAGCCCCGTGAAGCGGTACCAGCGCTGATTGAAATAGATGTGGTGCCCGTCGGCACGGCTCATCCACACGAGCTGGGGGAGGTTCTCCAAGACCTGCGAGGAGAGCTCTCCTTGGAACAAGTCCTCGGACAGAGACATGGAGCGCACGTCACCCTATCAACACTCCTCCCGTCCCCACGCATCCGTCCCGGGCCTGCTTTCCACCATCTGACAATCGTCCGCTGGGACGGGTCCCTCCGAACCGGGGCCCGTCGGCCGCGGCCTGGAATCCCTTCCAGGCCCGGGAGGGGTCTTACGTACTTGCCACGATGTTGCATGAACCACTGTCTGCCGTTTTCGGAAATCGTCGCGACTTCACATGACAAGCATCGTTTCCATTCCAGCCAGGTCGTCCTTGGATTCTGGGTACATTTGCAAGCGGGTGGCGAGGGCCGGGGGTGCAGCAAGACGTGCCCGAGGAGGGCCATGCACTCGTACAGCGAACCCAGAGTCTTCTCCGGACAGTCCGGACAGGCCGCCGTGGAGACGGCCATCATCGCGCCGATGATGGTCTTCATGGTGCTCGGCATCATCCAGCTGGGCATGGTGCACAACGCCCGGCTGATGACGGAGTACGGCGCCTATCGGGCCGTGCGGGCTGGCATCGTCAACCACGGCGACTGCATGCTCATGGAGAAGGCGGCGCTCGCCTCGCTCCTGCCCACGCTGCCGCCGCTGCCGGGCCAGAGTGGCCGCGTGGACACCGTGGACTTCGCCGTCCAGGTGCACAAGAAGTTCAGCCAGCGGCTGTTCTCCTCCCGCCTGATGAAGACGTTCTACACGGACGTGGGGCTGCCCCTGTTCCGGGTGGACGTGCTCAATCCCAGCAAGAGCGACCTGGAGGAGCTCTTCGGCACCTACGGCTCGCAGATGAGCGCGCGGGAGATTGACTACGACGACGTCCGGGACGACCGCGTCATCGACGCCAACCTGCTCTCCGTGCGGCTCACGTACTTCTACGAGCTGCGCATCCCCTTCGCCAACTGGCAGCTCCACAGCTTCTACCTGGGCCGCGAGTACCTGGACCAGCTCAAGGGCTTCCAGTTCGAGAACCAGCGCGTGGGGGGCGAGTCCGCCACCCGGTACCTCCAGAACCAGGGCCGGAGCAAGGACGCGGACCACGCGCGCATCGTCTCGCTGGCGCAACTGGGCGGCACGAAGCGCCGCTATGTGATGCCGCTGGTCGCCACCTGGTCCATGCGCATGCAGTCCAACCTCTTCAACAACGACGAGACCGGCCCCGGCCGGTGCGCTGTCGACGGCTGAGCCGTCTGGCTCGCGGAGGGTGACCATGTTTTCTCTGCTGCGAAGGCTGCGTCGGGACGAGCGAGGCCAGGCCCTGGTCATCGGCGCGGTGGCCATGCTCGTGCTCGCCGTCACCGTGATGGCCTCGGTCAGCATCGGCCATGGCGTCTACGAGAAGATAAAGCTCCAGGACGCCGCCGACGCGCAGGCGTACTCCCTCGCCGTGAAGGAGGCCCGGGCCTACAACTTCCTGGCCTACACCAACCGCGCGATGGTCGTTCATTACTCGGCCATGCTCACCTTCATGTCGTACGTGAGCCATGCCCTGTACCTGGACATGACCATCGGGAAGATTGCGTCCGTCGCGCAGTACATCCCTGGCATCGGCGCCGTCTTCGCGGCCGTCAGACAGGTCATCAAAGCCTGGAAGGCCGCCGTGGAGGGGGTGGCCAGGGTCCTCATCCCCCTCCTCTCGCTCCTCAACCTGGCGCTCTGGCTCGCACAAGAAGCCATGATGCTGGGGACGCTGAAGGACCTGATGCTGACGGCCAGCGCGGACACGCTCCGGGGCACGGACCCTCGCGCGAAACCCGGGGCCTCCATGAGCAAGGGGGCGCCGCTCGATGTGTTGCGCGGCAAGCCCAGCCTCAACGCCGCCAACATGAAGAACTTCCTGCACGTCATCGACGATGGCCCCTCGAGCCGCGCCGAGAGCTTCGACCTGCTGGACCCGACGGGCCTCACCAAGCGCGCCCATCTGCTGAACAAGAACAAGAACAAGCTGTCCGACCCCGACATGGCCAAGTACCGGCTGCTGATGGGCAACCTGGTCAACGGCGCGCGGCGCGAGTGGACCGCCGTCGGCAAGAACCTCCTCCTCATCGGCCGCAAGTGGTCGCTGGGAATCACCGTCCCGTACCTGCCTGGAATCAAGATCAACAAGGTGGCGGACAGCCAGGTCAAGAGCTTCGACGAGGACTTCGAGGACAACCGCCGGGACCAGCTCTACGCCTCCGACGACATCCGCATCCAGTTCACGCTCTCGTACAACCCCCTGTTTCCGAACAAGGGCTGGAAGGACATCCTCAACGTCAACTTCCGCGCCGCCGCGGACAACCAGGGGGGCTTCCACCAGACCTACGGCAACCGCAAGACGAACGACCACCATCAGTGGATGGGCCTCACGCCCTTCTTCACGGCGGACACGAGCTTCGTCGACCCGTGGCACAACCACTTCAGCTACCCGTGCAACGTCACCGTGTTGTCCAAGGACATGATTCCCCAGGGGGCGGGAAGCCCGAAGCAGCCCTTCCACCTGGAGAACCTGCGGGGCGGCGACGGCTTCATGACCGACTCCCGCTCCGGCAAGCTCGATGACGCGAGCACGAACGTCCGAGGCGGGTTCCTGGACATCACCTGGGCGCTGGCGGGCGGCAACGGCAAGCGGGCCGAGAACTTCCGCGAACAGACCGGCGGCATGATGGCCCTCTCGGTGGGCCGCGCCATCTACCACCGCCCCGGCGACTGGCAGGAGGAGCCCAACTTCTTCAACCCGCTGTGGACCGCCCGCCTCGCCCCCGCGAAGACCCACTGGGAGGAGCAGGCGCTGCGCAACGTGATTCCCGGGCTGCACACCGCGCAGTCGGACTTCGCCGACGCCCTCAACTACTGATGGAGCTGGCCATGGCGACTCGAGACGTCGTGAAGCAGCGAGGCCGCACGCGCGGGCACCCGCGAGGAGCGGCGACCACGGAGTTCGCCATCCTGGCGCCCGTCATGATTCTGCTCGTCCTGGGGGCCCAGTACTTCTGGGAGGTGCAGCACGTGCGCCTCAAGGCCGCGGAGCTCGCGCGCTACGTCGCCTTCGAGCGCACCGTGCGGTCGGATGTGAACCGCATCGCCACCGAGGCCCAGGAGCGCTATCAGGACCTGGACGGCGCCACCAGGACGGGGCGCCTGCCGTCGGGGCTGGGCTACAAGAACCGCCTCACCCTCACGGTGAGCGCCCAGGACACCGACGCCCCGCTCCAGACCGAGTCCCTCTCGGAGCGTGGCAGCAGCGGTGGCGTGCAGGCGGTGCTGGGCAAGGTGCTGGGCGCGCTGGGCTCCACCGCGGGCCTGGTGGCGAAGGCCATGGGCCTGGACCCGAAGAAGGGCGCGGTCCAGGCGCAGGTGGAGGTCCACATCGAGAACGGCATCATCCCCTCGCAGCTCGCCTTCCTCGCCAGCGGCCTCGACGATGACCGCCTCGACCTGCGCCTTCGCGAGTCCTTCTTCCTGGTCCACGACACGTGGCGGACCTGGGGCCCCGGAGATGCGCCCGGCAACACGTATCCACGCGTCCAGGAACTCACCCATGCGCGCGTGAAGAAGATTGCCTATGCGGGCCTGGTCTCGGAGGGCGGCGTGCTGGACGCGGTGGGCGCCGTGCTCTCCGTGCTCGGCTTGGACTTCCCCCTGAAGTCCGACTACCTGCGCGACTCGGTCCTCATCCGGAAGGTGACCGACCCAGGCGAGTACAAGGCCGTGTGGGAGGAGCGCGACCGCAACCGCAGACGCAACGACACCCGCACCGTCCCGGGAGACAGGCTGCTCGCCGCCTATTGGAAGAACGACAAGCGCGCCTGCTACGACAGCTGCGAGCCGGACGTCATCAAGGAGAAGCGCGGGCTCAGGGCCTCGTCGGAGAAGGGGCACTTCAACTGGCCCATGCGCGCCTACAACTGCCGAGGCGACTTCTTCCAAGGCGCGACGCAATCCAAGCTGCCGGAGTCCGAGTACGCCCTCTCCAAGAACAAGGGCGAGGACTACTTCACCTATGGCGACTTCGCGTGCTCGGAGGGCCGGGGGCTGGACCACGGCCAGGACAAGTGATGAAGCGGCTGAAGGACCGGACAGGCGCCGTGACACGCGTCCTGGGCGTGGGCGGTGTGCTGCTGCTCGTGGCCAGCGCGGCCACGCTCCGCGAGCCACCCCCTGAGCCTCCCACGCCCCCCAAGCCGCCTCCCGCGACGGGCACCCTCCTCGCTCCGCCCGCGAGCGCGGAGCCCATGTCGAAGCGCTTCCTGGGCCTCATCCCCGTCTATCCGCGCGCGAAGACGATTCCCATGGGACGGCTGGAGGCCAACGGCAACCCCACGGAGATGGCGTACTTCGAGACGACGGACGCGCCCGGAGCCGTGATGGAGTTCTACGCCCGCGAGTTCCACCGACAAGGCCACCGCACGGCCACGGAGCCGGACGGCGCGGGCGGTGGCGCCATCAGCTACTACGACGCGAAGCGAGGCGCGCTCATCGCCGTCACCACCGTGGGCGTCGGCGGCACCCCGCAGCGCACCCAGGTCTTCCCCTCCATCATCGACACCCCGGAGGGCATGCACCTGAAGGCCGAGGCGCCCACCGTGCTGCCACGAGCCCCCGGCGCCACGACGATGATGCACATCGAGGACCGCAACCCCGGCCCCACGCTGGGCAACACCACCGTCACCGAGGTGGCCCAGGGCACGCCCGCCTCGCTCGCGAGCTTCTACCGTCGGCAGTTCCAACAGCGCGGCTACGTCGAGCAGGACTCGCGCACCGAGCCCCAGGGCGTGGAGTTGCTCGACTTCCAGAAACCCGGGGAGCGCATCTCGCTCTCCCTCTCTCCCATGACGCACTCGGAGGCACCGGAGACACTCGTCACCGGGGTCATCGAGTACGTCGACGCGGCCCAGGAGCGTGGACCATGAATGGCTGGCTGACTTCTGCCTCTCGCTGGCTGCGTCGACCCCGGACGCGAGGACAGGCCCTGACGGAGCTGACCTTGCTGATGGCCGCGCTCCTCCTCGCGACGATGGGCATCGCCACCTTCGCGCCGGACATGTTCGCCGCGTACACCATCTACGTGCGCGGCTTCTACGTCGTGCTCGGCTATCCGCTGGGCTAGGCGTCGCTACTGCCCAGGCACGCGAGGAACAGCGATGGGGACCTTGTCCAGCGACGGCTTCGCCCCCGTGCCCGTCGCGACGAGCGTCCACGTCGCCTCCGGGTCTCGGATGGACGTCACGCCCAACAGGGGTGCTCGCTCCGTGCTCGTCACGACCACGGGCGAGTTCGTCTCCCGCTGGAAGGTGCGCCTGTGGACCTTGCCCGGGAACAGGCCATGACTCACCTCGAGGTCCTTCTCCTCGCGAAGAGTGCCTCTCAGCTCGGGCTGGTCGACGTGAAGGTCCACCGGAATGGAGAGCGGCGTGTAGTCCGGCGCGGTGACCGCGAGCCGCTCGATGAACGGACGCGCGCCACCCCGCAGCCACAGCACCACCAAGGCGCCCGACCCCTTGTCGTGCTCGATTTCCAGTTGGTACAGCGTCGTGCCATCCCGCCGCTTCGACTCGCCCACCAGCGCCACCCGCAGGCGCGCCAGGTGCTCGTGCTGGATGACATCGTATTCCACCCAGGTGCCCACGACAGGGCGCCACTCGCCATACAGCAGCGGCGCGGGAATCAGCGCCCGAGCCTCCTGAAGTCGGGACGGGTCCACGACGACAGGTGCATCTGGCGCCAGCGTCCCCGCGTCTTCCTCGACGGCGCGCGAGGTGTCGGGCGGCGCGACAGGCGGCAGCGGAACCAGGCCGAGCTCGGCGCCCGCGTCCTTCTCACCACGCCGCGAGTCGGTGCATGCGGCGGCCAGCAGGAACGACACACCCAGGACGGTGGAGAGGCGGGGCATGGCGCAATCCTATCAGGGCATGTCTGGGTTTGCCGAAGCCCTCCACGAAAAGGACGACGATGATGGGAACCGCCCTGCTCTCGCTGCTTGCCTTGTTGCTGCAATCCCAGGTGGCCTCGCCGCAAGGGCTGCCCGAGCTGCCCCTCGTGGTGCGCGAGGGAGGCTGGGCCCGCTATGAGGCGGTCTCCTCGGACGGCCCCGCGCGCTTCATCATCAAGGTGGGCGCACCCGGACGCCACCAAGGCAAGCGCGGCCGATGGTTCGACCTGGTGGTGGAGGTTCCCTCCCTGGGGCGCACCTCCATCCAATTCCTCGTCGAGGGCGAACGTTTCAGCGCCAGCAGTCTCCTGCTGGTGCGCGCAACGCTCCCAGGCGAGAAGCCTCGCGACACCTCCCGTCCGTTCCAGGACGAGACATCCACCCGACGACAGGGGCGCTTCCTCCAGAAGAAGACAGTGACAGTCTCGGGAAAGGTCCTGGAGGTGATGGAGTACTCCTTCCCAGGAGGCACCACCGCGGAGTGGTCCGCCGCCGTGCCGGGACTCGGGCTGGTGAACCTGAGCGGAGAGGACCCCTTCCACCTCGTCGCCTTCGGCGTGGGCGGAGACCCGTGGAAGGAGAAGTAGCGCTCAGCGCCCCTGCGTCCTGGCGGACAGTCCCGCCTGGATGAGCCGCCCCTTCACCCCCTCCACCGCGTCCTGCGTCAGCCGCGCCTCCAGCCGCAGGCTCGTGCCCCGTCCCACCTGGAGCACCAGGCGCGGCGGCGCACCTTCGCCCTTCTGGAGCGAGAACCACTCCAGCTCCGAGAAGCGCGTGCGCCTGCCCAACAGGTCGATGAAACCGTCCTGCGCGAGATACAGCCCGGGCACCAGGTGCAGGCCCAGCGCCCCCAGCCACACCGCCAACCCCAGACAGAAGCTGCCCAGCGCGGGCCGCGTCCCCGAGTACACCAGGTGCACGCCCAGGAGCACGAGCAACCCCACCACCGCGAGCGCTTGGAGATAGGCCCCCACCGGCGCCCGGATACCCAACACCACCAGGGCCCGAGCCCGCAGGAGCGCCACCAACGTCGAAAGCGACAGGAGCGCGGCCCCCACCGAGGCCACCGCGACGGCCACCGCCATCCACCCTCGGCGGCCTCCCAACATCTGCGATTCCTGGACGAGCCACGCCGCACAGCCGCCAAAGAACACCAGCGCCAGGACGTGGAACACCACGGGAGGAATGGGAAGGGAGGTCGCTCTCATGGACCCGGAGAGCGCACCACATCCGCGAGGCGTTGGGGAGGACCCCCTCCTTTCAACCCGCCCGCTTCCGTCGAGTGGCCAGCGGACCCGGGGTCTCCAGGACGAGCTGTCTGTACTGACGGGGACTCAACCCTGTCACCTGCTTGAACTGTCGCGACAGCGCACTCTGGTCACAGAAGCCCACCGCCAGGGCGATGGCCGCGATGGGCTGTGCGTCCTCCACCAGTCGCTCCGCCGCCGCGTCGATGCGCGTCTTCATGATGAACTGCCCGGCGGACAGCTGGAAGATGCGCCGCATGCGTCGCTCGAACTGCGCCGCGGATATCCCCGCCCGGCGCGCCAGCGCGTCGATGCGCAGCCGTTCGCCATAGTGCGCCTGGATGTGGTCGATGGTCGCCGCGAAGCGCTCGTCCACCAGCCCCTCGCGCCCCGGCTCATGCACGTCCTTCGACAGGCACGCCAGCCCCATCACCTCGCCCGACGCGTTGAACAACGGCACCTTGCTCGTCAGACACCAGCCCGGCTTGCGGTTGTTGAACAGCGTCAGGTCCAGGTTGTCGACGAGCGCGCGTCCCGTCCGGAACACCTTCTCGTCCTGTCTCACGTACCGGTCCGCCATGTGCTGCGGAAACAGCTCGTGCGCGGTGCGCCCCACCGCCGCCGCCTTGTTCTTCAGCCCACACCGCTCGGCGCAGGCCTCGCTGATACACACGTAGCGGCCCTGGATGTCCTTCACCGAGAAGACGATGTCCGGCACCCGGTCGAACAGCTCCTCCGCGAAGAGCGGATTCGCCACGCGTCCCATGAATCGAACTCTCCATTGTTCCTGGGTTTCGCGTTTTTTGGTGGTTTCCATACGTCTCCACGGAGGAAAGACACAAGAACGTCAAACTTGCTCACGAATACCGTGAACTCCACGTGAAACCCACGTCGGTGTCTCGTAACGGCGCGACACCGTGTAGCAGCCCCCCGCTACCGAGGAGTCCGAAGCCATGCACAGTCCAATCACGGATGCGTGTCGCTGTCATAGTGTCCTCGCCGTTTGCCTCACGCTGTTCGCACTGGGAGCTGACGCTCGCCCCGGTGGTCCCCCTCCCTCCGAGTCCGCGCGGCGCATCCACGGTGTCGAGAAGTCGCACGCCCACGAGCGGCTCCAGCCCGATGAACGAGCACCCCACTTCTCCCCCGAGCAGCTCCGCGACGCGCTGACCCCTCCAGCGCCTCGCCGTGCCTCGCTCGCGGCCGCCTGTGACACCGCCGCCTTCGGAGCCGCCAGCGGCAACGCGCTGGTCACCCTGGTGAAGGGCTCCACGAGCGACTGCGTCAACACGCTGTTCAGCGTCACCGGGACCCTCGCTCGCCAGGTGTTCATCGAAAGCAAGATGGTCACCATCGCCAACGCGCTCACCACGAGCGCTCAGGGATATGCGGGGAACAACAGCAGCCAGACCCTACAACTCATCCTCTTCCTGCGCGCGGGATACTACGTCCAGTACTACAGCCCGGACGTCGTGGGTGCCTACGGCACCGCGCTGCGCAACGCCATCCGCCCGGCCCTGAACGCCTTCGTCGCCAACAGCCACTTCCGGGATGTCAATGATGACCACGGCGCGGTGTTGAGCGAGTTCGTCATCCTCATCGACAGCTCCAGCGAGAACGCGCAGCACCTGGGCACCTTCAAGGGGCTCCTGGACCGCTTCAACGCCACCGCGCTGTCCTTCTGGTACATGCGCAGCGCCACCAACAACGTCTTCACCGGCCTGTTCCGCGGCCACTACAACGACGACTTCGTGGCGGCCATCCAGGTGGACACGTCCGTCATCGACTCGCTGGACTCCTTCGGCCTGCGCCACGAGAGCCTGCTGGGCACCGACCACCAGTACCTCGTCATCAACGCGGCGCGGGAGATGGCGCGCTTCCTCCAGTACCCCGGAGCGGTGCAGACCAAGACGCGTCCCAAGGTGAAGGCGCTCATCGCCAACCACTCCATGACGGGCCCCACCGCGGGCGTCTGGGTGGGCGCGGCGGAGATGGCCGACTACTACGACAACGGCAACTGCACGTACTACGGCATCTGTGACTTCCGCCGCGCGCTGGAGCAGGCGGTGCTGAGCGTGACACACAACTGCGGCGCCACGCTGCGCATGCGGGCCCAGGACATGACGGCCGCGCAGCTCACGCAGAGCTGCGGCGCGCTCGCCACGCAGGAGGCCTACTTCCACGACAAGCTCAAGACGAACCGCATCCCCGTCGCCAGCGACAACAACACGTCCCTGGAGATGGTCATCTTCGACAGCAGCTCCGACTACCAGACGTACGCCGGCGCGCTGTTCGGCATCGACACCAACAACGGCGGCATGTACCTGGAAGGCGACCCGGCCGCGTCCGGCAACCAGGCGCGCTTCATCGCGTACGAGGCGGAGTGGGTGCGGCCCGAGTTCAAGATCTGGAACCTGGAGCACGAGTACGTCCACTACCTGGACGGCCGCTTCGACATGAAGGGCGGCTTCGGCGACAGCGTCAGCCAGCCCACCATCTGGTGGATTGAGGGCCTGGGCGAGTACATCTCCAAGAAGAACGACAACGCGGACGCGGTGGAGCTGGGCACCACCAAGGCCTTCCAGCTCAGCCAGATTCTGCGCAACGACTACAACAGCGGCACGGAGCGCGTGTACTACTGGGGCTACCTGGCGGTGCGCTTCATGTTCGAGCGGCAGGCCAGCACGGTGAACACCTTCCTGGGCCAGTTCCGCGCGGGCAACTACACCGGGTACCGCCAGTCGCTGGACGCGTTCGGCACGTCGCGCGACGCGGAGTTCCACACGTGGATTGACTGCGTCGCCACCGCCACGGACCCGAGCACGTGCGGCGGCACCGACCCGGGCCCCGGCACGGGCACGCCCTGCACGGACCCCAACCCGCAGGTGCTGGGCAACGGCTGCTACCGGGGCCCGTTCGCCTCGGGCGACGCGCAGTACTTCTACCTCTGGGTGCCCCAGGGCGCGCGCAACCTGAGCTTCAAGATCAGCGGCGGCACGGGCAACGCGGACCTCTACATCCGCGCGGTGTCCTGGCCCACCACGACGGCGTACGACTACCGGCCGTACCTGGCGGGCAATGACGAGACGGTGGCCATCCCGTCGCCCCGCGCCGGCAACTACTTCCACGTCATGGTCAAGGCGCGCACGCCGTACACGGGCGTGAAGCTGGAGGCTCGCTTCGACGCGGCGCCGTAACCGGTGACCGGTGACTCCCGGGTGGGCCCATGAGCCCCCTGGGAGTCACTCCCGCTTCAGCACCCCGTCCACGGTGCGCCACAGGCTCAGCGGGTTCTCCGCGCGCAGCTCGGGTGGGAGCAGGGAGTCCGGCACATCCTGGAAGCAGACGGGCCGCACGAAGCGCCGGATGGCACCGGTGCCCACCGCGGTGAAGCGACCATCGGAGCTCGCGGGGAAGGGACCGCCATGCACCATCGCTGGACAGACCTCCACGCCCGTCGGGACGCCGTTCATCAGCACACGCCCCACGCGGTCGGTCAGCGTGGGCAGCAGGTCGGCCGCGAGCGACTCATCCGCCGCGTCCATCATCACCGTCGCGGTGAGCTGCCCCTCCAGCTGGGACGCCACGCGCAGCAGCTCCGCGACATCGCGAGCCCGCGTCACCACCGCGCAGCTGCCGAAGACCTCCTCGGTGAGCGCGTGCTCGGCGAGGACGTGGGTGGCCTCCGCCTCGAACAGCGCCGCGGCCCCGCGCGCCGCCTGCGACTCACCCTTCACACACGTCCGCGTGTCCGAGCGCGCTGCGAGCCGGCCCACGCCCTCGCGGAAGCGCTCCGCGATGGTGCGCGTCAGCATGGGCGCGGCGGGCGCGGCGCCGAGCTTCTCCACCAGGCGCTCACGGAACGCCTCATACCCCGGGCCCTCCACGGCCACGAGCAACCCAGGCGACGTGCAGAACTGTCCGGCGCCCTGGAGGATGGACGCCGCGAGCGCATCCGCCATCGCCTGCGGACGCGAGGCCAGCGCGGAGGGCAGGATGAAGATGGGGTTGATGGAGCCCATCTCCGCGAAGACCGGGATGGGCACGGGCCGGGCGGCGGCCAGCGCCATCAACGCCTGACCTCCACCGCGCGAGCCCGTGAAGCCCACGGCGCGGATGGCGGGGTGACGCACGAGGGACGCGCCCACCTCCGTGCCCGCGTCGAAGAGGAGGGAGAACACGCCTTCATGCAGGCCACACGCGGCCACGGCGGCGCGGATGGCCAGCGCCGCGCGCTCGGAGGTCGCCGGGTGCGCGGGGTGGGCCTTGGCCACGACGGGACAACCGGCGGCCAGCGCGGACGCGGTGTCACCTCCCGCCACGGAGAACGCGAGCGGGAAGTTGCTCGCGCCGAACACGGCCACGGGGCCCACGGCGCGCAGCATGGAGCGCAGGTCCGCGCGAGGCAGGGGCTTGCGGTCGGGCATCGCGCGGTCGATGCGCGCGTCCACCCAGCTCCCCTCCTCGAGCAGCTTCGCGAACTGACGGAACTGCCCCGCCGCGCGGCCCAGCTCGCCCTGGATGCGGGCGACGGGGAGGCCCGTCTCCTTCGGCGTCACCGCGAGGAAGTCCGCCTCGGCGGCGAGGAGCGCCTCCGCGATGTGCTCCAGGAACACGGCGCGCTGACGCGAGGACAGCGCCGCGAACGACGGCGCCGCGGCCGCCGCGAGCGAGCAGGCCCGCTCGACTTCTTCGGGCCGCGCCGCGTGGTAGCGCGGCTCCAACGCCACGCCCTCGGCCGGATTCCAGCCGGTGAAGGTCGGCCCACCGGGCTCGCCACGTCCGGCGCCAATCAAGGACAGTCCCAACCCACTCATGCCGACTCCTCGCTCCTCACTTCGATGCGTGACGTGCTTCGTACGACGTTCCCGGGGCTACAGCGAGGGCCGGTTCGTCAGGGCCTCGCGCAGCACGCGCAGGCACTCCTCGCGCTCGGCGCCCACCAGCTCCATGCGAGGACCGCGCACGCGCTCATGACCCCAGCCGACCTCCTGCTGCACCAGCTTGATGAGCTGGACGAACTTGGGGACGGTGTCCAGCCGCAGCAGCGGGAGGAACCAGCGGTACAGCTCGAAGGCCTCCTTCTTCTTCCCGGCGAGGGACAGCTCGAGCAGGCGCACCGACTCGGCGGGGAAGGCATTCACGAGCCCGGCGACCCAGAAGCGGGCGCCCGCCTCGACGCCCTCGACGAGACAGTCGTCCACGCCCACGCCCAGGGTGAGACGGTCTCCGAGCAGCGCGCGGATGCCGGTGACGCGGCGGGCGTCGGTGGAGGACTCCTTCACGGCGACGGCGTTGTCGTGCTCGGCGGCCAGCTCCGCGAGCTGCGCGGGGGTGAAGTCCGTCTTGTACGCGACGGGGTTGTTGTAGAGCAGGCACGGCAGCTTGGTGGCGCGGAGCACCGCGGACACGTGCGCCTTCATCTCGCGCCAGTCGCTGGAATAGACATACGGGGGAAGGACCATCAGTCCGGCGCAGCCCGCATCGGCGGCGGCGCGGGCCAGGCGGACGGCCTCGTCGGTGGAGAGCGCGGCGATGCCCGGGACGACGGGGGCCTTCACCGCCTCCACGCAGGTGCGCATCAGGTCGGCCTTCTCGGCCGAGGTCAGCGTGGCGCCCTCGCCCAGCGAGCCACAGGGGATGATGCCCGTGCAGCCCTGCGACACCAGCCAGCGCACGTGCGAGCGCACCGCGCCGTGGTCGATGGACAGGTCCGCATTGAAGGGAGTGGTGATGGCGGGGAGGACACCGGTCCAGATGCTCATGATTCTCTCGTGGGGGTAGAAGAGGAAACGTCCGGGGGAAGTCGAAGGCTGCCGATGCGAGCGGGAAGGCAGGGCGGGCGCACGTCCTCACCCGACCAACCGAAGAGGGTCTGCGCCGCGGCGCCACAGGTGCGGCCCTGGCAGGCGCCCATGCCCAGGCGCGCGTAGAGCCGCGCTTCGCGAAGGTTGGTGCAGCCCTCCAGCGCGGACAGCGGCACGTCTTCACAGCGGCACAGCAGCGTGTCGGGAGTGGCCAGCCGCCGCAGCTCCTCGCGGGGCGCGTCATGCCGGGCCAGGTGTGTGGCGAAGGTCCGGATGCCCTGGAGCGAGCGCTCCAGCGCGGAGGGAACGGGGCGCTGCGCGGCGACGAGCCCGGCCAGCTCTCCCGTCACGAGCGCCTGGTCGACGCCGCCGATGCCGAGAAGTTCGCCCACGGCGTGCACTCCGGGGACACGCGTCTCCAGTCGCTCGTTCACGACCACGGCGCCGTCGGACACCTCGCAGCCGAGGAGGCGTGGCAGCTCCAGGTTCGGCACGAGGCCATAGGCCGCGCCGAGGTAGTCGCAGCGCAGGTGTTCTTCACGGCCGCGCACGGACAGGCGGACGGACTCCACGCGGTCCGAGCCCTCGGCCGCGAGGACCCAGGCCTCGGTGGAGTTGGGGACGGTGACCAGCTTCGCGGTGAGCGCGGCGCCCTGGAGCAGCTTCGAGGGGTGGCGCCAGAGCTGGAGGGCGAAGGCCCAGTGGTTCGCGGCGGAGGCTTGCTCGGCGATGAAGAGGACATCGCCGCCGTGGGCGTGAATCGTGGCGGCGGCGGCGAGGAGCAAGGGCCCCGTGCCCGCGAGCACCACGCGCTTGCCCTCGATGGGGAAGCCGTCCTTCACGAGGACCTGGAGCCCGCTGACGCCCATGACACCGGGGAGCGTCCAGCCCGGGAACGGGAGGAAGCGCTCGCGAGCACCCGTGGCGAGGACCGCGCGGCCGTAGCGCACGGCGAACGAAGACGCGCCCTCTTCGACCAGGAGCACGCCGGGCTCGGGAGCCGCGATGACCCGAGCGCCCGGACGGAAGCGAGCACCCGACGCGGCGAAGCGATTGAGCCAGCGACGCGCGAGGCGGTTGGAGCCCTGGCGTGCTTCACCACGCCAGACCTGTCCACCCGGCTCGGGCTGAGCGTCCAGCACGAGCACCTTGAGCCCCGCCTCGGCCGCGACGCTCGCGGCGGCCAGGCCACCAGGGCCCGCGCCGATGACCACCAGGTCGCAAGTCTCACGCATGCGCCACCTGCACTTCCTCGAAGCTCACGCGCGGATGAATCGCATTCACCTCGAGCTCCGCCTCGACCGCGACACTCGCGGCGGTCAGGCCGCCGGGCCCCGCACCGATGACCACCCGCTCGCATGTCTCACGCATGAGGCATCGAATCTCCGCGACACGCACGTGCCGACCAGCCGCCTGCACCGCGAAGCCGGTGGCGACCAGCGCACCCATGGCGGCGAAGCCATGAACCCTATCCATCCGTCACCACCTCGAGGTCGTCCCGGCAGGGCACGAGGCACGTCAGCGTCTCGGCGACGCCGTCGATGGTGGCGCGGCACTCGAAGCAGACGCCCATGCCGCACATCGGTCCCCGAGGCCGCCCGCTCAAGTCCGCGCGGCTGATGAACCGGCCCGTCATCGCAAGCGCGGCGGCGACGGAGGTTCCAGCCGGAACCGTGACGGCATGCCCGTTGATGCGCAGCGTGACCGGGACCTTCTTGGACAAAGCCTCACGCATGCGCCACCCCACGGGAAGTCGCCGCCAGGAAGCGCGAGGGGGAATAGGGACTCGGGTCGATGGCGCTCATCCGCCCGAGCATCTGGTCCGCGACCAATCGCGCGCTGCCCGTCGCCGTGGTGATGCCGAGCCCCTCATGGCCACACGCCAGCCAGAGCCACGGCTTCTCCGGATGCGGCCCGAGCAATGGCAATCCATCCGGCGACGCGGGACGCAAACCCGTCCACACCCGCAGGGCCTGCAAGCCATTGAGCCCCGGCAGGAACACCGCCGCGCGCTTCAGCATGCGCTCCAGGATGGCCGCATCCACCTCGCGACTCCCCTCCCCTGGCTGACGCGATGACCCCAGCAGGAGCTGTCCCGTCACACGCGGCTGTGCGTTGAACGCGACAGACGCCCCTTCCGTTCCATGCGCGCTCTTGAGGTAGCCCAGCTCCACCAACTGGTGATGCACCACGGGAGAGCCTCGGCCCGTGATGAGCAGGTGCCCCTTCCGAGGCGAAATCGGAAGCTCCGGGCACAGCGAAGGACTGGCCACGCCCGCCGCGAGCACCACCTGGCGCGCCGCGAGGACCTCCCCGTTCGCGAGCACCACGCCCCCGGGGCGCAGCTCGCGCACCGGACACCCGGTCATCAGCTGTGCCCCTCGCGCCTGGGCCCGGAGCGCGAAAGTCCGCGCGGCGACGGGCGGGTACAACACGGCATCGTCCGGAACCCGCAGCGCCCCGACGAGCCCCGGCGCCAGCGAAGGCTCCGCCTCATAGAGCGCACGGCTGTCGAGCACCTCCGCGCGAATCCCCGCGGCGCGGTAGTTGGCCACCTTCGTGTGGACGGCGGCCATCTCCTCATCATCCGCGGCCAGCCAGAGCGTTCCGCACGCGTCGTACTCCACGGTGCGCGGCAGTCCGTCCCGCAGCTCGCGCCACAGGGAGACGGACCACGACGTGAGCGCGAGCTCCGCCGCGTTGTCATCCATCGCGACCAGATGCCCCATGCCGCACGCGGTGGTCCCCGTGCCGATGGAGCGGGCTTCGACCAGCGCCACGGACAGGCCGCCGGCGCTGAGCGCATCCGCCAGCGCCGCACCCACGATTCCACCGCCCACGATGACGCAGTCGAACGCGCTCATCCGATTCCCCACGCGAACGGGTCCGTCGAGTCCACCAGCAACGTGGCCTCGGCATTCACCGAAGCCGTGCCCGTGATCGTCGGCCGGATGCGGTCGCCCTCCCGGACATACCGAGCCTCGAAGCGGCTGCCGATGATGCTCTCCTGCACCCAGGTCTCGCCCTCCGCGAGCACCTGGTCGGCCGCGAGGCACGCCACCTTGGCGCTCGTCCCCGTCCCGCAGGGCGAGCGGTCATAGGCCAGCCCCGGACAGAGCACGAAGTTGCGAGCATTCACGCCCGGGTTCGGCGACTTCGAGTACAGCTCCACGTGGTCAATCTCGGCGCCGCCCTCCCCGGTGATGCCCTGGTCCACGAGCGCCTGCTTGATGGCGGACGTGTACGTGAGCAGCGCGGGGATGTGCTTCGACTCCAGGGGAAGCTGCGTGGCGCGGGAGAGGAAGAACCAGTTGCCACCCCAGGCGATATCACCACGGACCTCGCCATGGCCCGGCACGTTGACGGCGACGTCATGGGCGTAGCGGTAGCTGGGGACGTTGGCGATGCTGACGCGCCCGTCCGGGTGCAGGGTGGCCTTCACGGGGCCCACGGGCGTGTCGAGCGAGTGGACCCCCGGGCCGATGCGGCCCAGGTACTCCAGCGTCTTCACCACGCCGATGGTGCCGTGGCCACACATGCCCAGGTAGCCGACGTTGTTGAAGAAGATGATGCCCGCGACGCTCGCGGGGCTGGAGGGCGGACAGAGGAGCGCGCCCACCATGACGTCCGAGCCGCGAGGCTCACAGACGATGGCCTTGCGAAACGCGTCGAACTTCGTTCGGAACCGTTCGCGAAGGCTCGCCAGGTCGCCCGCTCCCAGCTCCGGGCCTCCATCCGTCACCACGCGCGTGGGCTCTCCACCAGTATGACTGTCGATGACTCGAATGCGCCGCATGCGGACCACTCCCTCCAACCCGGGCCTCCCAGTTGCCACCCTAGGATTCTCGAGGCGCGGTTTCTTGAGCGATTCGACCACACTCGCGAGGCAATCGCGCAAATGCGGCCACGGAGTGACAACGCCACGAGAGAGAAGGAGAATGAACTCCCCCACGGCACACCCCCACCCGGAGCTGCACGAGCGGCTGAAGTTCGAGCCCCCCACGGGTCCGGGCCTTCGAGGGTGGGCGCCTCCCCTCCCGCTCAACCGTTCGTCCACTCCAACGAACGGTCGCTCGCGGCGGTGAAAAGCCAATCAACAACAGTAGTCTCGCTGACAGTGCGTCGCTAATCTCTCACGCGCAGTGGGCCGGAGAAATGGCTGAGCTGTATGCGAATCATTCTCTGCAGTGTCGCGCTGCTGTTCTTTGCCGGTGCGTGTCGCAAGAGTGACGAGACGAGCGCGTGCGGTGCTTCGTCAGCGGAGAGGCTCATCGCCTGCGTCGACTCGGAGCGATACCACCAGGACCTGGAACGCATCACGGGGGCTCGGCCTCCGGGCTCGCCTCACTGGCAGGAGGTGCAGGACCTCTGCGCCACCCGCTTGAGCGAGCTGGGGTACACCGTCGAGCGCCATACCTATGCAACCGGAGTCAACGTGATTGGCACGCGGCCTGGCTCGGACCTCGCGACGGAACGCGTGATGCTCTCCGCGCACTACGACTCGACCTTGAATTGCTCGGGCGCGGACGACAACGCGAGTGGGGTCGCGGGTGCGCTCGAAGCAGCGAGGGTGCTGGCCAAGGGACGCTACCGGCGCACGGTGGTCATCGGCTGCTGGGACCAGGAGGAGCGGGGACCGGGTGGCTCGACGGTGGGCTCGTTGGCCTATGTCGCTCGGGCGAAGGAGCGCGACGAGTCCTACGCCGCGTCCTTCGTCTTCGAGATGATTGGCTACAAGAGCAGCGAGCCCGGCAGCCAGCAGTTGCCGCTGGCCCTGAGCACCTACTTCCCCGAGCCGATGGCGAAGATCGCCCAGAACGAGAACCGAGGCGACTTCATCATCCTCATCGGTGACCCGCTCTCCCATCAGGCCATCGACCGCTTCGAGGCCCATGCCCGAACCCTGGGACTCGAGACCGCGGCCTTCAAACTCAATGCGGCTCACATGGAAGACCCGCTCCTGCGAGCGCTGCGCAGGTCGGACCACGCTCCCTTCTGGGCGTCTGGCTATCCGGGAATCATGCTGGGAGACACCGCCAACTATCGCAACCCTCACTACCACTGTGAGAACGGCGAGGATGCCGTCGTCGACCTCGACGATGAGTTCGCGGCGCAAACCATTGGCGCGACGCTCGGCGCGGCGGTGGATATGCTCGAGCTGCAGTGACCTTCCACTCCGCCCCCAGGAGCAGTGAGCGCTCCTGGGGCGGGGCGTGACAGTCCCCTCAGCTCGCCGGCCGGGCCCCCAGCACGTCCGCATCGAGCGCCTTGCGCGCCGAGCCGGACATGCTCTCCGCGAGCGTCTGCACGGAGCGGCTCACCTTGCGCGTCTCTTCCACGACTCGCAGCGTCTGCTGCATCTGGCCCGAGAGGTCCTGGATGGCCACGGCAATCTGGGACGTGCCCGCGTCCTGTTGGACGACGGCCGCGGAAATCTGCCGCACGCTGGTGCTCGTCTCACCGATGATGCCCGCCAGCTTCTGGAGCTGGGAGCCGGAGATGCGCACCGCGTCCACGCTCACCCGGACCCGGTGCTCGCCCAGCTCGCTCATCTTCGCGGCCTCGCGCATGCTGGAGCTCACCCCTTCGAGCACCTCGCGGATGCGCTGGGTCGCCAGGATGGACTGGTCCGCCAGGCTGCGCACCTCGCGAGACACCACCGCGAAGCCTCGGCCGTGCTCACCGCTGCGCGCCGCCTCGATGGCCGCGTTGACCGCCAGGATGTTGGACTGGTCCGCCAGCCCCTTCACCGTGTCGACGATGCCGGCAATCTCCCGCGTGCGCGCATCCAGCGCGAGGATGCGCCGAGCCATCTCCGACACCTCGTCGCGGATGGCCTCCAGGTTCGTCAGCGTCTTGTCGATGGCCGCGCCCCCGTCGCGCCCCGCCTCCTCCGCGACGACGATGGAGCTGGCCAACAGCCGCGTCTTGTCCGCCGTCACCAACGAGCCCTGACGAATCTCCTGCACCGTCTGCTCCAGCTCCTTCAGCGCCGCCGCCTGACGGCTGATGCCCGCCGTCTGCTCCTCGCTCGACGTGCGCAACTGCTGCACCACCGTCGCCAGCTCTCCCGCGCCGCTGCCCATGCCCTGGGCCAGCTCGCGCACGTCCTTGTGCCGGGCCTCGAGCTGACGCGTGTGTGAGGCCAGCGAGCGCATCACCCGGATGGACCGTCGCGCGACGACGCCCACCAGCGACAGCGTCAGCGCCAGGAAGCCCCAGTGGACATACGTCCCCGTCGCCTCCATCACCCCGAGCAGCGGCAGCGTGCTGTGCACGAGGACCAGGGACAGTGCCCCGAGGCCGATGACGAAGATGCGCGCGTCGACGTTGCCTCGCCACGCCTCGCGGGCCGCGACGACGACGCAGACGAGCAGACACGGCAGCGAGTAGAGCGTGAAGGGCTGGAGCAGCCGGTTCGCCGCGCCCAGGTCCACCATCACCAGCGCGCACTGGAGCGCGGCGGGCACGGAGACGATGACGACGCCCCAGCGGAACCACCGCAGCCGGTCCTCCACGATGCTGTCCGCGATGAACCACCCCAGGCCCGGCAGCAGGCAGTACGCCCCCACCAGGGTGAGCTGACTGCCCAGCAGGTCCGCCCCCCACAGCGAGACGAACAACCCGCTGGAGCCCAGCAGCAGCACGCCGGAGCCTCCGGAGAAGAGCGTCAATCCCACCAGCATCCGCGCCTGGCGCCGCACCAGCACGGCCCCCACGCAGACCACCGCGATGACCAGCAGCAGCGCGCCCATCACGAAGGGCGCCAGCCCCTGGCGCGTCAGCTCCGAGACCAGCTCGTGCCGGGAACCCACGGTGGCGGCTCGGCTCACCCCGATGGTCGGCCCGCTGGCCTGGATGCGCAGGAGCACGCGCGAGCCCACCGCCGAGGACGGCAGCGGCACCAGGTGCCACGCCATGCTGTCCATCGACTCGGAGCCGGAGGGCCGCAGCTTCCCGCTCACGAAGATGCGATGACCTCCCGAGTAGACCTCGAAGGCGTTGGCCACGGTGCCCAGGTAGAGCGCGGGCTCTCGCCAGGTCCCCTCGGCCACGGGGATGCTCAGCCAGAGGAAGGTCTGTGCGTTCCGACCCGGCGGCTCGCGAAGCGCGTCCATGGGCGCCCAGCCCTCCGCGTCCACCTCACGCGCCCAGGTGGGGACACCCTCCGCGTTCATGGGGGAGTCGCCCCAGCGATAGCGCCACCCGTCCTTCAGCTCGACGCTGCTGGAGCCCGTGCTCGCCCACGCCGAGGGGACCAGCATGAGGGCCCAGAGCAGGAGCAGCGACGTGGCCCCTCGCGGGAATCCCCTACGCCGGGAGGCACCAGGGGAGGAACTCGAAACACGACACACTGTCGACACCCGGCGCGAGACGCGGAGCAGACTCATGGATGAGCCATGCTCGGCCTTTCAACACGCCCATGTAAATGGGTCGTCTCAGCCCCGCTTGCCCTCACTCGGAGACACGCCGCTCCGCGACACAAGACGAAACACGAAATGGCACACCACCCCCAAGGGCATGGGCGATGTGCTGCCTTTCCCATGTCGATGTATCAATTCCATGTATCCGCCCCCTTCCTCGCCAGGAGGGCCCGCTGGGGCATCTCCAGGTGCGGGTCACCCTCTTTCGTACCACCAGGAGAGAAGGTTGCCGCGTGAAGGACATTTTCCGGAGACCCAAGATTTTCAGACTAAACCGTCGTTAATGTAGAGGGTGGCCAGGACGTCCTCGAGGGCGTCAGGCCGCGAGGGGGGCACATGAGCACGGCGGAGCTGACGATTTTGCTGGCCGGGGTACGCGAAGGGGACGCGAGCGCCAGGGATGCCTTGATGGCGGCGACCTACCAGGAGCTGCGGTTGATGGCGCTGGCGGTCGAGCCCGACGACGACGGGACGCACGCGTCCCTCCAACCCACCGCGTTGGTGCAGGAGGCCTGGACGCGGCTGCTCGAGGACGGCGCGGCGCTCCAGGACCGAGGCCCCTTCTTCCGAGCCGCGGCCCGAGCCATCCGGCGCGTGCTGGTGGACCGCGCGCGTGCGAGAGCGCTTCAGCGGAGCGGCACGCGGCACGAGCGGGTGAGCCTGCACCCACCGGACGAAGAGTCCCCCGCGAGCCTGGAGCTGGACGTGCTGCGGCTGGAGGAGGTCCTCGTGGAGCTGGAGTCCTTCCAGCCGAGGCTCGCCCGCTGGGTGGAGCTGCGCTACTTCACGGGCCTGAGCCTCGCCGAGGCGGCGAACGCGCTCGACGTGTCCCAGGCCACGGCCTCGCGCGACTGGTCTTATGTGCGCACGTGGCTGACGGAGCAGCTCAGTCACTGAGGACCCTAGAGAGAGAACCTCCTCGGGAGTCGAGGTACGGGACCGCTTTCGTCGTATCGCGGATGGTGCGGAGCGCGTCCTCCATCGTGCTCGGGCCCTCACTCGTCGCGCGGGAGAGCGCATCCACGGTGACCTTCTTCGCGGCCGCGGGGACACCAGCGGCCGCGAGCGGCAGCAACGCGGTCACCGTGCTGCAGAGAGTGTCCACGAGGCCTCCAAGCATCTGCGCTGACACCTTGTTGAGCGACGCCGGGCCGGCGACGTCACCCAGGGTGCCGGGCCCCGGCGTCTCCTTCCGAAACCGAGGAATGAGCATTGACGAGATGAAGGACTTGAGCTCCTCGCTCTTCGAAGATGCATCAAAGAGCCCCGCGTGCAGGGACGTGCCCAGGGCATTGTGGGACAGGTCTGAAGCATCGGGCCTCACCGGGTCGGTGTTCAGGCGCTGGATGAGACCCTTCGCCTCACTCTTGAAGAGCTGGGTGAGGCCCTCCACCAGCGCCTTGCGCGCTGAACTGGCTTGGTCATCGCCGAGGAGCGAGGCCGTATCGCGGAACACCTTCGTCTTGAGGTCGGTGTACCGCGGCCCCTCGAGCTGTGCGAGTTGCCCCAGCACCTTCAAGGCCCCATCCTGCCGGGTCCCCTGCTTGTTCAACTGAGCAGGGTCCAGGGGTGGTCGGCTCAGCGCCTTCGTGAGTACACGAGCCACCTTGTCATCCCCCCACTGGCCGCGAAGTCCTTGAGCAACACTGGGTCGGAGGAGAGCACGTCCCCGACCTTCTGCGCGTCGATGAAGGACTTGCTCTTGTCGAAGGCCGCGGACGCCGTGTCCAGGAAGGTGCGGCGCATGGCCGCTCTGGCCTCGGGTTGCTTGAGCACCGCCGTCCGGGTGTTGACGGAGCCCTGTGCCCCGGCGTCCCTGGCCAGCTTGTCCGCGACGGCGGGCGGCAACTGCTGCGTGCTTTTCGCCAGGGCCCTCAGCGCGGCGGACTGTTCGGCGGCCGAAGAGCCTTCGCCCCGGCTCCTGCGATGGGCCAACTGGGCGAAGGCATTCTTGATGAGCTGCTCGACCTCCCCGTCGCCCAAGCCCTTGTAGGGTTCCTTGAGATAGGCGGGGTTGTTCTGGTGTGTGCGAAGCGCGTCGACGAAGTCCCACGCCCGACTGCTGCGTCCCTCGGGGCCCGGGTACTGGCTTCGGTTGTTCAGCCGAGCCGCCGCTTCAGTGCCCGTCGGAGCCTCGCGAGGCTGGAGAGTCGCCGGGTGGAGGATTCGAGCTTGGACATGGCGCACTCCAGGCGAGCGTGACGATGCCCCCGGATACGGAAAGGAACACGGGTCGGTTACCGTCCCCACGAATGTCGGCATCACGGCTCACCGCGTGGCGAGCACCAGCCGGGAGTGCTGTGCACCAGGCTGCAGTGGGGAGCGTTGTCCGCCACTGAGTCTTGCCATCAGCCCTCTGCCTATGAGCGCTTCAGAGAGAGGGTGGGGCGGCTGGGCGATCATGGTCACTGAAGCCACCACGAACGACTTCACGATGGCGCGTTCCGCGCGTGAATCGATTCCAGCTTGACCTCCTCTGCGGAGACGAAGCCATCGTCAGACTCTGTGCGGCGATTTGGGGTACGCCTTCAGGCCCATCGGCGAGCTGCCCCAGGAGCATGGCTTCATGCTCCTGACGCCAGGACGACGCCCCTCCCAGCGGAGCCCCAAGGAAGTACGGCATCGACGCCCTTCGCCACGACGAGTCGTCGAGAGGACTCACTCCTGGCTCAACCGCGTCCGACTGATGCTGGTGAGCTGGGAGAAACGAGAAGACACCGACATCGAGATGCTGCACTTCGCGCTGGGCATCATCACCTGATTCCACTCGCGCCTACCGAAAGGCGCTTACAGTCCCAACAAGGGGCTGGGCTGGTAAGGACCATCCGCAGGTCGGGAGAATGGTCTGTGAACTCGTCCCCGACACATTCTTGCGGCGCGGCCTCCTCCTCTCCCTAGGAGGAAGATGGGGCGTCCACGAGCGGACGATGGGGCTGCATTGGAAGCCATCGCCTTCGTTCTCAAGAGTGGAACCCCACGGGAGATGTTGCCCCTCAAGCAGTTCGGGCTGTGGGGCATGAGAGCCTGGCGCCGCCTGGAGGAGTGGACGCGGGCTGGGATGTGGGAGGAGCGTCAGGTTCGTCCGTCGACTCCATGCCACTGATGAGGATGCCCTCGGGCCAACGACAGATGCGCTCCAGGAGGGTTCACGGCGACAAGGCGTATGCATCGAAGAAGAACTGGCGGGAACTTCTGTTGCGCGGCCTCGCGCCTCGCATCTCGATGCCAGGGGTCGAATCCAAGATTCTTGGCAGCACGGTCTGGGGCCGTGGCGGGACAAAGGTGGTGCGTGCCGAACGTGAATGCACAGCACGTCCAGCACATGGAGGACATGCGGTGATGTGAGACTGTCGTCCGCTTCACCATGCATTCGAGCCTCAGACCGGAGGCCATACCTTTCACTACCCACCAAGTGAGCTCATCGACCTGTGGGGATGGGCACACGCATCCCAGGATGCCCACCAAGCAGGCGAGAATGGCCCGCCACGACACAGAAGGCACCTGGGACGGGGAGGGGTAGCCACTGGGAACCTACGGCCTTCCTATGGCCACCCAGGAGTCCCCCATGCGTGGAAGCTCAAGGCACGTGATTATAGGAATCATCCCCGACAGCACATTACCCGAAGCACCATCTGCCTACAATGTGGCCGAGATACTGGACGATGAACAACAAAAAGCCCGGCGGCGAACAACCCGCCGGGCAAAACCTCTTCACGCGGCCAGCGACCGAATGGAGAGGGGCCTAGGAGTCCACAGTATATCCGCGCGCGCGCGCGGTGTCTACGCGCGCGCATGTCTCTTACGCGTGCGCGCGCATGTCTCTTACGCGTGCGCGCGCATGTCTCTTACGCGTGCGCGCGCATGTCTCTTACGCGTGCGCGCGCATGTCTCTTACGCGTGCGCGCGCATGTCTCTTACGCGTGCGCGCGCATGTCTCTTACGCGTGCGCGCGCATGTCTCTTACGCGTGCGCGCGCATGTCTCTTACGCGTGCGCGCGCATGTCTCTTACGCGTGCAAAACCAACTCCTGCCATGTATTGACTTAGCATCAAGTCGTCTTATCCCTCTTGCCCGACGTCCGGCTTCCGCAGTACGGTTTGCCATAGGTCCGCAGGTCGACCGGCGACCGTTTGGAGAGGGGCCTAGGAATCCATTCCCCGAACATCGCTGGCCGCCCTGTTTTCACCATGCACTTCGGTGCGGAAAGCAGGTAACGCATGTCTGACATGCGACTGATGTTGGTGTTCGAGGAAGTGCTGAATGGAGTCCTGGGCTTGTTGGCTAATTCCGATGTGGATTGGCCCTCCAAGGTGCTGGCGGTAGCCTTTGCGCTTTGTGTGCTCAGCTTGGGCGTCTACGCCCTTGGCGTCCTGGTCGATTGGAGGCGCCCCGGGCGGGAGGCGTCACCGGCTGCACGTCGCCGAGAGTCCAAGGGTGGGCCGCCTGGGCCACGAGGCGGTCCGTCAGGCCCTGGCAATGGGAATCCCACGAAGAAGCGCACCAGAAAGCGCCCGCAGTCCAAGCTGAACAAGCAGCAAGCCCCCCCTACCCGTGCGCCAAGCAAGCAGCGCAATCCCACACGTCGCCGGGGGACGGCTGTTCATCAGGCATAGCTCCTCCATGCAAGGGACCCCGGTATGACTCGGGGTCCTTCGCCACAGCGGAGTCAGTACGCGATGCGACTTCGTCCGTCAGCGACCGTTGACCTGGGAAATCGCCAGTCCCTGATGGGTCGCGGAACAGGAGCTCCCTTGTCACCCCAGAAGAAGTTGTCGCAGCGGGACGCCGCGCTGATTGCCGCCATCGAGAAACCCCACGCGAGGAACGTCGCGAAGCTCCTCGCCGAAGGGGCCAACGCCAACGTGCTCGGCCCGAAGGGCTATCGCCCGCTGCACCTCGCGGCCGCCGAGAATCGTCCCGATATCGCAACACTGTTACTGGACGCGGGCGCGGAGGTGGATGGACAGGACGCGCAGACAGCGACCGCCCTCAACTTCGCGACCGCCCACACCGGCGACACCGCCGTCACGCTGGTGAAGCTGCTCATCGCCCGCGGCGCCAACGTCAACCACCGGTGGACGCAAGAGCCCGGCGACACCGTCCTCACTGACCTCCTGAACAAGGACAACAACGAGGCCCCTTCCCTGGAGATTCTGCGAGTCCTCCTGAAAGCGGGCGCGGACCCGAACGTCGCCAACGACCGGAAGGAGACGCCGCTGATGCTCTCCGTCGACTACCACCAGCAACCCGAGCTCTTCGAGTTCCTGGCCAAGCACGGCGTCGAAATCGACGCGGTCGACCTCCGCGGACGCACCGCGCTGATGCAGGCCATCCAGTACACGAGCGTGCCCATCGCGAAGCGCCTCATCGAGCGAGGCGCCAACGTCAACCACGTCAACACGACCGAAGAGGGCGACACCGTGCTGACGCTGGCGCTCAACCCGAACGTGCTCTTCGGCGACCCTTCCCCGAAAGTCTTGGCCGAGCTCCTCCGCGCCGGAGCGGACCCGAACAAACCCAACATCGGCGGCTGGACGCCCCTCCACCTCGCCGCCCACCACGAAGACGCGAAGCTGGTCCAGGTCCTCCTCGAGGGCGGAGCGGACCCGAAGGCCGGCCACGCGAATGGCTACTACCCCATCGACACCGCGAGCACGCACGGCCACGCGAAGGTGGTCAAGGCACTGCTCGCGGCGGGGAGCCCCACGGTGGAGCACGTCACCGACCAGCGCCTCGTCCGAATCTGGAAGCGCATCCAGACCTGGTACGAGACCCATCACCCGCCCTTCGCGGAGCACCTCGCGAACGCTCGGCCCGCGACGACGGCGAAGGTCAACGCGCTGGAGAAGGGCCTCGGGATGCAGCTCCCCCTGGACCTCCGCGCGTTCCTCCTTCGGTTCGGTGGAAAGACGAAGCCAGGCCTCCACCCCATGTCCATCGCCGAGTACGACGTGCTGCCCGTGGAGCAGGTCCTGGACCGTTGGAAGGGCCTCCGGGGCCTGGTCGAGGAAGGGGCGTTCAAGAAGGCCCGTCCCCACGAGCTCCCCAAGGACCAGCAGGAAGTGAAGTGGACCTGGTGGCACCCGGGCTGGGTTCCGCTCGCGGAGGACAGCGGAGGGAATCTCTACTGCGTGGACCTGGACCCCGGCCCCCAGGGAAAACGCGGCCAGGTGATTCAGTGGGAGGTCCACGGCGGCCCCCTGCGCCTCGGGACCGACTCGCTGGAGGAGTTCTTCGAGCACTACCTGTCCAGGCTGGAGCGAGGACGCGTGGACTTCTGAGCCCTCCCAGGACCGGCGTCAGCGCGCGTTGGGCATGCCCTCGAAAGGCCAGGGATGCCCGGTGCCTGGAACCCCCAGCCACAGGTCCGCGACCTGCTGCGCGAGCGACCACGGCGTCCCACCCGCGCGGTTCGTCAGCACGATGACCGTGAGCCGCTGCTCCGGATACTTCACGATGGCGTTGGTGAAGCCACACGTCTCGCCATGGTGGGACAGCCGCCGACGCCCCTGGTCCTCATCGACGAACCAGCCAAAGCCATAACGCCCGGAGCTGCCATCCGGAAGCGTCACCGGAGCCCACGCCCGCGCCCCCGCCGTCGCATCCACCAGCACATGCGCATCCAACCCCCGGTCCCACGCGGCCAGGTCCAGCACCGACGCATAGATGCCCCCGTCCCCCAGCACCGCGCTCGTGTTGCTCTGGTCCCGAGGCACGAAGCCTCCCTCCCCGCTCGCATAGCCGAAGGCGCGATGCGGCACCGTGGAGACGCCCTCTTCATGGGCCACCGCCGAAGCCATCCCTCCGGGTGAGAACACCCGCTCCCGCAAGAAGGCCGCGTAGGACTTCCCGCTCACCTGCTCGACGATGAGCGCCAGCACCGCGTAGCCCGAATTGCTGTAGCGAACCGCGCTCCCCGGCGGAAAGTACGTGCGGTCCGCGCGAGCCAGGAGCCGGAGCACGTCGCGGTCCTTCACCTGCTCGGTCTGCGTCGCCGGAACGAACGCCTCGTAGTCCCAGATGCCCGACGTGTGCTGGAGCAGTTGGAGGACCCGGACCTCTCCCAGGTACGAGGGGAACCCAGGAAGCACCTCCACCACGCGGTCCTCCAGCCGCAGCTTCCCGTCTTTCACCAGCACCTGCACCGCCATCGCGGTGAACTGCTTGGAGAGCGACGCGAGGCGGAAGTGGCTCTCGGGTGTGGCCTTCGTCCGGTGCTCCACGTCCGCGAGCCCGTAGGCGCGGCTGAGCACCACCTGCCCCTGGTGAATCACCACGACACTGGCCCCGGGCCGCTCCGGGCTGTCGTAGTCCGCGAAGAGCGCGTCCACCTCCGGAGTCCTCCGGACAGTCGGCGTGGAGGCGGCACACCCCACGAGCATGCACAGCACGGACAAGGACACGGCTCCCAGCACGGGGCGGTTCATGTCCGCATGATGGACGAGAACGCCCCGCCCCCGCGCGGACATTCAGCTCCGCTTCACGGACCTGCGCCCGTGCAGCGACGCCTCCGCCACGCCGGCGAGCAGCAGGATGGGCGCCAACAGCACCGCCGCGAACCAGGACAGCGCATAGGCGACACCGAAGAAGAACCCCATCCGGTCCGTCGCTATCGTACCGGAGAGGATTCCAACGTACTGGCGCCCCCCGAGCAGATGCAGCACCAGGAAGACAGCGAACAACACCAGCGCCCCCAACACCGTGGGCGCACGCAACACGCGGGTGAGCATCATCGAGCAGCCTCCATCTTTCGCGCGAACTGAACCTGCCGCCACAGCGGCCCTTGAGTGAGCGAGTACAGCAGCACCGCGTCCGACAACGCGTTGCCCGCAGCAAAGCGCAGCCCCGTGTCGTCCCTCACGGGGAAGGCCGCGAAGTTCAAGCTGGTGAGCAGCCCCTCCATCAGCGCGGTGTCCTCGAATGCTCCCGCCGCCACGAACGCCAGGCCACTGGAGCCCGCGTTCACGTTCACCAGCGGAATCGTGGGCCCCGAGTCCACGTCGGCCACGGACTTGGGCGCCGCCTCCGGCCACTCCCCCGCCCAGGCGAAGCCCCACAGCTCTCCGACGAGCTCCCGCCGAGCGCGCTCGTACTGCTCCCGAGCGAAGTCCGCATCCACCAGCTGGAGCATGTGCGCGGCGAGCCACAGCGTGGAGCCCTCCGGCCCATCCAGCGTGCGGCCCTGGTAGGTGAACTCCGCGACGAGCAACCCGGTGCGAGCATCCACCAGGTGCTCCCGCGCGGACGCCACCCACCGCGCACGAAGCGCGGAGTGGTCCCGTCCGTCCAACGCATCCGAGATGCGCACCGCGGCGAGCGCCATCGTGTTGCAGAACGTCCAGCCCTGGTCCGGATAGCTCTCCGCCGCGAGGATGGGCGAGCGCTCGATTTGCGCCACGATGCGGTCCACCCGCTCGCGCAGCAGCGGCGCCCAGTCCTCGCGAGGCTCCACCCACTGCCGGGCCGCCAGCATCAAGGCCAGCTCCCCCTCGATGAAGAGGCTGCGCCCCTGCGGGTCCTCGAGCGGCCTGCCGTGCCCATATGGCAGCAGGAAGAACTCCGGGCCGCGCCGCTCATCCTCGAGGGTGCGAGACACCAGCGCGTCGACGACGGCGAGGTGCTCCGCCTTCCGCTCGGGCTCCCGCAGCGCCAGGTTCGCGAAGGCGAGCGCGGAGAAGGTGCGCGCCATCAAGTCCCACTCGGGGTTGAGGTGCCGGAGCATCGCGCGCTCGGGCCCCCCCACCTGGGAGACCTGCCCGCGCTGACGAGCGGCGAGGACTGGAACCAGCGCCTCCACGTCCGAGGGCCGGAACCACAGATGCAGGGAGGGGACCCACACCGCCGTCGCCACCAGGAGCAGGAACAGCAGAAGGAAGACGCGTCGCATGGTTGAAGTATCCGGCGTCCAACGAAGCGGCACGGCGCGACGGCCCTGGACGGTCGAGACGTCGCGGTGAGCGGTCGCGAGAAGCGAGGCAGACGAGCAGACAATCGCTCGCTCCATCCGTCGCCCTCTCCACGGATGCTGTTTCGACCCACTGGCTTGGACCTCGGTCCATCCCCAGTTTCAGCCTCCAGACGTGCAAGCACATAAGGCCACTTCCGAGGGGCAGGGGTCTGTCATGTGGAGAACATCGGCGGCATCGTGGGAGCCGTGCCCGAGGAGGTGGCGAATCCTCGGTGTGCTCCGCCGCGCATCACCCGCCGAGGGCGCGCTCCGCACCGCCGCCCTGCTGCGCTTGCTGGGCCAACACCACGCGTCGCCTCGGGGCCCGGGGAAGCGCTGGCGCGGCGGCTCGACGCGGATGTTCCCCGAGCACCTGGACGACGACGAAGCCGTCGACGACGAGGCCGCTATCGCCTCCTGGTAGTGCGCCTGCTAACACGCCGGGGATGAACGCGCCCCGCCCCAATGCCTTGCTGTCGGACCGAGACGTGGACTTCCAGCTCGACGAGGTCGTGCGCGTCTCCAGCCTCTGCGCGCTGCCCGACTTCGCCGAGCACTCGCGCGAGACCTTCGGCCTGCTGCTCGACAGCGCGCGGCGCTTCGCCCGCGAGGTGCTCTACCCCACGTATCGAGCGTTCGACCTGGAACCTCCCACGTTCAAGGACGGCCGGGTGCTCGTCCATCCGAAGATGCGGGAGCTGTACCCGCGCATGGTGGAGCTGGGCATGCTCACCGCGCCCCGGCCTCCGGAGGTCGGCGGCCAGCAGCTCCCGCTCACCGTCCACGCGGTGGCCAGCGCCTATCTGATGGCGGGCAACCTGAGCGCCTATGCCTATCTCGGCCTGACGCAGGGCGCGGCCCACCTGCTGGAGGTCTTCGGCACGCCGGAGGTCAAGGCGGCCTTCATGGAGCCGCTGTACCGGGGCGAGTGGACGGGCACCATGGCCCTCACCGAGCCCCAGGCGGGCAGCAGCCTCGCGGATGTGCGCACGCGCGCGACGCCCGCGCCGGATGGGACGTGGCGCATCCAGGGCTCGAAGATCTTCATCAGCGGCGGCGACCAGGACTTCACCGAGAACATCGTTCACCTCACCCTGGCGCGCACCGAGGGGATGGAGAGCGGCACCAAGGGCATCTCCCTCTTCGCGGTGCCCGCGCGGCGGCCCCAGGGGGACACGCTGGTGGACAACGACGTCCGCGTGGCGGGCGTCATCCACAAGATTGGCTGGAAGGGCATCCCCAGCCTCGCCCTCAACTACGGCGAGTCGGGCGACTGTCATGGGTGGATGGTGGGCCCGCCCGGACGGGGCCTCGCGTGCATGTTCCAGATGATGAACGAGGCGCGCATCATGGTGGGCCTCAACGGCGTGGCCACCGCGTCGGTCGCCTACCATGAGGCGGTGGCCTACGCGCGCGAGCGCCCGCAGGGCCGCCCCGCCTGGGCCAAGGACGCCACGCGCCCCCAACTCCCCATCATCGAGCACGCCGACGTGCGCCGCATGCTGCTGCGCCAGAAGGCCATCGTGGAAGGCGGGCTGTCGCTCCTCGTGGCCGCGGCCTTCCAGGCGGACCTCGCCTCGCACGCCCCGGACGAGGAGGCGCGTCGGCGCGCGGGGCTGCTCGCGGACCTGCTGACGCCCGTGGCCAAGACGTTCCCCGCCGAGCGCGGCTTCGAGTCCAACGCGCTCGCGGTGCAGGTGCACGGCGGCTACGGCTACTCCAGCGAGTACCTGCCGGAGGCGTGGCTGAGAGACCAGAAGCTCAACAGCATCCACGAGGGCACCACGGGCATCCAGGGACTCGACCTGCTGGGTCGCAAGGTGGTCGCGGGCGGTGGCGCGGCGCTGACGCTCTTCGCGGACGTGGTGGGCCAGGGCGTGGGCCGGGCCCGCGCGGCCGGCGTGGAGTCCGCGTGGTGTGACGCGCTGGAGCGGACGCTGGGCGAGGTGTGCGAGCTGGTGACGGAGCTGGGGGCGCGAGGAATGGCGGGCGAGGTGGAGCTGATGCTGCGCCACAGCGCGGACTTCCTGGAGCTGTTCAGCGTGTTGGTGGTGGCGTGGCGCTGGCTGGAGCAGGCCGCGGCGGCGAAGGAGGGCCTCGCGCGCCAGCAGGGGGACGCGGACTTCTACGAGGGCAAGCTCGCGGCGGCGCAGTACTGGTTCGCGGCGGAGCTGCCTCGAGTGCCCCTGCTCGCCTCGCTGTGCCGCACGGGCGAGGACTCCTACGCCCGGATGCGCCCCGAGTGGTTCTGAGGACACTCCAGGCGCACGGCCAGGCACGGGGCCCCGCGCCTGGTGGCCCCCGCCTGGAGGGCGAATCGGCTCGTTTCCAGTGCAGGATGCGAGAAGCCCCGTAGAATGAAGGGGTGACGGTTTCCTTCCACCTGTGTCAGCCCGGTGGAGGCGCTTCGTGCGGCGCCTGCTGCGGCCTCTACAACTTCAAGGACCACTCCCGAGGGGCGCTGACGGAGCAGCTCTCCATGCAGACGGAGCGGCTGCGACGCGTCCCCCAGGAGCCCGAGGCGTGGAGCGCGGCGGCACGGGAGCTGACGGACGCTCGGCGCGCGGCGCCCCTGTTCCCCGCGGTGCGCGTGTGTCCCCTGCTGGGCTTCCTGGACCGGGAGCGCAAGCAGGTCGGCTGTCTGGGCCACCCGAAGGTGACGGGAGGCAAGGACCTGCGCGACTGCGGCGTCTACCGCTCGTCGGTGTGTGAGACCTTCACCTGCCCCTCCTTCGGCTGGCTCTCGGATGGACAGGCGCGACTGGTGCTGGCCGCGTGCGCGGACTGGTACCTGTACGGACTGGTCATCACCGACGTGGAGTTCGTGCGCGGCTGCATGCGCCTGTTGGAGTGGGAGCTCGCGGGGCCCGCGCGGCCGGAGCAGATGCTGGAACAGCCGGACGTGCTCGCGGCGGTGCGGCGCCTGTTCGCGCTGAAGGAGACGGCGCCTCGCAGGGACCCGAAGGCGGCGGTCTTCGGCCGCTTCACGCGCGACACGGAGGGAGAGCCCGTGCCGCGGATGCTCGACTACATGAAGCTGGAGATGCGCGCGGCGCCCGAGGACGACGTGGTGCTCTGCCTGGGCTACACGCCCGACAACGCCCTGGAGCTGCTCGCGTCGCGCGAGCTGGTGCGCTCCCACGTCAAGGCCGTGGCGCGCGCGATGACGGCGTGGCCCAAGTGAGCACCTCCGCCCCTTCCGACTCCTGTGGCAAGGTAGGATAACGCTCCCCGTCACGCGCTGAATGGCCTTTCGGGCCAGCCGTCGAGAGCCCTAAGGACGTGCGTGGGACTTCGCGTCGTGCTCGAAAGGAAAGCGGATGGATGGCCCAGGCCCGGCGGCAGGTGGAACCCACCCGAGGTGGCGCGGCCGTGGGCGCGTCCTCTGGGCCCTGCTGGGACTGCTCACCACCTGCACCCCGCGCGGCGTGAGCACGCCCACGCCCTCCGTCCCGCCTCCGCCCCGCCTCACGCAGCAGCAGGTCACCAAGCTCATCCCGCCCCACGTGAAGGAGCGTGAGGGCTGGGCGCGAGACGTGCTCACCGCGCTGGAAGCCGAGGAGGTATTCCCCTCCCCCATGACGGTGTGCTCGGTGCTCGCGGTCATCGAACAGGAGTCCGGCTTCCAGGCGGACCCGGCCGTGCCGAACCTGTCGCGCCTGGTGCGCAAGCGCCTGGAGGACCACGCGGACACGCTGGGCCCCCTGGGACGCAAGGCGCTGTCCTCGGTGCTCGCGGGCAAGGCGCCCGGACAGAAGCGCACCTTCGACGCCCGGCTCCGCGCCGTGCGCACCGAGCGGGACTTGGACCGGCTCTTCCGCGACATGCTCGCGTACTACGAAGCCGAGTACCCCACGACGTTCGCCACCATGAACCTGGCCAGCTCCCTGTTCTCCTCGCGCCGGCTGGAGGACCTCAACCCCGTCACCACCGCGGGCTCCATGCAGGTGAGCGTCCGCTACGCGGTGGAGAAGGAAGGCGAGGACTCGGACCCGGTGAAGGTGCGCGAGTCCATGTACACGCGCGAGGGCGGCGTGCGCTTCGGCACCGCGCGCCTCATGGGCTACGAGGCCGCCTACCCCCAGCCCCTCTTCCGCTTCGCCGACTACAACGCGGGCCTCTACGCCTCGCGCAACGCGGCGCTCCAGGCCCAGGTGAGCCAGCTCACCCAGGTGCCGCTGACGCTGGATGGCGACCTGCAACTCTATGACAAGAACGGCGTGCCCCGGAGCGAGGACAGCAAGTCCCTGGCGGCGCTGCTCTCCTTCCGCCGTCACCACGCGCCGGAGCTGAGCGAGAACCAGGTCCGCCGCGACGTGAAGAAGGAGAAGCGCGAGGACTTCGAGTCCACGGAGACCTTCCGGGCGGTGAAGCGCGTCTACGCGAACCAGACGGGAGAGGCCCCCGCGTACGCGCAGCTCCCCCAGGTGACGCTCCAGAGCCCCAAGCTGAAGGGTGAGCGCACCACGGCCTGGTTCGCGCGCTCCGTCGACGCGCGCTTCCAGCGGTGCCAGACGCGCTACCGGGAGCTGACCCGGGAGCCCGCGAAGCCCCCCGTCGTCTCCAACACGCGATAAGGCCCCGGCGCCAGGAAGCACGCCGAGGCCTGGAGACACCCGCGCTCAGCCGCCGCGCCTCACGGCGTGGTGAACAGGGAGCTGAGGGCGTCCGCGCTGTAGTGCGGCATCCGGTCCGCCGACTTGAACGGGCTGCGCTTCACGTCGTACCGGGGCGCGGAGACGGCCGTCACCCGGATGAAGTAGATGCTGTCCGGCTGCAGCATGTCGGGAGGCAGCCGCACCTGGTTCACGGAGCCCGGCATGTAGATGTACCCCGCGGGCAACGTCATCCCGAGGTTCGTGTCGTATCGGAAGAGCCCCACCCGGTAGGAGTCGGGCGTGCCCAGCACGGGCCGCTCCCAGGCGATGACGGGGCTGGCGGTCCCCACCTCGCGCGGCGTGCTGGCCTTCAGCCCGTCGATGGTGAGCACCCGAGGCGGCGACATCCGAGGCACCACCGGACCCGCGATGGCGCTGTCGAGCGTGTCGAAGCCTCCGTTGGTCGCGGACAGCGTCACGGAGCGGCCCGAGCCATCCGGCACCGTCTCGGTGACCCGGTAGCCGAAGGACAGGTTGCTCAGCACGCCCCAGCTCGCCGGGTACGGGTTGCCGAACTTCAGCCGGCCCGTGTAGTCGAAGATGGAGCCCGCGGGGATGCGCAGGCTGAGCAGCTCTCCGGCATAACCCAGCCAGCTCTCATCCACGCCATACGGCGTCGGCGAGACGTAGAAGTTGGCCGAAGAGGGCGTGGCGTTCGGGTGGACGTCCGAGGTCCACTGCGCGAAGGTGGGCAGGCGCCACTCCATGGGGAACTCCCTCACCTTCGCCGGCATGAGCCGACCGGTGACGGGCAGCGGCGAGAAGCCGTCCGGGACGAAGTCGAGGGACGCCACCTCCAGCGAACGCTCCACGGAGTAGAACGTCAGCGCCCTGCCATCCGGCGTGCGCCCCGCGGGGAACGGGCTGACCTGGTTGACGTAGAAGCGGTCTCCCTTGTCCCCCTCGAGCACGGGGAGCGTCATGGCGACGCTGGAGGAGAAGTCCGCCGCGCTGGTGTTGAGCGAGGTCGACCCCGGAGCAACGTCCTCGAAGAGGGAGACCTCGCCCATGAACTCCACCTGCGTGGAGTTGAGGTGCAGCCGGCTCCCCGCCTGCCACGGCGCCAGGTTCAGCAGGTTGAGCTGGAGCGGCATCGAGCCGCCAGTGCCCGTCTCCACGTGGACGACGTCCGGCCGGCCGACGTGGTTGGTGCCGATGTCCACCTCGCGCGCATCGGTGACGACGTACCGCGAGCCGGAGCTCAGGTAGTAGGTCCCCTCGGGCACCCCCGAGAATCGCCAGCCTCCGGGCGCCGCGGAGCCCTGGATGACCAGGAAGTTGGCTCCGTCATGCACCAGGATTTCGGGCGGGCTCGCCGACAGGTCCTCGGCGCGCTCGGCGATGCCCACCGACGTGTGGAAGCGCGTGAGGCGCTTGACGAAGACCACGTCGCTCGGCGTGCCCGCGTCCGTCGGGCTGCCACCGTCCGAGGGAGGACCCGCGTCGGGCGCACAGCCGTCGGTGACGGCCTCCCCCATCCACGTCCCATCCCCAGGCGCGCTGGGGCCCGTCACCACCGGCGTCACCCCACCCTGGAACTCATTCGACTCCCCCGGGCCGGCGCCACACCCCACCAGCCACGAGACACACGCTGCCCCCAAGACAAAAGACTTCCTCGACAGATGCATGACACCCCCAACTCAAAGAGAGACGTTCCTGAGAATCCACTGCGAAAGACTTTGCACAATCCAAGCCCAGCGACGCGGTCGCGGCGCCGGACCTTCACCCCACGAGACAAACAACGTGCCCCCAGACACGACAGGTGTTGCGCGAGCGCGCGGCCATGAAGCCACACAGCCGTGGCCCTCCGGCATCAGGGCGTCGTGAACAGGGAACTGATGGCGTCGGCGCTGTGATAGGGCAGCATCTCGTTCGTCTTGAAAGGACGCCGCCTCACGTCGAACCCAGGGGCGTCGAGGGCCGTCACGGCCAGGTAGTAGATGCTCCCGGGCAGCAGCATGTCGGGAGGCAGGCGCACCTGGGTGATGGAGCCGGGCACGTCCACGAACCGCACGTTCAGCACCAGGCCCGCGTCCCGGTCATACCGGCCCAGACGCACCCGATAGACGGAGGGCGTGCCGAGCGTGGGCGGCGCCCAGGCGATGACGGGGCTGGCGGTCCCCACCACGCGTGGCGTGCTCGCCGGCACCCCGTCGATGGTGAGGGACCGGGGCGGAGACACGCGCGGAACCACCGGGCCCGCGATGACGTTGTCCAGACGGTCGTTCACGACGTTCGACGCGGTGAGCCGGAGCAGACGCCCCGAGCCATCCGGCACCGGCTCCATCACGCGATAGCTGGCGCTCGCGATGGCCACGACCCCCCAGTTCGACGGAAAGGGATTGCCGAAGCGCAGCCGCGTCGTGACGTCCGCCATGGGCGCCGCGGGCGGGCGCAGCGTGAGCAGCGTCCCGGAGTAGCCAATCCAGCCCTCGGACACACCATGGGCCGCCGGCAGGAGGCTGAACGTGTTGGCGGAATGCTCGGCGCGCGGGTGCGCCTGGGTGGCGAAGGGGGTGAACTGGGGCAGGCGCCACTCCAGGGGGAACTCGCGCGCCTTCGCGGGCTGCAGCCGCGCCGTGACAGGCAGGGGAGAGACTCCGTCCGGGAGGAAGTCGAACGTCCCCACCTCCACCGAGCGCGTCAGGGCCGTGTACGTCAGCGGCCGTCCATCCGGCAGCGCTCCCGCGGAGGACGGGCTGAGCTGATTGACATACAGCCGGTCCCGGTACTCCGACTCGAAAAGGGGGAACCGGCTCCCCGTGTAGGAGGAATAGGAGGCCCCGTCGAAGTTGAGGGAGATGGCCCCCTCGGGCACCGCCTCCGAGGGAATGTATACGTCGCCGCTCATGTCCACCTGGGCCGAGGCGAGCTCCAGGACGGTGCCTCGCCTCCACGGCTCCAGGTTCGACAGGTTGAGGTTCAGGGCCTGGATGCCACCGACCTCGGCATAGACCGCGTCCGGCCGGCCCAGGCGGTTGGTGCCCACCTCCACCTGCCTCGCGTCGGTGACGACGTAGCGCCCCCCCACGCTCAGGTAGTACGGCCCCGGGGGCACCCCCTTGAAGCGCAGGCCCTCCGGGGACGGCGTGCCCTGGATGACCAGGAAGCGGGCGCCGTCGAACACCAGAATCTCAGGGGGATTCGTCGACAGGTCACCGGGGCGCTCGGCGATTCCCACCGCCGTGTGGAAGCGCGTGGTGTTCGTCACGAGGACGCTGTCCTCGGACCCGGGCCCACCATCGGGAGGAGGCCCCGCGTCCGGCGAGGGCCCCCCATCGGGCGCACAGCCCTCCGCGACGGGCGCTCCCATCCACGTCCCATCCCCGGGTGACTCGACTCCCACGGCCGGCGGTCCCTCCGACTCGCGGGGGTCGGGGCTACACCCCACCCAGCACACGACACACATCAGCGTTGAAGCAAAAGAGATACCAGACGGGCGCACACGTCCCCCTCTCCACTCGAGCCCCCAAGGGATTTCAGGGGAGCTTTCAACAAACCCCGACACGTGGATTTCTGCGCAATCCTGACGTGGCAAGTGTTGCGGCGCCTCGGAGGCGATTCACAGACGGATGGCGTTGCGCAATCCACCCGCGACAGGTGTTGCGCGACCACGGCGTGGACTCGGGGGAGGGGTGCCGCGCAATCCGGGCCCGAACGGTGAAGCTCGGCGGCGGGCCCGGACTGCGGTGCGGCGTCAGCGCTGGGAGGGCGCCGGGGTGAAGCGCTTGTCGGAGATCTTCATCTCCGTGACGGGGCCATACTTGCGCGCCAGCTCGCGAATCGACGCCGCCTTGCCGATGAGGACGAACGTGAGGTCCTCCGGCGCGGGCAGCGTGCGCCCGATGACGGTGGACACATCCGCGCGGGTGGCGCGCGACACCGCCGCGGCGAAGCCATCCACGTCGCTGGCGTCCAGGCTGTAGAAGGCCAGCTCCGACAGCCTGTTGGCCACCTGCCCTCCCGTCTCGAGCTCGGGCGGGAACTGGCCCAGCACATAGGCCTTGGCCGACGCCAGCATCGCGTCATCCATTCCAGACTTGCGGTAGCGGGAATAGACATCCAACGCCATGTCGAGGGCCTTCTCGGTCGTCTCCGTCTGGGTGAAGGAGAACATCACGAACGCCCCCGGGTGGGTGCTCTGCGAGAAGCCCGCGCGGGCGCCGTAGGTGAGGCCGGACTTCACGCGCAGCTCCGTGTTGAGCAGCGAGGTGAAGCGCCCGCCCAGCACCGTGCCCACCAGGTCCACCGTGACGCGGTCCGCGTCGCTCCGGGAGATGCCCGTGTTGCCGACGGAGAAGTACGTCTGGGTGGCGTCGGGCTTGTCCACCAGCAGGACGCGGCGGCCCTTGGTGACGGTGGTGACGGGGGCCTGCGGCGCGGGGCTCGCGGCCTTGGCCCAGCCGCCCAGCGCGGCGCCCAGCTTCTCGGCGAGCTCCTTCGTGTCGAAGTCACCGACGACGGAGAGGATGAGCCGGTCTCCGCCGAGCTGGTTCTTCGCGTAGGCGAGCACGTCCTTGCGGCTCAGCGTGGGCAGGGAGGCCTCGGTGCCGCCCACGGGGGTACCGTAGGGGTGGCCGGAGAACTGGAACGCCTCGAAGTAGGTGTTGATGAGGGCGCGCGGGTCTCCGTCCTTCGCGGCGATGATTTCGGACGCCATGCGCTCGCGCGTCTTCTTCAGCTCGTCCTGGGCGAAGCGCGGGCGGGTGAGCAGGTCCGACAGCAGCTCCACCATCAGCGCGCTGTCTCGGGACATGAACTGGCCGGTGACGGCCAGGTGCTCCAGGTCCGCGTGCGTCTTGAGCGTGGCGCCCACGCCGTCCACGGCCTCGGCGAACTGGCGCGCGTCACGCGAACCGGCGCCGCGCTGGAGCAGCTCCGCGGTGAGCGCCGCCAGGCCCTCCTTGCCCGCGGGGTCCGCGAGCGCTCCGCCGCGCACCCACGCGCTGAAGGAGATGAGCGGGACGTCCCTGCGCTCGACCAGGAGCAGGCGCGCGCCGTTCGCGAGCGTGAGCGTGGTGGGCTTGGGGAGGGTGACGCCTTGCGTGGAGGGAGCGGTGGCCGGCTGGGTCGGCTTCGCGACGCTCTGGGCCAGGGCCGGGCCCGAGGAGAGCAGGACCGTGGCGATGACTGTCTTCCAGGAGAGGGGGGCAATCATCGCTTGGCATCCTTGGTGGCGGCGGTGGGGGAGGCGGCGGCTTCCTCGGTGGGGACGAGCCAGCCGACGGTGCGGCGCTGGGTGGCGAAGATGCGGGCGGCGACCTTGCGCAGGTCCTCGCGGGTGACGCGCTCGTAGCGGGCGGGGGCCTCGAAGAGCTGGCGGTAGTCGCCTCGGAAGGTCTCCGCGGCGCCCAGCGCGTAGGCGCGGGTGTTGATGGTCTCCAGGGAGCGCCAGAAGGTGGCCAGGGTGATGTTGCGCGCCTTGGTCAGCTCGGCCTCGGTGACGCCGCTCTTCACGACACGGGCGAGCTCCTCGGTGATGAGGGCCTCGACGCGCGCCAGGTTGCCCTTGGGGGGCAGGTCCGCGGTCACCCAGACGAGGGACGGGTCGAAGCCGGGGCTGAAGTAGGTGGCCACGTTGATGGCGGCGCGCTCCTCCTCGACGAGGCGGCGGTGGAGTCGCGAGGAGTCACCGTCGCCCAGGATGTTGAGCAGGAGGGTGAGGGCCTCGACGTCGGCGTCCTTCGCGGCCATGCCCTGGTAGGCGAGCTGGAGGAGCGGGGACTGGGCGAGCTTCTGGAGGACGATGCGCCGCTCGCCCTGCTGCTCCGGCTCCTTCGTGCGGACGGGCTCCGGCGGAGGCTGCGAGGGGATGGGCTCCAGGTACTTCTCGACGAGGGCGAAGACTTCCGCCGGGGTGACGGCGCCGGTGAAGACGAGGGTGCCGTTGTTCGGGGCGTAGTACGTCTTGAAGTAGCGCTGGAGGTCCTCCATGCGCCACGACTCGATGTCGGAAGGCCAGCCGATGACGGGGAACTGGTAGGGGTGGGCCACGAAGGCGGTCGCCTGGACCTGCTCCATGAGCGCGACCATGTTGTTGTTGTCCACGCTGGAGCGGCGCTCCGAGTAGACGACGCCGCGCTCGGACTCGATGACCTTGGGGTCGAACGAGAGGAATTGGAGGCGGTCGGCCTCGAGCTGGAAGATGAGGTCGAGCGCGGTGCGCGGGAACCAGTCCTGGTAGACGGTGACGTCCTCGGACGTGAAGGCGTTGTTGGCGCCGCCGTTCGCCTCCATCACGCGGTCGAACTCACCGGGGCCGTACTTCTTGGCGCCGTTGAACATCATGTGTTCGAAGAAGTGGGACAGGCCGGTGATGCCTGGGTATTCGTTGCGGCTTCCGACGCGGAACCAGTTGTTGAGGGTGACGTTCGGAATGTCGTGGTCAGGCCAGACGATGACCTTGAGACCATTCTTGAAGGTGCGGCTCTCGACGTTGGAGCCGAGCTTCTGGGTGGAGGTGGCGGCGGGTTGAGCGGCCGCCTTGGCGGGTGCCTGGGCGATGGCGGCGGGGGCCGCCAGCAGCGTCAGGCACGACGTCCAGAGGAGGGACTGACGGAACATCCGTGCTCCTGTCGTGGAGGAAGGCGCCCGGGAACGGGCGGCCGAGCACGATATTCCACTTGGGAGCCTGGGTGCCCACCGGTGAGGGTGGGCCGTGATTCAAGCGCCGAGCACGCCGCGCAGCACGTCCTGGAAGTAGTTGATGCTTCCGACGTGGGTCTGGTGGTGCTTCGCCGACTGGTGGAGGCGGAGGACGACGGCCTCGAACTCGGCCTGGCTGACGTCGCGCAGGGACATGTAGAGGCGGACGGCGCCCTGGAGGTAGGAGAACAGGGGGTTGCGGTCGGTGCCGTCGGGGCGGCGGACCAGGTGGCGGTAGAGCCGCTCGAACTCCTGGTCCGTCTCCGTGTTGCGCACGGCGCGGCAGTAGCCGGCGGCGGTGGCCTCGATGAGGATGAAGAACGGGTGGTACTCGAGGGGGGGCGTCTTGGCGAAGCTGGGGGGCTTCGTGTCGCCGGTCCACAGCTTGGAGATGGGCTGGAGGTGGACGTGGGCCAGCTGCTCGCCGGCGCGGACCTGGGCGCGGGCGCCCACGGGAATCACGCGTTGGTTCTCGTCCCATTCCACGGCGACAAACAGCCGGTCCGGGGCATCGACCTTCACGCCCGCCTTCTCCAGCTCCGCCACTGCGTTCGCGTCCATCTCGTTTCAACCCTCCGAGCCCCCTGTGTACCCCGCCCCGGGCACTCGATGCACCCGGCATCGTGCGAAGACGTCCGCTCGCCCCCTCTCCACACGGCGGGTGCGCCCGAGGGGCGTGGGGGCTGGGCTAGGGTGTCGCGGTGTCCTCCCCTTTCCTGCTGATTCCTGAATCCCGGTGGGTCGCCTCGAACACGCTGGCCTTCGCCATCCGAGACGGCTTCCCGGTGAGCCCGGGACACACCCTGGTGATTCCGCGTCGCCCGGTCGCCACCTGGTTCGACGCCACGGCCGAGGAGCAGCGCGCCCTCTTCGAGCTGGTGGACGAGGTGAAGCGGGGTCTGGACGCGGAGCTGCGCCCGGATGGGTACAACCTGGGCATCAACGTGGGCGCGGCGGCCGGGCAGACGGTGTTCCACCTGCATGTGCATGTCATTCCCCGCTTCCAGGGGGACGTCGGAGACGCACGCGGTGGCGTCCGGCATGTCATTCCGCACAAGGGGAACCACCTGGCCGCGCCACAGGCGAAGCCGCTCGCCACGGGTGGACTGGGTGACCCGTTCCTCTCGCACCTGGAGCCGCTGTTCTCGCGTGCGACGGATATCGCGGTGCTCGCGGCGTTCGTGCAGGACAGCGGGTTGGACGTGCTGCGGCAGTCCGTGGACGCGGCCCTCTTGCGAGGAGCGCGGGTGCGAATCCTCACGGGGGACTATCTGACCATCACCCAGGCGGAGGCGCTGCGACGCCTGCTGGATTGGATGGACGAGGACAGCGTGCTCCAGGGCGGAAGCCGAGGACACTTCGAGGCCCGCATCGTGGAGGTGGAGAAGGAGCGGGTGTCCTCGTTCCATCCCAAGTCCTGGCGGTTCAAAGGGGAGGAGCTCGCGGTGGCGTACGTGGGCTCGAGCAACATCTCCCGGTCCGCGCTGAAGACAGGCATCGAGTGGAACCTGCGTGTCGAGCAGGACCGGGACCCTCGGGCCTGGGGGGAAGTGGTCGAGGCCTTCGAGGACTGGTGGGAGCGAGCCACGCCGCTGGAGGCGGACTGGGTGGAGGCCTATGCGCGCCGCGCGAGCCTCACGCAGCGGACGCGCGCCCCCGTTGAAGCGGAGTCGGTGGTTCCGCCTCGCGAGCCACACGTGCTCCAGCGAGAGGCATTGCGAGCCCTCGCGCGAAGCCGGGAGGAAGGTCGGCGGCGTGCGCTGGTGGTGTTGGCGACGGGGTTGGGGAAGACGTTGCTGGCCGCATGGGATGTGGCTGCCTTTCAGGCAGAGCAAGAGGTCCAGCCGCGCGTCCTCTTCCTGGCCCATCGCGAGGAGCTGTTGGTCCAAGCGGCGGAGACCTTTCGCCGCCAGTTTCCTCGGCGGCGCTTTGGTTGGTACGTGGGCTCGAAGTCTTCGCTCGAGGGCGATGTGGTGTTCGCCTCGGTGCAGAAGCTGTCGAATCGCGATGGGTTGGAGGCGCTGCGAGCAGCGGCCCGCTTCGACTACGTCATCGTGGATGAAGTGCATCACGCCGCGGCGGCGAGCTACCGGGTGATTCTCTCGCGGCTGGAGCCGGCGTTCCTGCTGGGCCTGACGGCGACGCCCGAGCGCGCGGATGATGGCGACATCCTGGGGCTGTTCGATGACCACCTCGCTTATCGGGCGGACCTGGGAGAAGGCATCGAAGCGGGGCTGCTGACGCCGTTCGCGTACCTGGGGCTCAAGGATGACGTGCCCTACGAGAACCTCCCCTGGCGAAGCCGGAGCTTCGAGCCGGAGGCGCTGGCGCAAGCGGTCCAGACGGAAGCGCGGATGCGGACGCTGTGGCGAGCCTGGGAGGAGCACGCGGCGAGCAGGACGCTCGTGTTCTGTGTCTCGGTGTCCCATGCGAACTACGTCCAGCGGTGGCTGGAGGAGAAGGGAGTGAGGGCCGCGGCCGTCTACTCGGGGCCGGGCTCGGCGGACCGGGCGCAGGCGCTGCGAGAGCTGGCGGCGGGGACGCTGGACGCGGTGTGCTCGGTGGACCTCTTCAACGAGGGTGTGGATGTGCCGAGCATCGACCGCGTGGTGATGCTGCGCCCCACGGAGTCCCCCGTCGTCTTCCTTCAGCAGCTGGGCCGAGGGCTGCGCAAGTCCGAGGGGAAGACCCGCGTCACGGTCATCGACTTCGTGGGCAACCATCGGTTGTTCCTCGACCGGGTGCGCACGCTGCTGGCACTGGGGCGAGGGGCGATGTCGCTCCGGGACTTCCTGGTGCACGGCAAGCAGCCCGAGCTGCCACCGGGTTGTTCCGTGCAGGTGGAGGTCGAAGCGAAGGAGATGCTGCGCCACTTCCTGGCGACAGGAGAGACGGAGGTTGCGCGCGTCTACCGCGAGCTGCGAGACAGCCGAGGTCAGCGGCCTACCATCGGAGAGCTGTACCGGCTGGGCTATGCGCCTGCGTCACTGAGCAGGCATGAAGAGCACTCTGGCTGGTTCCAGTTCGTGGAGGCAGAGAAGGACCTCACGGATGCGCAGACCCGAGCC